>CAXSGC010000007.1:0-118157 GCA_964236945.1 uncultured Acidobacteriaceae bacterium | reverse complement strand
ACCGAAGCGCAGTATCCTCTTCGAGTACGACTCTAGAAGGTCACCGTACTAGACGGAGGCTTCGGCCTCAGTGCTCTTATGGCCCCAGGTTCTACGGCTTGGGAGAAGCAGCTTTCTCCTGCTCCTGTACCGCCTCGTTCTGGTGCTTCTTGGCATTTGCAACATCCTTGGCGGCCTTGCTGTTCGCCATGGCAGCCTTCTCTTGATGCTTCTGCTGCTTGCGCTGAGCCTTCAGTTCGCTCTTGGTCATCGGAGCGACGGTCGGTGTTGTCGGGTCCTGTGTCGTCGTTGTCACCGTCGTTTGACTCATCTGGCTGGTTACCGGAGTCGTTGTTGTCGTTGTCTGGGCCAAAGGTGCATCTTGAGCCAACACCGTCCCCGCGCCTAGCAACGCGATCAGCGCTACTCGGGCCGTCATAGCTCGTGTCGATACCATTTCTGTAATCTCCTTGTTCCTGCGGAAGCGCATAAGTTGCTTCCGCAATATGTATTTTATGCCCCGGCGAAAGCTGCCGATGCCTCTCTCGCTCCGCCTCTCGTCTCGGCCATCGCTCTCTGAATTTCACACCCATGCCAAACGCGAGCCGGCACAGAAACAGAGATCCGTCTTGAGACGTATCTTAAGGAGAAGGCGCAGCCTATCGCTGCATCGTCCCCCTCACCCAGGAGTCCAATGTCCATGCGGCTCGCGCTCGCCCCGAACATCCTTCTTTGCACGGCTCTCCTTGCAACCTCATCGCCAGCCCAGATTCAGACAGCAGCCGAGGTTTGGGCAGCGGGGCCGGATCGCCAGCCATCAGCCTTTGCCTCGCCCCTCGCGATCGACCTGGGCAGCGCCGGCCTGGCACAGACACTCAAAAAGCTAGGGTCGCGCGCTTCTTTGATCGCCATCGTCGCCCACCCAGACGATGAGGACGGAGGCATGCTCGCCTATGAGAGCCGCGATCAGGGAGCCGATACCACGCTGCTCACCCTCAACCGCGGTGAAGGCGGCCAGAACCTCATGTCGGCCGACTTCTGGGACCAACTCGGCATCCTTCGCACCGAGGAACTCCTCGCCGCCGATCAGTTCTACGGCGTACACCAGTACTTCACGCGCGTCACCGACTTCGGCTTCTCCAAAACCCTCGACGAAGCACTCAAACAGTGGGGTCACGACCGCGTCCTCTACGACTGCGTCCGGGTCGTCCGTCTTACGCGTCCGCTCGTGGTTACCTCATCCTTTGCCGGCAATGTCTCCGACGGTCACGGCCATCATCAGGTCTCCGGCCTTATGGCCCAGGAGGTCTTCAACGCGGCCGCCGATCCAAACGTGTTTCCTGACCAGATCCACGCCGGACTTCGCCCCTGGGCGCCCCTCAAGGTCTACGCTCGTGTTCCCTTTGCCCGTGTCACCGAACGCGGCATCTACGACTACGCGACCGGCCACTGGGAGCCCGTCCGATTCCGCAACTACGTCTCCGGCCAGACCATCGACGGCATACCCTCCACGACCGTCGAGATCCCCGAATCCACCTATAACCCGCTCGTCGGACGCTCCGATCTCGCCGTCGCCCGCGAAGGTCTGGGTCAGCAGAAGTCCCAGAACGGCGGTATCGGCGCTCCGCCCGCCCGCAAATTCCTCTCGCCCTACCACCTCTACGCCTCGCGCGTAAGCTCTACTCTGCCGCAGCACGAAACCAGCTTCTTTGAGGCCATCGACACCACTCTGGCCGGCATCGCCGACTACGCTCCTGCCCCGATTCGCCAGCCCTGGCGCGACCGTCTCAACCAGATCGCGGCCAGCGTCACCGAGGCCACAAACGCCTTCTACCGGACCGCCGTCTCTGATCCCGCAAAGTCTGCCCCGGCCCTCAGCCAGGGACTCGCGAAGACCGACACCCTCCTTCGCGATCTCGCCGCGAGCAGCCTCCCAGAGGACGCGAAGTACAACATGCGCCACGAGCTCGAGGTCAAGCGCGACCAGTTCAATACCGCGCTCGGGCAGGCGCTCGCCCTCAGCGTCCAGGCCACCATCCTCAACGGCCGTGACACCTCCCGCTTCGGACCGTTCGGCGACATGTCCAACCAGGCCGGCACCTCGCAGACCGTCATCCCCGGCCAGACCTTCAACGTCAATCTCCACCTCGCCAACCAGGGCGCGGAGGCCGTCACTGTCCTTCGCTCCGAGTTGATCTCGCATGCCGGTCCGCCCTGGAGCATCACCGCCGACACCCCGCCCGCGGCCCCCGCCACTGCTCCCGCCCAGACTCCAGGCGCCACCGCTCCGGCCCGGACGGAAGGCCCTCCCCTCCGCCCCGCTCCAGTCCCCAGCCAATCCGCCCCGTCCGTTCCCAGCGCCCTCACCCCAGGAGAAGGCCGCGATCAAATCTTCTCCGCCTCCGTCCCGGCAGAGGCCAGCCTCACCCGACCGTACTTCTTCCGTCCCAACCTCGAACAGCCCTTCTACGACATCCTCGACCCGGCCGACCTCAACCTGCCGAACATGCCGTACCCCCTCTCTGCCGAGGTCACCTACACCTACATGGGCGTCGAAGCCCACCTCTCCGGCATCGTCCAGACCATCCATCGCATCACCGGCCCTGGACCGCTCCCGGAGCCGCTCCTGGTCGCCCCTGCCATCTCGCTCACCGTCTCGCCCGAGGCCGGCATCGTCCCCCTGACGAATGCGCAACTCCGTCTGGCCGTGCTCGTGCACTCGAGCGTGAAAGGTCCCGCCACCGGCACCGTCCATCTCGAGCTTCCACCCGGCTGGACCGCCAACCCGGCCGTCGCGGACTTCGCAACTGCTACCGACGGCGAAGACCGTACCCTCACCTTTCAGGTCACCCCCAACGGCGTCGAGGCCAAACCTTATACCGTTACCGCCGTCGGCGAATCCGGCGGCCGCGAGTATCGGCAGGGCTTTCAGACGGTCGGGTACACCGGCCTGCGTCCCTACCCCTTCTATCGGCCGTCCGCGTACAGAACCACCGGCGTTGACGTCCGAGTCGCACCGGATCTTCGCGTCGCCTACATCGCCGGCACCGGCGACGACGTCCCCCGATCTCTCGAGGACCTTGGCCTGCACGTGCAGTTCCTCTCGCCCGACGACCTCGCCGGCGCCGACCTCTCGCGGTACGACGCCATCCTTCTCGGCATTCGCACGTACGCCGCCCGCCCCGAACTCCGCACCCTCAACAACCGCCTGCTCAGCTACGCCAAGGCCGGCGGCATCGTCGTGGTTCAGTACCAGACGCCGGAGTACGACCGCAACTTCGGCCCGTACCCGCTAAGCCTCTCGTCCGACCCGGAGAAGGTCGTCGAAGAGGATAACGCCGTCACCCTCCTCGTGCCCGAAGACCCCATCCTCACCTGGCCCAACCGCATCACTCCAGCCGACTTTACAGGATGGGTTGAAGAACGCGGCCACGGCTTCCTGCGCTCGTGGGACCCGCACTACATCGCGCTCACCGAAACCCACGACAAGGATCAGGACCCGCAGCGCGGCGGCCTCGTCTACGCCCGCACCGGCCGGGGAGCCTATATCTACACCTCGTTCGCCTTCTTCCGCGAGATGCCCGAGGGCGTTCCCGGCTCCTTCCGCCTTATGGCCAATCTTCTTAGCCTGGGTAAGAATCCAGCCTTTCAGGCGGAAGCGAGTCGCGCCAAACCCTAAGTCAAATTCAAAACAGTTCTCCCTGGCGTCTGGCTCTCGCCGAACATCGTCACAGGACCGGGAGATCCATTCCAACAGAGGCGGGCGCCGTCTCTCTGAAGCCGAATTGTACGTACAGGTGCTTCGCGGGCCCGTCCGCGAGCAGGCTCACATGAGCACCGGCCGGGGCAGTAGATCGCAGATGGTCGACCAGATGACCAACGATGGTTTTGCCCAGACCGCGTCGTTGATGCCTGGGATCGACTGCGATGTCGACAATCTGAAATGTCAGTCCGCCATCGCCGACGATGCGGCCCATGCCAACCATCTCACCGCCTGCACGAACAACGACAGCAAAGAACGTGTTTGGCAAGCCGATGGCGGCGCCTTCAGCACTCTTAGGGCTCAGGCCCGCAACTACACGGAGGAGGCGATATTCATCCGGGGAAGGAGTTTCGAAGAGGAGATCATACTTTTCGTCTGACATTCAAGTCAGTGTAAAAGCATGCTCATGCCTGACGAATTGTTTCGGATGAACTCGCCGCCGAAAGAACGTTCTAAAACAAGACCTTCAACCCAAACTGCACAATCCGAGGATCAAACGTGCTCGTAATCGCGCCGCCCGTCTGAATCGGTGTCGAGACTCCATTCACCGTCGCCGTGGAATTCGCGATGGTCGTCGTTGACGGCGGCGCGAAATTCGAACGATTGAGCGAGTTGTACAACTCCCCGCGAAACTCCAGCTTCAGCGTCTCCACCGGCAGATCAAACCGCTTGTTGAACGATAGGTTCAAGGTGTTAAACAGCGGGCTCCGACCCGGGTCGCGCGAAAGATTCCCAAACGGGCTCTGCAAAATCCCGCCGACCACACTCACCGGGATCGTCGTCGCTCCGCCTGTCGGTCTTGTCGCCGTGTTGATGTTCACATACTGGAGCGCTGTTCCATTCGAGAGCGATTTCTTGAAAGTTGTAAGCGGCACCCCGGCCACCCGGTTCGGCCGGTAAAGATTCGCGCCGCGGTAGCTTGCGGCGATGCCCGAAACCTGGTTCGACGTCGGCGGATTGTAAGTCAGATTGAAGGGAAACCCGGACTCCGCCTCGTTCACCGCCGAAACCTGCCATTGCCCGAGCACTTGGTTGAGTACTCCGCCCGTATTCATAAACCGCCGGTTCTGCCCAAATGGCAGGTCATAGACCAGCGATGTGGTATTGATCAATGGCTGGTTATACTCCGACTGGCCGTAGTCGCCGGCAAGATTACGAATATCCTGTGGGGACGGTGTATTGGCCTCAAGAGAGGCGCCAGCATTATCCAGCGCATGCGAGTAGGTGAAGGAGTTCAGCAAAGTAAGTCCTGCAACCATTCTCTGCTCGTACCGCACCTGCAGCGAGTCGTAATGTGAGTAAGCCTCCCGGATGGGATAGGTGATATCGCCAAAGTTAGAAACAGGTCGCTGAAATCCGTTCAGCGGGTCTCCTTGGTTATAGTTGGCAATCTGCAGAAGCTTCAATCCAAAATTTCCGACATAAGCAATATCGAGCAAGGTGTTCTTGGCCAAGGTGCGCTGCACATCCAGGTAATAACTGTGCACGTAACTGTCGCGGTATCGATTGGAATCGATATAGGTGATGTTATCCGTCTTCGGATTAAACGTAAGCGTTGTTGCCGGAAATCCTTGATCCATTCGCGTGTATGTGGGTGACTTTGCCGCACCCGTGGGTGCCTGCGTCACCGTTACAAACAGCGCCTGCGGCGGGTTGATCGCAAGGATGTTGCCCGAACCCGCACGATCATAGTGCGAGAAGCTGATCCCGTAACCTCCGCGCAAAGCGGTCTTGTCGTCGGCGGCATAGGCAAAGCCAACCCTAGGAGCGAAGTCGTTCTTGTCCGGATTTATCGTGTACTTATTTCCCTGCTTGGCATAGATAAACGATTGCAAGTTAGCACTTTCCGCTGCCGCTGGATTGAAGTTCGACTGAAGGTTCTTCTGCTCGTAGTAAGGTGTCGTGTACTCATACCGCAAACCTAGGTTGAGAGTAAGCCGTGGCGTCGCCTTCCAGTCGTCCTGCACATACCCGAAGTGCGATTGATTCCGCAAATGGGCGACAAAATAAGAAGAGAGCGAGTAAGCACTCGAAGCTCCCCACAGAAAATCCGCGACATAATTATCCGTGGTCGCCGTTCCGGTAAGCCGTCCACCTACAACCGGCCGCGAATATCCTCCGGCAAAGGTGAAAGATCCGTATAACGGATTGGTATCCTGCACCGCCATCCAAATATGCTGATACTCGTAGCCGAACTTGAGTGAGTGACTGCCAAGCACCCATGTGTAGTTCACCTTGGGATCAAGCAGGGCCGGATTCTGAAACTGTGGGTTCGTCGTCTGCCGCCCGAGCGCGGCAATGCCCGTGATTGAAATCCCCGGAATGCCGCCGGCCACCGCCGGTGCTGTCGGTAGCCCTGCAAAGGTGAATCCAGGGTTGTCGCCGATCGAAAGCGAAAACTTGCCCGCCTTGGTCCGCGACAATCCCAGCCGCGCATCCAGCAGCTGGTTCGCCCCGACTACCCGCGTGTATCCCACCGCCACCTGCTGGTCGAGAATCCGCTGCTTTCCATTCGAGTTCCCATCGATCGGCAGACCGAAGATCGGGAAATCCGTAGCATTCTGCTTCAACTCGCTGACACGCACAAAGAACGAATTGCGCGAGTTCAACGTATAGTCCAGACGCACATCGCCTTTGTCCTGATAGTTCTGCGATCTCTGAAAGGTTGTGAAGTTGTTCGCCGCCGCCGTGCTCGTATCCGCCGGCAACAGACCGACGATCGTCTTCGCGATCGGCGAAATATCCGCAGCCGTCAAAATCGAAGTTCCCGCCGCATACGCCTTCCCCGTGTATGGGTCGTACACCGTTGTACCAAACACACCGGCCCGCTGATTGTTGGTCGGCAGCGTCGCTGTCGAGACCTGCTTGCGCGCTTGTCGAAACCCCTCATAATCCACAAAAAAGAAGAGCTTGTCCCGCTTGATCGGACCACCGATGTTGCCGCCAAACTGGTTGCGATTGAACTGTGGCTTCCGCCCCCCTGGCGGCCGGAAAAATCCCGTGGCATTCAAGTCCGTATTGCGCAGAAACTCGTAGACGCGCCCATGAAACGTGTTCGTTCCCTGCATAAACGCCACGTTGATCGTCGCTCCCGAAGCCCGCCCATACTCGGCGCCCTGGTTGTTCGTCACCACCTGAAACTGCGCGATCGCGTCCGGAGCCGGCTGGATAATCTGGTTCGAAAATCCCTGGTTCGACTCCCCATACGCATTGTTATCCATGCCGTCGAGCAGGAAGTTATTGAAGATCGACCGCTGCCCGTTCACATTGAACGCACCCTCGCGCACCAGCCCCGTGTTCGACGTGCTCGTCAGCGTCCCTGTCGCCTGCCGTACCCCCGTCGTCAGCCCAATCAGGTCCGAGTAGTTGCGGCTCACCAGGGGCAGCGCCGCGATCTGCTGCTGCGTCACAATCTGTCCGCGCTCGCTCGTGTCCGTCTCCGGTTGCAGGCTCACACCCGAGACTACGTTTACCGTCGTCTCTGCCTCCCCCGCACTCAGGTTCAGATCGACCCTCTGCCGGCCCGAGATCGTCACCCCAATGTTGGTCGCCGTCGCCGTCGCGAATCCAGCCTTCGCCGCCAGCACGTTGTACTGCCCCACCCGCAACGCCGGAACTTCAAACTCCCCATCTCCATTCGAACTCCGCGTGCTGACCACACCCGTTGCCAGGTTTGTCACCTTGACCGTAGCGTCGGGAATCACCGCTCCTGAACTGTCCCGAACCGTCCCAACGATGCTTCCGTTCTCGAACTGTGCCGTTGCAGTCGCTGGCGAAATAAACAGGGGCACGAGTGCCACAAAGATGAAAGCAAAAATTGAGCGCATGGCATTACGGTAGGGCGAAGATGTTGCGGCATCTTGAACAAGACGTGAACAGATGATTTCAGCACGTCTTCTGCTTTGCCGCACTCGCCGCCCTCTAAAGAGCGCGCTCACCCCGAGCGCCCGCCTACGCCTCCACCAAACCGTACCGCCGCTGCCATTGCACTTTTAGCCGGCTCCAGACGCTCTCGACCTCCTCCTGCGTCATCGCTGGATCGCGCTTCTCGGCAAATCCGGCCGCCTCGCGCTTGGCCAGTTCCAGCAGATCGCGATCCCGCACCAGGCTCGCCACCCGCAACTCCGGCGCACCCGCCTGCCGCGTCCCGAAGAACTCCCCCGGCCCCCTCTGCTTGAGGTCCAGCTCCGCCAGCTCGAAGCCGTCCTGCGTCCGCACCATCGCGTCCAGCCGCTCCTCCGCGCCCACGCTCACCTTTTCGCCGGTCATCAGAACGCAGTAGCTCTTCGCCGCCCCTCGCCCCACGCGCCCGCGCAACTGATGCATCTGCGCCAGGCCAAATCGCTCCGCATGCTCGATCACCATCACCGATGCGTTCGGCACATCCACGCCCACCTCGATCACCGTCGTCGCGATCAGCACGTCCGTGTCACCCCTTTGGAATCGTCGCATCGCCACCTCCTTCTCCGCCGAGCTCAGCCGCCCATGCAACAGACCCAGCCGCAACCCCGCCAGGGCACCGCCGCGCAACTCCTCATACATCTCGGTCGCCGCGCGCAGCTTTGTCTTCGGAAGCAGAACCGCCGCCCTCTCGCTTCCTCTCCCAGCACCCTTTCCCTTCCGTGCGAGCCGCTCGCTCGCCCCTGTTCCCTGATCCCTGTCTGCCCCCTCCTCCTCGCGCGCAAAATCCAACTCCGCCTGGTCGTCTTTGCTGCCCTCGATCACGGGATACACCACGTACGCCTGCCGCCCCAGAGCGACCTGCCGCCGCACAAACTTCCAAACCTCCGCCGACTTCGCCTCTGTCGTCCGTCTGGTCACGATCGGCGTTCGCCCAGGCGGCATCTCGTCGATCACACTCGCCTCCAGGTCGCCGTACAGCGTCAAGGCCAGCGTTCGTGGAATCGGTGTTGCCGTCATCACCAGCACATCCGGCTCCGACTGCGTTCCATCCGGCCCCGGCTTGCGCATCAGCTTGAATCTCTGCTGTACGCCAAACCGATGCTGCTCGTCCACAATCACCAGGCCCAAATTGCTGAAATCGACCTTCTCCTCGATCAGCGCGTGCGTTCCAATCGCCAGCTCCGTCTCCCCGCGAAAGATCCTCCCGCGCGCCTCTCGCTTCGCCCCCTCGTCGAGCGACCCGGTCAACAGCGTGACGCGATACGGACGCCCCGACCTCGGTGAAATCGCCTCGCCCAGCAGCTTCCGAGCCGACAGGTAGTGCTGCGTCGCCAGAATCTCGGTGGGAGCCATCAGCGCCGCCTGATACCCATTCTCAATCGCCACCAGCGCCGCCTGCATCGCCACAATCGTCTTGCCCGAGCCCACATCGCCCTGCAGCAGACGCCGCATCGGCTGCGTCCGCCGCATGTCTGCGGCAATCTCTCCCAGCACCCGCTTCTGCGCTCCGGTCGGCCGAAATGGAAGCACCTGCTTCAGGGCTTCACGCACCTTCGCATCGGTCACAAACGCCGTCCCAATCCGATCCCGCAACCTTCGCCGCTTTAGCTCCAGGCCCAGCTCCAGATAAAAGAACTCCTCAAAGATCAGCCGCCGATGCCCCGGCGTTCGCGCATCTTCAAGCTCGCGCATCGGCGTGCCCGCCGCCGGGAAATGCACGGCTCGCAGAGCCTCGATGCGCCCCGGCAGACCCAGCCGATCCAACAAAATCCGAGGCAGCGTCTCCTGCTCCTGCCCAGGCTCCGCTACGCCCTCCGCCGCCGCCAAAGCCCCAGCCCCAAGCTCCTCAAACACCGACCAGATCACCCGCCGAAGCCACCGCGACGTCAGCTTCGCGCCCCACGCCGTCGTCCCGCCCAGCGACTCATACACCGGCACAATCCGGCCCACTTCGAGCATCGCAAATCCATCGTCCTTGTCCCCCGGCCCGGGTAGGATCTCAAACTGCGGCTGCACCATCTTCAACTTCCCGGACGCCGATCGAGACGCGTCGAGCTGCCCGTACAACGCGACCATCTGCCCCACTTTGAAGCGCTCCCGCAGATAGGTCCCGTTGAACCACATGCACTTCACCGAGCTCACACCCTGCCCCACCGTCATCTCAAAGATCGGCATCGACCGCGTGCGCAGGAGCACCGTTCCCCGCACCTCCCCGATCAGGCTCGCCATCGAACCCGCCTCGAGCTCCGCGATGGGGCGCGGATGCAGCCGATCCTCATACCGAAATGGCAGGTGGTAGAGCAGGTCCTCCACCGTGCCCACCCCGCGCTTACCCAACTCCTCGGCGACGCGCTCCCCAACACGCTTTACAAACTGGATCGGTGTAGAAAGCTCGAGCACACACCGATGCTAGCAAGCCGAGGTCTCCCCGCGGACGCCCGCACCATGACGGCGCGTGTCCAGACGTGAAGCGATGAGGGACAGCACACGATCCAGGCTCCAACCCTGTGTTATCTCTCACCGACTCTAAGCCCAGATCTAAGGCCGGATCTAAGGCAGATCTAAGCCCAGGTTCAGGCCCAGCCCCTTCCACACCCTCGCAGAGTTACTGTGCGGGAGCCGCCGCTGCTGCCGCCCGCTTCGCCGCTACATGCTGCACCATCGTGTCCACCACAACATACAACAGCTGGTCCGGATCCTTGCGTGCAAGCGTCTTGAACTCCGCCCCGGCGCGCTGACCAGCCTGGGTGGTGTCCGGCAGGGTCACGCCTCGCTTCTGCGCACTGAGCTCTGCCAGCTGCTTCACCATCGCATAAAATTTATCCTCGTCGCGTCCGCTGGAGACCCACGCCTCATGCACCGTCATGGGCAGCAACTGATCGAGCGGCATGGGCGACGCATCGGTCCCCGTCGATCCGGAGGTCCCGCTCCCCTGCTGCGCCAGCACCGCCGGCATCGGCGCAAACACCAAAGTGCTCATCAATACAATCCCTGTGCAGACGATCTTCTTCATGCCCGTTCCCTCCGCTTGCTCATTATTCTCCTACGCAACCGATGGCAAATCCACCACCGAACCAAAACTCATACCGAACGACTCACCGGTTCTATCGGTTATCCCATCGGGGATCCCGATAATCTCTGTCGTCGCGGTTGCGGACACTGTTCTGGTGCGCCTTCCCCAGCAAAGCTCCGCCCCCGGCCCCAATTCCCCCGCCAATCAGAGCTCCCTTCATGCCTCCGCCAAAGACCCCTCCCAACACTGCTCCGCCTGCGCCGCCGATCAATGCACCCTTGCCCGGCCCAATCCCACCCTGGTGCCGCCGCCGATAATCCCGGTCGCCACGATCGTCATAGGGCCGCTGGTTGCGAAAGCCGTTGTTGTAGTTGCCGTTCCTGTCGTGCCAATCCGCCCTTGCAGCCACCGGGCCAGCCGCGCCCAGCAACATCACGCCGCTCAAAACCCATCCCGTCAAACTTCTCATCGTTCCTCCTCGTTGCAGCGGAGCTACGTCTCACACGCCTTTGGATGCAGCGATGGTAGTCGGGAGGTTCTTTATCGAACATCGGAAGTTCGGAAGTAAAGACCGGAAATGGAGACCGTTGCGGAAACGGACTCAGATCTCTCGATCCGCAAACCTGCACCGATCGCCGACGCTCCACTCCCATCCCCACCGAAACCCGTCCGATGCCCCAGCAACACCGCCGATCTCCCCTGCTAAAATGACGGTAACCACTACAGCAAAGCCGCGTCATGCCCATCGTCCAGCTCCAACACGTCCGCAAAGCCTACGACACCAAAATCGCCGTCGAGGACATGAGCTTTGCCATCGAGCCCGGCACCATGTTCGGCCTCCTTGGCCCCAACGGCTCGGGCAAAACCTCCTCCATCCGCATGATGATCGGCATCACCATACCCGATTCCGGCACGGTCGAGCTCTTCGGCCGACCGTTCCATCGCGCGCAGCTCAGCCGCGTCGGCTATCTCCCCGAAGAGCGCGGCCTCTACAAAAAGATGAAGGTCATGGATCAGCTGATCTTTCTCGGCCAGTTGCATGGCCTCTCAGCCACGACCGCGAGCCAGCGCGCCCATGCTTGGTGCGAACGCATGGAGATCACCGAGGCCATCGGCAAAAAGACGGAAGAGCTCTCGAAAGGCATGCAGCAGAAGATCCAGTTCATCGCCGCGCTCCTCCACGAGCCCGACCTCATCATCATGGACGAACCCTTCTCCGGCCTCGACCCCGTCAACGCCACCCTCCTGCAAGACACGCTCGTCGACCTCCGCAAACAAGGCAAAGCCATCCTCTTCTCCACCCATCGCATGGACCAGGTCGAAAAGCTCTGCGACGGCATCGCCCTCATCCACCGCGGCCGACTCGTCCTCTCCGGATCCATGCGCGAGGTCAAATCCCGCTACCCCCGCAACCGCGTCCAGATGACCTTCGAGGGCGACACCGCCTTTCTCCAGCATCCCTCCGTCGAAGAAGCCAAGATCTACAACGGTCGCGCGGAGATCAAGCTCCACTCCCCGGACGGCATCAGCCCCGACGCCCAGCCTCTGCTCGCCGAAGCCGTACACCGCGGCACCCGCATCTCGCGCTTTGAAGTGATGGAGCCCACCCTTGAAGAGATCTTCATCGAAGAGATCGGCGCAGACAGCGCGGCAAACCACGCAGATGTAACGCCGAGAGCACCCGCAGCCCCTGCCGCACTCGCCGGAGACAAAGTCCATGCGTAACGTCTGGCTCATCGCCCGCCGCGAATACCTCGAGCGCGTCCGCACCCGCTCCTTCCTCATCATGACCATCCTGATCCCGGCGCTGATGGCCGGCATCATCTTCGGCGCCGCTCTCCTCAACAACCGCTCCAAATCCGCCTCCCACATCGCCGTCGTCACCCCCGACGCCGAGTTCGGCCTCGATCTCCAGTCCGAACTCACCGACAACGGCCACTCGAAGATGAAGGTCGACGTGATTTCCCCCCGGGCCCCCAATACCCGCGCCGGCCTCGACAGCGAACTCAAAGACAAGGACCTCGACGGATATCTTTGGGTCACCCCCGCCACCTCCCGCAACCATCGAGCCACCTTTGAGTGGGTCCCCAAATCCAGAGCCGACATCGTCACCAAAGGCATCATCGGCCAGGGGGTTCGCACCGTCCTCACCCGCGAGGGCCTCACCCACTCCGGCATGGGCGCCTCCGACGTCAACAACCTCCTCCAGCCCGTCGAACTCGATAGCACGCAGGCCGGCAAAAACGACAGCTCGGGAGCCGCCGTCGCCAGCGCCTACGGCCTCTTCTTCCTCATGTACTTCGCCATCCTCTCCTATGGCATGAACGTCGCGCGCTCCATCATCGAAGAGAAGACCTCCCGCGTCTTCGAGGTCCTGCTCTCCACCATCCGCCCCGAAGAGATGCTTGCCGGCAAGGTCATCGGCGTCGGCGCCGTCGGCCTCACGCAGGTCGGCATCTGGATGATCGCCGGCCTCTTGCTCGCACACGCCGGAGCCGTCGCCAGCGGCTTCTCCTTTCCGCTCACCGCCACGCAGGTCGTCTCCTTCTTCGTCTTCTTCGTGCTCGGCTACGTGCTCTACTCCTCGATCGCCGCCGCCCTCGGCGCCATGACCAGCTCCGAGCAGGAGCTCCAGCAGATGAACATCTTCCTCATGCTCCCGCTCATCGCCTGCTCCATCATCATCTTCCGCGTCATCACCGACTCCGACGGCCTCATCGCCACCGTCTTCTCCTTCATCCCCTTCTGCACACCGCTCATCATGAACGTCCGCATCGCCGTCCACCAGCCACCCGCCTGGCAGATCGCGCTCTCCATCCTCGAACTCGTCGTCACCATCGTCGCCGTCCTCTGGCTTGCCTCGCGCATCTACCGCGTCGGCATCCTTATGTACGGCAAAAAGCCCAATCTCCCCGAGATCATGCGCTGGCTTCGCTACACCTAGCCGCCATGGCGCCTCCCACCAGCTTCGCCACCTACCCCAGCCTGCGCGACCGCGTCGTCGTCATCTCCGGCGGCGCCTCCGGCATCGGCGAGGCCATCGTGGATGCCTTCGTCCACCAGGGCGCGCACGTCGTCTTCCTCGACATCGACGACCAGGCCGCCGATCTTCTCATCCGTCGCCTGGCCCCAGACGCGCCCAACGCCCCTACCTACTTCCGCTGCGACCTCACCGACATCGCCCAGATCGCGCAAACATCCGAACTCATCCTCGATCGCTTCCCCACCCCGCACATCCTCGTCAACAATGCCGCCGACGACACCCGGCACACCATCGCCGAGACCACCTCCAGCTCCTGGGACCAGTCGATCGCGGTCAACCTCAAGCACCAGTTCTTCCTCTCGCAGGCCCTGATCCCCGCCATGCGTCGCGCCGGGGCAGGCTCCATCATCAACATGAGTTCCATCGCCTGGACCATCCCTGCCCGCGGCCTGCCGGTCTACGTCACAGCGAAGGCGGCCATCGTCGGCCTCACCCGAGCGCTCGCCCACGAGCTCGGCCCCGACAACATCCGCGTCAACTGCATCCTGCCCGGAGCCGTCCTCACCGAAAAGCAGAAACGCCTCTGGCTCACCGAGGCCTACACCGCCGAGGTGCTCGGCAACCAGGCCCTCAAACGCATGATCCTCCCCGAGGAGGTCGCCCGCCTCGTCCTCTTTCTCGCTTCCGATGACAGCGCCGCGATCACGAATCAGAGCTACGTGATCGACGCCGGCTGGACCTGAGCCCCATGTCGCCCGCCACCTCCCGGAGCTCTCCAGCGCACTTCGAAACTCGCCGCCCCAACCTGCTCCAGCGCCTCGCCCTCGCCGTCATTCCACCCCTCGCGGCCGCCGTGATCCGCCTCCTGGGCGCCACCCTGCGCTACCGAGACGTCACCGATCCCGGCACCATCCCCGGCGCCCAACATCCCAGCGCCAGCATTTTTGTCTTTCCGCACCGCTCCCTGCTGATCGCCGCGCACCGCTTCCGCCACAAGCAGATCGCTATCCTCATCAGCCAAAGTTTCGACGGCGAACTCATCGCCCAGACGGTCCGCCGCCTCGGCTTCCTCCCTGTCCGCGGCTCGTCCTCGCGCGCCGGAGTCTCGGGCCTCCGCGGCCTCGATCGAGCCTTCCGAGCCGGCCACATCTGTGCCTTCACCGCCGACGGCCCACGCGGCCCAGCCATGATCGCCAAACCCGGCGCCGCCCACCTGGCCCATCTCACCGGAGCCGCCGAAATCGGAGCCTTCTACGCACTCCCCCACCGCGCTTGGCAGCTTCACTCCTGGGACCGCTTCCTCATCCCCAAACCCTTTAGCCGCGTCGTCGTCACCTGGCCCGCCCGCGTCACTCGCGAAGCCGGCCCAGGCCCTGACTCCGGGACCATTCCCCTCCCCTCCATCCAGGCCGCGCTCGACCGCGCCGTCGGCATGGCCGAAGCTCATCTCCGCATCCCGCACCCGTAAACTGAGACCTCCGTGCGCGTCTCCGACTTCCACTTCGACCTCCCCGAAGACCTCATCGCCCAAATCCCACCCGAGCCCCGCGGCTCCTCCCGCATGATGCTCCTCGACCGCCTCACCGGAGCCCTTCGCGACCATCTCTTCCGTGACCTCCCCGACCTCCTCCACTCCGGCGACCTCCTCATCCTCAACAACTCCCGCGTCCTTCCCGCGCGCCTCTTCGCCACCCGCGCCGGCAGCGCCAAGTCCGCGTCCTCCCCGAGACCCACCGGCCAGATCGAAGTCCTGCTTACCGAACAGATCGCCAACCCCGTGGGCGAAAACCTCTGGCGAGCCCTCGTCCGCCCCGCCCGCAAAGTCCAGCCAGGCGAAAACCTCCTCTTCGCCGATCCCACCACAGACGCCCGGGTGCCCCATTCATCGCAGCCTCACCGCGATGAGTGGGATGGACGCCGAGATTTGCGTGCGGATGGACAGACTCCAAACCAACCCCTCCTCTCCGCCGAGGTCCTCGCCAGCGGTGAATTCGGCGAGCGCACCCTCCGCTTCGCCCCAAGCCCCAACTTCCACGCCACCCTCGAGCAGATCGGCCACATGCCCCTGCCTCCCTACATCCACCGCGACCAGGCGCACACCCCCGACACCTCCGAGGACCGCGGCCGCTACCAGACCGTCTACGCGGCCCCGCCCAGCTCCGATCTCCACCGCTCCGCCGCCGCCCCCACCGCCGGCCTCCACTTCACCCCCGAGATCCTCGCCGACCTCCGCACCCGCGGCGTCGAGATCGAATTCCTCACCCTCCACGTCGGCCTCGGCACCTTTCAGCCCGTCCGCGTCGATCGCCTCGAAAACATCCGCCTCCACGCCGAGCCCTACACCCTCCCACCAGGCACCGCCGCCGCTATCAACGCCGCCCGTCGCGAAGGCCGCCGCATCGTCGCCGCCGGGACCACCACCACCCGCACCCTCGAACACTGCACCCTCAGAGCCGAAGCTTTAGGCCAGCCTGACCTCGAGCCCCACTCCGGCGCCACATCGCTCTTCCTCGCCCCCGGCCACCGCTTCCGCCTCGTCGGCGGCCTCCTCACCAACTTCCACCTCCCCGAATCCACCCTCCTGATGCTGGTCAGCGCCTTCCTCGCCCCACCCGGCCAGCCAGGACAGGGAAGAGACCGAGCCCTCGCCGCCTACGCCCACGCGATCCAGGAGCGCTACCGCTTCTTCTCCTACGGCGACTGCATGCTGGTGCTGTAGGTATCGTCTAGGGACACGAGGGAATGACCTGTGCTGGAGCGAGTAAGCCAGCCATCTTCGCCGGAATCCTTTCAGCTTTCAGAGCCTTCGCCGTCGCAGCTTCCTGGGCCGCCACTGCGCAGCTCACTTCGTCCAACCTTCCGCGATCCCACTCGATCTCGATGACTCCACGCGACTCCGACTGCGCTCGCAGGAAATACGTCTTGCCACCTTCAAGCTGCATGGGCATCTGCGAGTTCTTCGCCGGGTGCTTGCCGCTATAGCTTGCGGAGAACGTGTGCGATCCCGCGGGCAGCCGAAAGACAATGAAACGATTGTTCTTGATGAAGAACCCGTCCCGAAAGCAGGCAAGCTGCTCGGTCCCGTCGTAGACACAACCATAGAAAATGCCGTGATTGGTTCCCGGTAAACCGCTCGTCATCATGGACCCATGCGAGTAAAACATCACAGTCGCGTCCAGCGCGGCCTCTCCCTTGGCTCCGATCGTCGCACTGGCCCACAGCAGCAGACCTGAACACAAACAACTGGCAACTCTCATTCGCTACCTCGCCCAGGGCAGCGCACGAAGTGCTTAACGTAGCTGCTCGGCCTAACACACTTTCCCACGCTACCATCAAAGCCAGCCATGGCCCCCAAGAAAACCCCCGCCAAAACCACCGTCGCCCGCCTGCATCAAACCCCGACCGCCCCCTCCGCCCCCGGCTCCAAACCACCCATCTACCTCCTCGACTCCATGGCCTTCATCTTTCGCGCCTACCACGCGATGCAGCGCCAGCGACCCATGTCCACGCGCACCGGCATCCCCACCGCGGCCACCTATGTCTTCGTCAACATGATCAACAAGCTCCGCGCCGATTTCGCGCCTGAATACCTCGCCGCGATCTACGACGTCGGCGCCCCCGTCCACCGCAACGCCCAGGCCTCGCAGCTCAAGGACGTCCAGAAGTTCAACATCAAAACCCAGGCCTTCGAGACCGTCGAATACGGCGGCTACAAAGCCAATCGCACAGCCACCCCGCCCGACCTCATCCAGCAGCAGCCCTACATCCGCCGTGCCCTCGAAGCCTTCCGCATCCCCATCCTCTTCTACGAGGGCTTCGAGGCCGACGACGTGATCGGCACCCTCTCCTGCCACCTCTCTTCCCTGGGCCACAAGGTCTTCGTTGTGAGTTCGGACAAGGACATGATGCAGCTCGTCAACGAGCACGTCTCCATCCTCAACCCCACGAAGGACAACCTCATCCTGGACCCTGCCGGCGTCGAAGCCGCCCTCGGCGTCCCGCCCGAACGCGTCGTCGACGTCATGGCCCTCCGCGGCGATTCCATCGACAACATCCCCGGCGCCCCCGGAATCGGCGACAAGGGTTCGGTCGAACTCATCCAGCAATTCGGCACCGTCGAGGCCGCCCTGGACCGGGCTGAGGAAGTCAAAAAGAAAACGTATCGCGAATCGTTACAAAATAACCGCGACAACATCCTCCTCTCCAAAGAGCTCGTCACCATCCACACCGGCGTCCCCATCGAGTTCTCGCTCGAGGACATGCGTACCCAGCCGGTCGACAACGCTGCCTGCCGCGCCCTCTTCTCCGAACTCGAATTCACGACGCTGCTCAAAGAGCTCGCCCCCGCCACCGACAACACCGTCATCGCCTTCAACACCAGGCCCAGCCCGGCCGAAGTCGAAGCCCTCCTGGCCGAAGCCCGCCGGCCGACATCCGAGAACGGCCAACAATCATCTCCCGCGGGCCTGGCCCTCGCCATCGCCGAAACCGCCCAGGCCCTCGCCGAAGAGACGGCCGCCGACCCCTCCGAAAACCCCGAGAACGCCGAAGACGCCGACGCCGCACCCGATCCCGAACCGCCCCAACCCCAAACCATGTCGCTCTTCGGTGCGCCCGCGTCCGACCCGACCCCCGCCGAAGCTGCGGCTCAGATCCAGGCGGCCGCTTGCAAACTCGGCCTCGCCGCCTCCGCTAACCTCGGCCTCCAAGCCTCCATCGATGACCCCGCCTACGGCTCCGCTCTGCGCCTCGCCCTCGAAGACCCCACCCTCCCCAAGCACGTCCACGACCTCAAAGCCGTCATCCGCGCCCTTTCCCCGCACGGCATCACGCTCGCCGGCCCGGTCACGGATGTCATGCTGCTCTCCTACCTCGCCAACCCCACCCACGGCTCCCACACCCTCGCCGATGTCAGCGCGCGCACCTCGTCCCGCGCCCTCACCCACGCGCCCGAAACCGTCCTTCCCGAAGCCGCCACCGCCATCAGCCGCCTCGTCGCCATCCTCCAGCAGCAGGTCGCCGAAGCCACCACCGTCGAGCACCACATTCCCGCCGACGACCCCTCCCTCGGCGGCGCCGTCACCCACGAAATGCTCTTCGCCGACTACTCCTCACCAACCACAGACGCGGGTGGCCCATCCTCTCCGGCAGTCTCACCGTCGGAAAGGGTGGAATCGGCCCCAGAATTCTCGGGCCGACCCCAAACCTCACCGCTCCAACACGTCTACAACACCATCGACCTCCCCCTCGTGCCTGTCCTCCTCCGCATGGAAGAGGCCGGCGTCCGCGTCGACCCCAGCATCCTCCGCGAAATGTCCTCCCGCCTTGCCGTCTCCATGGACACGCTCGCCGAGCAGATCTACGAGGGCTCCGGACACCGCTTCAACATCAACTCCCCCAAGCAGCTCGGCGACGTCCTCTTCAACAAAATGAACCTCGCCAAACCCATCAAGTACGGCAAGGGCAAGGTCATCTCCACCGCCCAGGACGTCCTCGAAGACCTCGCCCTACTCCACCCCGTCCCGGCCCAGGTCCTCGAGTACCGCCAGCTCGCCAAGCTGAAATCCAACTACCTCGACCAGCTGCCTCAACTCGCCGATCGCGACGGCCGCGTCCACACCACCTTCAACCAGGTCGGCACCGCCACCGGACGGCTCTCCTCCACCAACCCCAACCTCCAGAACATCCCTACCCGCACCGCGCTCGGCCGAGAGATCCGCGCCGCCTTCATCGCGGCCCCGGGCAACGTCCTCATGTCGGCCGACTACTCGCAGATCGAGCTCCGCCTCATGGCGCACTTCTCCTCCGACCCCCTGCTCGTCGACGCCTACCGGAGCGGCAAGGACATCCACACTCTCACCGCCGCCGAGGTCTTCGGCCTCGACCCTGCCACCCTCGACAAAGAGACCCGCGCCCGCGCCAAAGCCGTCAACTTCGGCATCGTCTACGGCATCAGCCCCTTCGGTCTCGCCGCCCAGCTCTCCATCGACCAGAAGACCGCCCGCGAGTACATCGAGCGTTACTACGAGCGCTACAGCGGCATCCGGGCCTTTATCGAACAGACCCTCGAAACCGTCCGCCGCACCGGCTCCGTCCAGACCCACTTCGGCCGCATCCGCCCCATCCCCGACATCCAGTCGCGCAACCCCAATATGCGCGGCTTTGCCGAACGCACCGCCGTCAACACGCCCTTGCAGGGCACCGCCGCCGACCTCATCAAGCTGGCCATGATCGCGCTCGACCGCGAGATCCGCGAACGCAACCTCCAGAGCCGCATGACCCTCCAGGTCCACGACGAACTCCTCTTCGACGTCCTCCCCGAAGAAGCCGAAGAGATGCAACATCTCGTCAAGCATGAGATGGAAAACGTAGCCCACTTTCGCGTCCCCATCATCGCCGACGTAGGTACCGGCCAGAATTGGCGCGACATCAAATAAGGCTGAGCCATGTCCCATAGCACACCTGAGACCGAACGGCACTTCAAAGAAGCTATGGGAGACGAGCTTGGACTGCTGTTCAGCTATCTCTGGGGCGAACACGTCAGGCTGCACCAGAAATGGAATGAGTATCGTGAGCTGTTTGCCACAGATGAGAAGAGGGTTCAAATCCTCGAAGAAACTGCCCCGGGCTTCTTTAGCTTAGTGCAGGACATGCTCTGGGCAGCATGCTTGTGCATATTTGCAGGATCAGCGATCGAGTGGGTAGTAACAACGAAACCAATGCAGTAATTGGGAGACTGCAAATACTAGCGCCAGAACTAGCTGATCAGCTAAAGCCATTGCTTAATCAAGTAAAAATCGCTACGAAGTTTGCCAGGGACTTGCGAAACAAGAAGTTGGCCCACGCTGATCTCGAAGTAGCGCTTGGAAGGTCAGGCCAGAGTCTCAGACGCGGTAGCCGAGATGATATTCGGGTCGCCATTGCCGCAATCGACCAAGTAATGCACATTGTTGAATCCAAGTATCTGGGTTCTACTACGGCCTACCATTACATAGACAGCACTGGTGGAGCAGGAAATCTGCTTTACTACTTGCGAGAAGCTTTGCATGCGAAAGAGCGTCGGCGTGAAAGACTCCGATCTGGACAGCCTTTGCCCGAAGATCTCGAACACAAAGGACCTATATAGGTCGTAGAGCTTTCACGGAGAAGCACAGCTATGAATCCCACACTTGCCGTCGCTCAAAAAATAGGTTTAGTCGAAAGCGCAGCGGAGTTCTTCCGTCGTCGGTCCGCCGGAGTAAGTGCCGACGCTCTCCGGGAAATCCTGGCCAAGGCGCCAGATATCGAACCCGAACCGTGGGATCGCATCCCGGCCGACTACAAGCGTTAGCCCTCTCACGCCGCCGAGGTGTCCCAAACAAACAAAAGGGCCCGCACCATAAGTGCGAGCCCTTGGAACATCACGCGAGCTTACTTCCCCTTCGCGCCCTTCTTGCCAGCACTCTTCATCTCAGGCTCCGCTTCGCGCTCATCCTCTTCGCTCTTCTCGGCAGTCTCCTTCTCCTCCGGATCATCAGGCTCCTCGTCGCCCTCATCCTCTTCCTCGTCCTCCTGTGTCGCCGCCTCGGAGAGCACCGGCTTGGCCCCGTTCAATACAGTCTTCGCGGCCTCTTTCTCCTCGTTCAACGTCTCCGTCAAAAGAGCGACGATCTCCTTCTGTCCGAGCGCCTTTGCAATCGCGATCGCGGCCGAGTACCCGGCAATCTCGTAGTGCTCCACGCGCAGCACAGCCCCCAGAATGCCGGCATCCTTGAGCGCTCCGGTCTCATCCTTCTCAAGCGCTTCGGTCACCTCCTTGATGCAGCCTTCCATGCCACTGCAGTGCTCACCGGTCGGCTTTTTGCCCAGCTGCTGAAACACCTCGCGCAGCCGCAACACCTGTCCCTTGGTCTGCTCCAGATGCTCCCGGATATTGGTCTTCACCTCCGGATTGCTCGTGCCCTTCACCACTTTCGGCAGCGCCTTCACCAACTGATTCTCCGCGCTGTAAAGATCCCGCAACTCATCGATCAAAACTTCGTTCAAGCTCATGTCTTGGCTCTCCTCAGGGTGTGGGATGCGGAATCAGGTGTTCACGTTTTTCGCACTCGGACCGCCACGGCTTCGGCAACCGAACTCGGGAACTATCGCAGAGGTCGCATCCCCAGCGACATCGCCTGCTAAACTATGCATTGGCGAAGATCGGAGAAGAAGCCCCGGTCCGAGCCCAAAAAGATCAAGCAGCCCAAAAAGATCAAGCAGCCCCCGAAAGAGATCAGGCACATCGTGAACACCGACACCAGAGCCGCCCTGAAGCCAGCAATGGACAAAGATGAGCAGTACGTCACCACAACCGAGCATGGCCTCGCCTGGGCCGGCGCTAACCGCCGATCGGTCCTGGTCTCCGCGCTGATCGTCCTCGCGGTCATCCTGGCCGTGGTCGCGGCCGCAGCCATCTACCACTACCGCTCCCAAAAGGCGTCCGAAGCCTTTGGCGCGGCCATGCAAGCCTACCAAACACCCCTTGCCGCTCCGGGACAACAGGTCCCTCCTGGCATCAAAACCTTTGCGAACGTCGCGGACCGAGCCAAGGCTGCCAATGCCCTCTTCGTCAGCGCAGCCAACCAGTACGGCCTGACGCCCGACGGACGAAACGCCAAATACTTCGCCGGTCTGACCTACATCGAAGCCGGGCAGAATGGTTCCGCCGAAAGTACGCTCAAGCAGGTCGCCGGCAGCTGGAATCACGACCTCGGCTCCCTGGCAAAGCTGGCGCTCGCCCAGCTGTATCGCCAGACCGGACGCGATCCACAGGCGATCGATCTCTACAAGGAACTCACGTCCCGGCCGACCACCGCCGTCCCGGCCGGAACCGCACAGCTCCAGTTCGCAGAACTCCTCCAGTCCGAAGGCAAACCGGACGCCGCGCGAAAGATTTATGCGGAGCTCAAAGACAAGGACAGCAAAGGTCCAGCCGGCCTGATCGCCGCGCAAAAGCTCAACCCCGCAGCCGCCCCCAACCCACGCCAGCCCCGCTGAAGGGGTTAAACTAAAACTCGGGACCGCCCTCTTAAAGAGCAAATTACCTGTTGCCGTGAAGCGGGCGTATTGGTGCAGAGCCGTTTTCCTCGGGAGAAAACGGCGTTGGGACCTGTGGCTCGCTATACACCGACGGGTTAATTTGCTCTTACAGACCGTGCTCGTCGTCGTGAAGCGCCGCCCGTTCGCTCACATACCGAACCTCCCCCGACCGCAACGTTCGCTTCATCCGAAGTCCAGCCACTTTACGCCATCCATCCTTCTCCCGGGGCTCGGAAACCCACTCCGGCAGCGACATCTTCAGGTAGTTCGAGAGCGCACAGGCCTGCGGTTCGTACAGCTTTCGCATCTCAATCAATCGCTCTGCCGTGGACGGATCTTCGCATAACTGAATCTCCGACGCAGACAGCGTGTCGCAAAGCAGACGGAACTGCGCCGGCTTCAACCTGTCGCTATAGTCGCGCCTGCTCTCCTCTGCCTCCTGCGGCTCCAGCCCAAAGATGTGGGCCAGATCGATCAGAGCGTGACGCCCCATCGCAAAGGTCAGCTGTGCCTGCCGCGAAGCATGCACCGCCTCCGCATTCAGAACCGTCGTAATCAAGAGTGCACACGTGTCCAGGATCGTCGTCAGCGCCGCCAGCCAGCTCTGATTGTCGTGCTGCGACCGGTAGTAACAGAGCACCGGGTGCGAGATGTGCGACTCCAGGATCTCCGCCGACCAACGCTCCCACTCGGCCAGCAACTCCACCAACGCATCCCGCCCACCCACAAATCCATGCCTCCCCAGCAACTCCGCCGCCGTCGGCGGAGATCCCGCACGTGCATCCAGAAGGGTCACAATCACCTCCCGCCGGGAAAACGCCCCGTACAGGACCGGAACGTAACTGATGACAAGCGCCACAAAACCCAGTCCCATCCCACTCTCCAGGCTCATCAGCGACCGTGCCACCTGGCTTCTTGGCGCCACATCCCCCGGCCCAAGCGTCGCAAAGCTGGTCCCGCTCACATACAGATCCGTTGCAAAATGCGCCCAGAATCCGGCTCCGGGCCGTAAACTCGTGTCCAGAAACGAAGTCCCGGCCGCAAACATCAGCAGAGCAAAGCCGAACGTAAGCAGCACAGCCCACAACGCCAGCAGCAAAAGCAACGACAGCGGACCGTAAACGCTGTAGAACTGTTGTCGGACCTTGCGATCGCCGATCCGAGCGCCAAGCGCCACCCACGGCAGCCAGGTCATCCGGTAAAACACCCGGGTGATGCGAAACCGCCCAGTCGCCCGCCGCGGAAGGATCACCGTCTGAAATGCATCCAAGACCACACCGCTGCAAAAAATCAGACCCACCAGAGCCGCCAAAATCCGCATAGTCTCTCGATGCTCCGATCCAGCCCCGGATTCTTGGATCCAGCAACTCCGACCCAGCAACTCAGCTCCGCGCAGAAGAGGTCCATCACCCACACAGCAGATCCTTGAGTCCATCGCCGCACACAGGCGTCCAACTCGTAGGCACACGTCTTTCTACTCAAAAAATCGAAGCCCTTTGTTGAACGACGTGCAAACATCCATTGGACAACGATGCGGCCCGAGGTTTATCAATGTTCGATAACGTCCGATCATCCAAGCTGGCAATGGCCATGTCCGTTACGAACGATCGAGGGCCTCTATGCATCGCATCCTGATCGTCGACGACGAGCACGTAGTCGCTGACACGCTTAGTCTCATCTTTCTCAAAAACGGCTTTGAAACGCGTGTGACCTACTCCGCTTCCGCAGCTTTGGCCTGCGCTCCCGAGTTTGCACCCGAACTTCTTCTCTGCGACATCGATATGCCCGAGATGGACGGTCTCGCCCTGATTACTGCCATGCGCGATCAGCAGCCCTCCTGTCGCATCCTCGTTCTGACCGGTGCCTACGCCCGCCTCCCTCACGTCCTCCAGCGCGCCGAGTCCCTTGACCCGCAGGTCTCCATCCTTATCAAGCCCTGCCAGCCTGCGAGCCTCCTCCGCAAGGCAGACGATCTTCTCCTCCCGGGAGCTATGGCCTAGGCACCATCCCGTGAAATCGCGAAACCGGAAGATCAAAGAAGGCCTCCGGACACGCAGCCCGCATCCTGAAGCACCGGAAAGCGTTTCCAGACACGGACGAAAGCGTACTTGCCGAAACGCCATATGGGGCATTCCTTCTGGCCCGAAATAAGTAGCCGGCGAGCCGCTCCTGTGTCGTAAGATCGCCTCCAAACGGAGATTTCAGGGCAGAGCGACCGGAACAAGGCGGAAATGAGTGGCACAGGAGATCTGGCACATACTCGATGTCGGCAGCATCTGGATGAAAGAGTTTGCTTCTGCCCTGAGCCGGACCGTGCCAACCGTCGCCTGGTCCCCCAGGATGAGCTCCCTCGGCATGCTCCAAGATTGGCGCCATTCGGAATGGCTCGAAGACCCGCACTTGCAGGTGCGACACTTCCCCCTGCAGCGCGGGTACGCACGCGCTCCGCTCCGTTGGATCAAGCCCTTTGAGGGCAAAATGCTCCGGCGCATGTCCGCGGAAAGCTATCGCCCGGAGCTTTCGCCGCTCATCTGTTCCACCCCCTTCTACGCCCCTGTCGCGGAGCGTTGGCCCGGCCCGGTCATCTACTACTCGACCGACCTGACCTACGCCTACGAAGGCCTCAACGCCCGGCAGGTCAAGGATCTTGATCGCCGGTTGTGCCGTGTTGCGCGCGCCGTCTGCCCAAACTCGCGGCGCATCGCAAACTACTTCATCACCGAGTCCGGCTGCGACCCCGCCAGGATCACGATCGTCCCCAACGCCACCCGTGTAAGCAATCTCCTGCCCGAACCAGCCTTTACGCCCAGTCCGCTCCCGCAAGACGTCCAGGACCTCCCGCGACCCATCGCCGGCGTCCTTGGCGACCTCTCCGGCAACATGGACTGGACTCTGATCGAACATGCCGTCAGGCAGACACCGGAGTTCAGCTGGCTGTTTGTGGGCCCGACCACCCGCCCCGTCGCCGATCCGGAGCAAAGCTCTGCCCGCGATCGCGTCGCTCAGGGCCGGTCCCGGTTTGTCGGCGCGAAACCCTACCGCGATCTCCAGAAGTACGCCCGTGCGCTCGACGTCGCGGTCCTCCCCTACCGCCGCAAGGAGCCAACCTACTCGGGAAGCTCCACCCGCTTTTACGAGCACCTCGCCGCCGGCCGGCCCATGGTCGCCACCCGCGGATTCGCCGAACTCCTCGAAAAAGAGCCGCTCCTGTGCCTGGTCGACACCGCGGACGAGCTGGCAGAAACGCTCGCCCGCATGCGGTCGCTCAACTTCTGCGACGGCTGCGAAGTCGCGCGATGGGAGGCAAGCCAGGCCGGAACCTGGGAGGTGCGCGCCCGCACCCTGCGGTCGGCGCTCGAACCACCCCAGAGCTCCAAAGCATCACCGATAGAGAACAACACCGGCATACCCCTCCCGGCCTGACTCCCCCGGCCTGAGTCCAGACGCGTGAAGTACCAATGGGAAGTTTACAAACCGGCCTCGGGAATCGCCGGGGCTGGACGCGCTCGCTTGCGGCGCAAACAGGACCGGGTTTCCCTCAACCTTTCGCAACCTCACAGCGTCGTGGCACTCTAACGAGAGTGCGTCTCCGTCTCTCCATTCGCCGCCCTCGCGGCCCCCGCCGGCTTGTCCGGGCGCGCATTCTTGCCGGACTCTCCGGCATGGCGATCTCTCTGGCGTCCAGCCTGGCACAAGCGACGTCCGACCCGTCCGGACTCCCGTCGGCTCCCGATCCGGCGCCCGGTGTTGTTGCCACCCTGGCCGGCGGCGTCCAGGTCGAACGTGCCTCTCCCGGAGCCATGCCGCTCAGCCTGGACGACGCGGTTGCCCGTGCGCTGGCCCACAACCTCCAGGTGCGCCTCGGTCAGCAGAATCAGCAGCTCGTGCGCGGCGAGGTGCTCTCCGTCGAGAACAACCTCCTGCCCTCCCTTCAGGTCCAGGCCTACACCCGCGCGGCGGAGATCAACCTCGCCGCCCAGGGCTTCAAACCGGCCGTCTTCCAGCAGATCTCCCAAAATCTCGGACCCTCGGGAACCCTTCCGAGCATCGTCAAGGTAAACACGACCAGCGCCCAGGTCAGCCTCAACCAGACCATCTTCAACGTTCCGGCATTCTTTCTGTACCGCGCGGCAAAGAAGGCGAACTCCGCGGCGGAATTCGGCACTCTCAACATCCGCGGCGGAGTTGCGCTCCAGGTAGCGTCCGGCTACCTCCGGGCCCTCGCCGACCGAGCCCAAATCGAGAACGCGCGCGCTCTCCTCAAGGCCGATGAAGTCGCGCTCGAGCAGGCGGTTGAATCGCATCGAAATGGCGTCGCCACCAACCTCGACGAGCTCCGCGCCCGCGTGCAGAGGCAAATGGAGCAGCAAACCCTCATCTCCGCCGAAAACACCTTCGCCAAAGACAAGATCGCGCTCAACCGTGTCATGGGTCTCCCCGCCGAGCAGGAACTGACGCTCACAGACACGGTTCCCTACGCGGAACTCGCGGAGATGCCGCTTCCACTCACGATGGAACTAGCCTTCGTCAAACGCAAGGACCTGCTCACCCTGGAAGCTCAGGTCGTCGTCGCGGAAGCGACTCTCAAGGCCGTCAAGTACCAGCGTCTGCCGACCTTGGGAATCAACGGCTTCTATGGTGTCCTGGGCGAGACGCGCGGCCTCTATCACGGCGTCTTCACCGCCCAGGGCAGCATGAAATTCCCCATCTTTCGCGAGGCCGAGTTTCGCGGCGAGCAGGAGGTCGCCGACGCCCAGCTGCGCGGTCTGAACACGCAGATCACCTCTCTTCGCGTCACCATCGAGGCGCAGATCCGTTCCAGCATGCTCGACGTCCAGAGTGCCAATCAACTCGTCAAAGTCGCTCGGAGCAATGTGGATCTCGCCCGAGAGGAACTCAACGACGCACAGCAGCGCTTCAACGCCGGTGTCACCGACAACCTCCCCGTGGTCGATGCCCAGGCGACCCTCGCCGGCGCGGAAAGCCGTCTGGTCGAGGTCACCTACCAGTACAACACCGCAAAACTCAACCTCGCCCGAAACACCGGCGTCATGGAATCCCAATACAAGGTCTACCTCGGACGATAACTCGGGGCTGTAGCGAATTACCGGCAACAGGTGATTTGCTGCTAAAAAAGCAGAGCTCGCTCTCGTTCCTGTTGAATCAGACGGTATACCTCGCCGGCGCCGGCGATGTCGCAAAAGGCGAACGATCCGAAGTCCACATCGTCCTTCCGGCTGCTCCTGCGACGCTCCACTCCGGTGTACCTCGATTCCGGGCTGCTGCTCATGCTGAATTCGATCGTTCCTGCTCCGTTCTTTCCGGTCTGGAGCCCAATCGTGTCCAGGCCGGCGATCAAGCCGTCCGTCACCCGTCGCCGAGGTCCGGTGGTAAGCACCAGAACCCGTTTGTTGGTGACTGCGTAAAACGTGTGCTGCTTCCGCCGGGCTGCGCGAAACAAGCGAAACCAAAGCATGTACTGGCTTAGCAGAAGCAACAGAAAGGCGCCCAGCATCGGCAAAATCCACGCCGCGCGGTCAGCCGGATGCTGAGCCATGCCCTCCGCAGCGCCGTACTCCCAAACGAGCGAAAGTACGGCAAGGACAATGCTGCCGGCGACGGCGATCCAATCGGGCCGGTCAAAGAGCACACGCGGAAGTGGCTTGCCGGCCCACAGCATGCGCTCGCCGCGAAGCAGTTCGGAGCGAAACAGAAATTGGCTTTGCTCCAGCGCGTTCCGAGCAGATCGTCTGTTCTGTTCCTCAAGCCGAACCTTGGCCAAATCGAACCGGTCCTCTGCGTCCCCTTCTTTCGCTAAGCCCACTCCGCTCCGATTTACGGCAGAAAAAACCTTTTCGCCGCTTTCGGCCGACGTTCGGGCGTAGCGTCCGACCAGGTTGGCGCCCGACCGCGCCTGATTCCGGTCCACGCTGTCGATCGATCGGATCAAACTCTCCGTACGCTTCATGCCGTTGCTCATCCGTGAAAAGGATAATGCGCGATGCGAGGGTGCTCTGGCAATAGCATGGTTGGGGGATGGCGCGAGGGCGAAATTCGCGAAAAGGTGTGAAACCATAGGGCATGGCTGAAGTTGGAAGTGCCGTCACCACGACGGAAACGTCAGCGGCGCCGGCGGTCGATCTCAATCCCGGCGGCGGCGGCGATACCGGTGGAGCCCTCCGGTCCCGCGATTTCCGGCTCTACCAGACGGCGCGCCTCCTCGTCATCCTCGGCGCTGAGGCCCAGTCCGTCGGGGTGGCCTGGCAGGTCTACCAGATCACCCACTCCGCGCTCGACCTCGGCTACACCGGCCTGGCCCTCTTCCTGCCCGGGCTCTTCTTCATGCTCGCCGCCGGCCACGTCGCCGATCGCTACGACCGCCGACGCATCATCCTCATCTGCTACGCCGTCCAGACGCTCTGCACCGGCGTCCTGCTCTGGTTTGCGCTTCATGGAACCGGCGTCGGCGCGGACGGCCGGACGCGCATCTGGCCCATCTACGCCGTGCTCGTCGGCATCGGCCTGGGACGCGCCTTTAGCGGCCCAGCCTCCAGCGCGTTCCTTCCCAGCCTCGTTCCAAAGACACAGTTCGTCAATGCCATCACCTGGGGCGCGACCGTCTACCAGATCGCCAACATGGCCGGGCCCGCGGTCGGCGGACTCCTCTTTACCCTCCACATGACAGGCGCACTGGCGCGCTGGGACGGAGGTCCGATCGTCTACCTGTTTACCCTTGCCATGCTCCTCAGCTTCCTTGTGCTAATCGCGGCGATCCGATCCAAACCACAGCAAATCGAGAAAAAAGCCTTCGACATGCGCACCGTGCTCGCCGGCCTCGAATACGTCTGGCGCACCAAACTCCTCCTCGGCTCCATCTCGCTCGATCTCTTCGCCGTGCTCCTCGGCGGCGCCGTCGCTCTCCTTCCCATCTTCGCGCAGGAGATCCTTCACGCCGGCCCCCGCGGCCTCGGCCTCTTGCGCGCCATGCCCAGCGTCGGTGCGCTCGCCATCAGCCTCCTCCTCACCGTCTGGCCCATCAAGCGCCGCGCCGGCGTCACCATGCTCGCCTGCGTCGGCGTCTTCGGCGCCGCCACCGTCGTCTTCGGCCTCTCCCGAAGCCTCCCGCTCAGCCTAGTCGCCCTCGTCTTCGTCGGCGCCAGCGACATGGTCAGCGTCGTCATCCGCTCCAGCGTCCTCCAACTCGCCACGCCGCCCGAGATGCGCGGCCGCGTCAGCGCGGTCAACTGGCTCTTCATCGGCGCCTCCAACGAGTTCGGGGAATTTGAAAGCGGCCTCACCGCGCACTGGTTTGGCGCCGTTCGAGCCGTCGTCATCGGCGGCGTCGGAAGCATGCTGGTCACCGCCGCCGCCGCGGAAATCTTTCCCGACCTCCGTCGAGCCAACGCCCTCACCACCGAAAGTCTCCAGAACGCCGACGCCGAGTTGGCCGGGGCAGAGCCGGTCGACTAAACTCCCTGCGGCCCAAACGGAGCACATCCGCCCTCTGCACAGCTAAACTCGGAGGCGTCATGCGGTTCGTCGCTCCAGCGCAAAGCACCTTCGCTCGCCCACAGACGCGGAAGCCGCCTCTTCTTGCCTGGGTGCTCGCGACGGCCTCCCTTGCGATCACGCCCCCTGCTCTCAGGGCACAAAATCCCAACCCTGCGCCTCCACCAACCCTGTCCACCATCCGGGCCCAGATCGAGCACGGCAACCTCGCCGGCGCGGAAGCCGCACTCCGACGCAACCTCGCGGCCCAGCCCGCCGGGGCCGAACCGCACCTTCTCCTCGGCTACGTCCTCTTCCGCCAGCGACGCCCCGCCGAATCGCTCGCCGAGTACACCGCCGCCGCCCGTCTGCGCCCGCCCTCCGCCGCCGATCTCACCATCGTCGCTTCCGATTACATCCTGCTCAAGGACTACCCGGACGCCGAACGCTGGCTTCTCAGAGCCACCTCCCAGGACCCCACCGACGCCCAGCTCTGGTATCTCCTCGGCCGCACACGCTACATGGAGGATCACGCCGCCGCCGCCGTCCAAGCCTTCACCCAATGCCTCAAGCTCCATCCCGACGACGCCCGCGCCGAGTACAACCTCGGCCTGGCCTACGAACGTCTCGACCAGCCCGAAAAGGCCGCCGCCGCCTACCGGACCGCAATCCTCTGGCAGCAGATCGCCGGCATCCGCGACTCGCAACCCTACCTCGACCTCGGCAAGCTCCTCCTCGCGCAAAGACACCCGGAGCAGGCCCTCGATCCACTGGAGAAAGCCGCCGCCGCCGGGCCGGAAAACCCCCTCGCCCAGCAGGAGCTCGGCGCGGCCTACGAGGCGCTCGGACGCTTCGCCGAAGCCGTCGCTCCCTTGCGTCGCGCCGCCGATCTCGCACCTACCGCAGAGCAGCCCCACTTCCTCCTCGGCCGCGTGCTCCGCCACCTCGGTCGAACCGACGACGCCAAAGCAGAGTTCGCCGCCGTCAGCCGTCTGGCCGGCTCGCGATCTAGTACCGAGACCCCCAACTCCGACCGAAAACCCTGACCGCCAATGCCGCCTGCCACAGGTGCACCCCCTCGGCAATGGCGAAATCGAGGTATTTCGCTTTTTCATTGACACGATCCCGGCTGGCGATCTACCGTTCTGCTCTCAAGATTGGAACCGTTTCCACAGCTTCCCAAAAAGTTTGGTCCCTTGCCCTACTCAGGAGGTCACACCCGCATGAACGTCCCTCAATCTCTCCGGATCCGATTCGGAATCCAAAGCGCCAACCTGGCCTTCCTCCCCATCCTCCCCCTGGACCTCCGCCGAGCCGCACGTCTCACCTCCGCCGCCGCGGCCCTCATCCTCGCCGCCGGCACCTGCCTCGGCCAGGCCTCGAGCGGCGTCACCGGTACCGTCACCGACCAGTCCGGCGCCGTCGTCCGCGGAGCCACCGTCACCGTCACCAACGTCGGCACCCAAACCACCACCAATCTCACCACCTCCTCGGAAGGCACCTACGCCGCCACCGGCCTCGTCCCCGGCCGATACACCATCGTCGTAACGGCCCCAGGCTTCAGCAGGGAAGAGAAGACCCAGGTCAACGTCGAGGTCACCGTCCAGTCCACCATCGACTTCGCCCTCCAGGCCGGCAACAACGACCAGACCATCAGCGTCAGCGCCGACCTCATCTCGCTCAACACCACCCAGCCCGAGCTCGGCACCACCATCGAGCCCGTCGTCGTCGCCGGCCTCCCCGTCGCTGTCGGCGGCGGCCGCGGCCGGCAGATCGACCAGCTCCAGTTCCTCGCCCCCGGAACCCAGGGCGACACCTTCTCCCATCGCGTCAACGGCGGCATCGATTTCGAGGAAGAGATCCTCTACAACGGCATCCCCGCCCCGCAGTCGGAAACCGCCGGCTACAGCACGAACTTCAATCCACCCTTCGAACTCGTCAATGAGTTCCGCGTGGAGCGCTCCACCTTCTCCGCCAAATACGGTCTCGCTCAAGGAGCCATCACCTATCAGACCGCCTCCGGCACCAACAACCTTCACGGCGATGCCTTCTACATCAACCGCAACGAGTACTTCGACGCCAAAGGCTTCTTTCGGAGAGGCCTCCCTGTAGGCACCGACCGAGAGAACGACTACGGCTTCACCGTCGGCGGCCCCGTCGTTCTCCCGCACCTCTACAACGGCAAGGACAAGACCTTCTTCCTCTTCTCGCTCGACTTTGCGAAGACGGCCACCACGAATACGAATCCCGGCACTCTTCCCACCCCCGCTGAAAAGGCGGGTGACTTCTCCGGGTTCGTTGACAGCAAGGGCAATCTCATTCAGATCTTCGATCCGCTGACCGGGAAACAATTCCAGTATCAGGGCAGACTCAACGTTATCGATCCCGCCCGCTTCAGTGCGAATTCCAAACTGATCCTTCCAAACATCCCCAACCCCGATCGTCCTGGTCTCCAGTCGAACACGAGCGCCACCCCCAACGCTTTCCCCAACGTCAATCACATCTGGGGATTCACGGTTGATCACAATCTGACCGCCAAGCAGTCCTTACACTACGCGGAATGGCGCAATACCTTCAGCGCCACAGGGTTCGACGGCAACACTACCATCCCCCTAGGCAACCCACTCCAAAGCACCAAGTTCCAGCCGAACACTGGCAGCGTTTTTCTTTTGAACTACGTCAATGCCGTCACCCCCAGGCTTGTTGCAACGGCGGGCGTTTCCTGGATTGGCGAAATCAACAACCAGTTCTCAAATAGTCCCGTGGCAAACTTTCCGGGAGTTGTCCCCAGTCCCATCAGCAAGGGATATTTCCCCAAGATCAACTTCGACGGATCAAACGCTACCGATCACTTTGGTGTTGGCGACGACATTGGTGAAACCCAGTCCATCAACCGCAAGCTAGGGCTCGCCTTCGTCAACAACTGGCTGTGGACCAAGGGACGTCACACCTTCAACATCGGCGGTGAAGTCCGGCGCAGCTACCAGGACGATAACGAGTGCCAGAACTGCACCGGTACCTTCAACTTCAGCCAGCGCACGACGGCCGATCCTGCAAATCTCGGAGGGAGCGGCAGCTCCTTTGCCAGCTTCCTTCTGGGTCAGGTCGACAGCGCCAGCCGCGTCTTCGCCAACGAACTCGCGCTCCGCAATCTGCTCGTCGCCCCCTACATCCAGGACGACATCAAGTTCACACCTAAGCTCACCGTCAACCTCGGTCTGCGCTGGGATATCATGCTGCCCTTCAAGGAGAAAAACAACGAGATCGTCTTTCTCAATCCGAACCAGCTGAATCCCGCCGCCGGCATGCTCCCCGGTACGGCACAGCAGTTCAGCAACGCTCCCGGTGGCGTCAACCGCGCCGACATCCACTTCAAAAACTTCGGCCCCCGCATCGGCTTTGCCTACGCCATCGACGAGAAGACCGTCGTTCAGGGCGGATACAACATCGCCTACCTCAACGGTGGATCGTACGAGTACGGCACCAGCAAAGTGGCCACCACCTACGGAAACCTGCTCCAGGGCTCCTTTCAGGTCAGCAGCAGCAACACCGTTACACCGGCGTACGGCTCCTGGGATACCCGGCCTCTGCCCGCTCCTCCTCAGGCCAAGGTCGGTCCGTCGCTTGGCATCGGCACCCGCATCGAGGCCTTTGACCCCAAAAACTCCGGCGTCGCGCCCTACCTCCAGCAGTGGAGCATCAACATCCAGCGGCAGATCCCCTGGAACACCTTCCTCCAGGTCGCATACGTCGGCAACCATGCCCTGCGCCTTCCCGGGCAGCTCGATCCCCCCAGCCAGGGCAACCCCGACGTCCTTCTTCCCTACGGCGCATTGCTCAAGCAGAGCGTCGTCAGCCCCGCCGCCATCGCCGCCGGCATCCACAACCCGTACCCCAACTTCACCAACGATCTCGGCTCCAACGCCACCGTGGCCCGCGCGCTCTCACCCTTCCCGCAGTACAACCGGGTGTTCAACAACTTCGATATGACCGGCGCGGCCAACTACAACGGCCTGCAGGCCAGCCTCGAGAAGCGCTTCTCGAACGGCCTCTCGTTCCTCACCTCCTACACCCTGTCGAAGACGCTCACCAACGCCGACACCGGCTTCACCACCTTTGCCGGCCTGCCGCTGAACAAGTACAACAAATATCCCGAGTACGTCGTCTCCAACAACGATGTCACCAACAACGCCAAGGTTAGCGGAGCCTATGATCTTCCCATCGGCCCCGGTCGCAGGTTCCTCAACAACAAGGGCATCACGGGATCGATCATCGGTGGCCTTGAGCTGGGCTTCATTCTCCAGTACGCAACCGGAACCCCCATCGGCCCCCAGGAAAGCAACAACAACCCGCTCGGCTGCGACGGCTGCGGCAATCGCCCCGACCGCGTTCCGGGCGTTAAACTGAGCGGCTCTGGCTACACCAGCCTCGGTACCTTTGCCAAAGGTCTCAGCAATCGGCAGGTCTTCACGACGGCGGGTTTCGCGAGCAACAGCAGCCTGCTCAACCCGCATCTGGGTACCGCGTATCGCAACTACTCCGAGATCCGCAACCCCGGCTTCTACCAGGAGGACATCAAGGCGCAGAAGAAGTTTGCCGTCGGCGAACACGTCAACGTCATCCTGGAGATGAGTTACTTCAACCTCCTCAACCGCGTCCGCTTCAATAATCCGGATAGCAACGTGAACGACAGCAACTACGGCTTCGTCAGTGCCGGTCAGCAGAACAGCCCACGTCAAGGCCAGCTCAGCGGCCGTATCACCTTCTAGGCAACAGAAACGCTCAAAACAGAAAGGTCTGCTTCCTCTAGGAGAGTTGACTATATCGAACCGATACAACGCAGCCACTCGCTCTGCACCGCATCCAACCCTGCATGCCTGACGCAGCAGCCTCGAAGACCCCGTGGTGGCAGACTGCGGTCCTCTATCAGATCTACCCGCGATCGTTTCAGGATACGAATGGCGACGGCGTGGGCGATCTGCCTGGTATTCATGATCGTCTGGACTACCTTGTGGAGCTTGGTGTCGACACGCTCTGGATTTCGCCGTTCTATCCTTCGCCGATGGCGGATTTTGGCTACGATGTCGCGGACTACACCGGGGTGGACCCGATCTTTGGGACGCTGGAGGACTTCGACCGGCTTCTCCGTGCCGCGCACGATCGCAAGCTGAAGCTGATCGTCGACTTCGTTCCGAATCACAGCTCGGACCGGCATCCTTGGTTTCTCGAGAGCCGGTCTGACCGCACCAACCCGAAGCGCGACTGGTACCTCTGGCGCGATCCTGCTCCGGATGGCGGGCCGCCGAATAACTGGCTGAGCAACTTTGGCGGTCCCGCGTGGACCCTCGATCCGGCGACGGGCCAGTACTATCTCCACTCCTTTTTGAAGGAGCAGCCGGATCTGAACTGGCGCAATCCGGAGCTCAAGGCGGCCGTCTTCTACGCGATGCGGTTTTGGCTCGATCGCGGGGTCGATGGATTTCGCATGGATGTGCTTTGGCTCCTGATCAAGGACGACCAGTTCCGGTCGAACCCGAAGAACCCCGACTGGAAGCCTGGATCGAGCGCGTACGGCAGCCTGCTTCCGACGTACACAGAGGACCAGCCGGAGACGCACAGGGTCGTCGCCGAGATGCGCTCTCTGCTGGACCGGTACAGCACGAACGGCTCCGAGCGTCTGCTGATCGGCGAGATCTATCTGCCGCTGGCCAAGCTGGTGACCTACTATGGCCCAACTCCGAACTCTGCCGACGGCCGCGAGGCCGATCTGCCGTTCAACTTTCGCCTGATCCTGACCGCTTGGGACGCGGAGAAAGTTGCGCAGCTGATCCGCGAATATGAGGCCCTTCTGCCACCTGGGGCCTGGCCGAACTACGTCCTGGGCAACCACGACCAGCCGCGGCTCCTGACGCGGATCGGAGCGGACCAGACGCGCGTGGCGGCGATGCTTTTACTCACCTTGCGCGGCACACCGACCATGTACTACGGCGATGAGCTCGGCATGGCAAACGTCGCGATCCCGCCGGAGGAGGTCCAGGACCCGGCCGAGAAGAATCAGCCGGGGATCGGCATGGGACGAGACCCGGAGCGCACGCCCATGCTGTGGGACCGATCCACGAACGCCGGCTTCACCACCGCGCCGCGACCGTGGCTGCCGATCTCGCCGGACGCCAGCGAGATCAACGTGGAGGTGCAACGGACGCAGCCTCGATCGCAGCTGAACCTCTACCAGAAACTCCTCGATCTTCGGCGCGCGCACCCGGCCCTCCGCACCGGCGCGATCGGCCATGTGACGGCGGAAGACGGGGTCCTCTCCTACCGGCGCCAATCGGGCGTCGAGACACTCTTGATTCTGCTCAACCTCACCGGCGAGATCCGGAAGGTCCGTGTGCCCGTCTCTCGCGTGCTCCTGACGACGATCCTCGACGGCGATGGCGCGGCTGCCGAGGGGACGTTCACGCTCGAAGCCGCCGAGGGCGTTGTTCTCGATCTGACGCAGCCCTGAGCTTGAAAAACAGCCCTGAGCCGCAAACAGCCCTCAGCCGTAAACAGCCCTCAGCCGCGGCGCATCCTCTCGGCGACGCCGACGCAACCCCGCACACTTCCTTTACACGGTTGCAACTCGCGCGGGCCGACCTTCAGCTACGATAGAAGCACACCGCGCAGAGCGCATGGCGGCTCGCCCAAAGGCTCTCTCGCGGGTTGATGGCGCCCTACCTGAAGCATCGTGCCTCCGAGCTCTTCCGACCGCACCTTAGAGCACGGCGGCGGAGCAGATCGTCTCTAGCCGCACATCGCCTTCTCGGCGCCCGGGATCGCAACCTATGTGGATCGTCAAAGTCGCCCTCAGCCGTCCGTACACGTTTATCGTGCTTGCGATCCTGATCCTGATTGCGGCCCCGGTGGTCATCCACTCGACGCCGACCGACATCTTTCCATCGATCAACATCCCGGTGGTCTCGATCGCGTGGCAGTATACGGGGCTGAACGCAGAGGAGCTCGAAGGCCGGCTGACCACGCCGTACGAGAAGGCGCTGACCGTGCTTGTCGACAACGTCGAGCATATGGAATCGACGACGATTGCCGGGCAGGCCGTCATCAAGCTTTACCTGCAGCCGGGAGCTTCGCTCGACACGGCGAATGCCCAGGTCTCGGCTGCCTCGGAGTTTCAGCTGCGTCAACTGCCGCCGGGCATCCTGCCGCCGCAGATCATCAACTTCTCGGCGTCGTCGGTGCCGATCCTGCAGCTCGGCCTGTCGGGCAACGGTCTGTCGGAGCAGCAGCTGAACGACCTCGGCCTCAACTTTGTCCGGCCGCAGCTCATCACCGTTCCGGGCGCTGTGATCCCCAACGTCTACGGCGGCAAGCAGCGCTCGATCATGGTGAATCTGAGCCCACAGCTGTTGCAGGCCAAGGGTCTGTCGCCGGTGGACGTCCTGAACGCTCTGGGCCAGCAAAACGTTGTGCAGCCGGGCGGAACGGCGAAGATCGGCGTGAATGAGTACGACGTCCACCTGAACTCGGCGCCGGTCACGATCCAGGGGCTGGCCGATCTTCCGATCCGGCAGGTCAATGGCGCGACCATCTACGTCAAGGATGTCGCCTCGGTCACGGACGGCTCCATACCGCAGACCAACATCGTCCGGCAGGATGGCCGGCGCGGCGTTCTGGTAACGGTGCTGAAGTCCGGCAACGCCTCCACGCTCGACGTCGTGTCGGGCATCCGGGCGCTGATTCCGCGGCTCAAGACGACGCTTCCGCCCGAGCTCAAGATCACGCCCATCGGCGACCAGTCGGTCTTTGTGCGCGGCTCGGTCGAAGGCGTCATTCGCGAGGCGGTGATCGCCGCCGTTCTGACCGGCCTGATGATCCTGCTCTTCCTGGGATCGTGGCGATCGACCATCATCATCGCCGTCTCGATCCCATTGTCGATTCTCTCTTCGGTCGTCGTGCTCGGCCTGCTCGGACAGACGATCAACATCATGACGCTGGGCGGCCTTGCGCTGGCGGTCGGCATCCTGGTCGACGATGCCACGGTCACCATCGAAAACATCGAGCGCTATCTCGAGGAGGGCCGGCCGCTCTACGACGCCATCCTCGAGGGCGCCGCGCAGATCTCCGTCCCGGCGCTCGTCTCGACGCTCTGCATCTGCATCGTCTTCTTGCCGATGTTCTTTCTCACCGGCGTCTCGCGCTACCTGTTCGTTCCCCTGGCCGAGGCGGTCGTCTTCGCCATGCTGGCGTCGTACATCCTGTCGCGCACCCTGGTTCCGACGCTCGCGATGTACCTCCTGAAGCCGCACGTTGAGCACGCCGCTCTTTCGCGCAATCCGCTGGCCCGGTTTCAACGGGCGTTTGAGCGTGGATTCGAGCGCGTGCGCAGCTCGTACCAGGGCCTGCTCGGCCGCCTCATCCAGGCGCGCTGGATCTTTGTTCCGGTCTTTCTGATGACGTGCGTCCTCCTGTTTGCGCTGGTCCCGTTTCTCGGCCAGAACTTCTTTCCGTCGAGCGACACGGGATCGTTTCTGCTGCACATGCGCGCGAAGAGCGGCACCCGCATCGAGGAGACGGCGCGGCTCTGCGATCTGGTGGAGCAGTCGATCCGCCGCACCGTGCCCGATGCCGAGATCGACAACATCCTGGACAACATCGGCCTGCCGTACAGCACGCTCAACTTCCAGCACGCCACCTCCGGCCTGATCGGCGCGGGCGACGCGGACATCCAGGTCTCGCTCAAGGAACACCACCGCCCCACAGCCGACTACGTCCGCATGCTGCGGGCGAAGCTCGGCGGCGAATTTCCCGGAACGACCTTTTACTTTCTGCCGTCGGACATCGTGACGCAGATCCTGAACTTCGGCCTGCCCGCCCCGATCGACGTTCAGTTCGAGGGCTCCGACATGGCCGGCAATCGCCGGGTCGCCGACGATGTTCTCCGACATCTGCGGAAGGTGCCCGGACTGACGGACCTGCGCATCCAGCAGCCGGACGATTACCCGGTGCTCAACGTCGTCATCGACCGCACCAAGGCCTCGCAGGGCGGCTACACCACGCGCGACGTCGGTTCGAGCATCCTCAACATCCTCTCCGGGTCGACGCAGCTGAGTCCGCAATTCTTTCTCAATCCGCGCAACGGCGTTGTGTACAACATCGTGGCGCAGACGCCGCAGTACGATATCCAGTCGCTCAACGATCTCCAGAACATCCCGATCACAGCGCCCGCGGCCCGGCACCCTGAGATTCTGGCCGATGTCGCCGGGATCGGCCGATCGAGCGAGATGCCTGTCGTCAGCCACTACAACATCCGCCGCACGATCGACATCTACGGCAGCGTGCAGGATCGCGATCTGGGCGCGGTCGCCCGGCAGATCGACAAGATCACCAAGGCCAGCGAAAAGCAGCTTCCGCGCGGATCGTTTGTTCACGTGCGCGGGCAGATTCAGACGATGCAGTCTTCCTACTTCGGCCTGCTCTCCGGTCTCGCCTTCGCGATCGTGCTTGTGTATCTGTTGATCGTTGTTAACTTTCAGTCCTGGCTGGACCCCTTCATCATCATCACGGCGCTTCCGGCGGCGCTCGCGGGCATCGTCCTGTTTCTCTTTGTGACGCGCACCACGCTGTCGGTTCCGGCGCTGATGGGGGCGATCATGTGCATGGGCGTCGCCACCGCCAACTCAATCCTCGTGGTCTCCTTCGCCAAGGAGCGCCTGAACCATCACGGCGATGCCATTGCCGCGGCTCTGGAGGCTGGAAGTACGCGCTTCCGCCCGGTCTCGATGACGGCGCTGGCGATGATCATCGGCATGATTCCGATGGCTCTGGGCGCGGGCGAGGGCGGCGAGCAGAACGCTCCTCTGGGACGGGCTGTGATCGGCGGCCTCCTCGCTGCGACCGTCGCGACGCTGACCTTTGTTCCCGCCGTCTTCGCGCTTCTTCACGCCCGTCGCGGCCAACCCGAACCGGCCCGCGCGCCCGCCGCAAAGGATCCGCAACGGCAGATGGTGAGCGGCGATTAATGCGAATCACCTGTCCGGGTATGAATCACCTGTCCGAGTATAGGAGCCACGGGGCTCGACGCCGTTTTCTCGGAGGGAAACGGCTCTGCACAAAGACGCCCAGATCCACGGCAACAGATAATTTGCTCTTTAGTGCTTAGATAGAAGCTTGAGGCCGAGAGATCCGCGATGAACACACAGACCACGCTTCCTTCCGAAGGCACGCCGTCGCCCGCCGATACCGCCCCTCGTCGCGGCATTCCGGCCGGGGCCTGGATCGGCGCGGGCGTGGGCGTCGCCATCCTCCTGCTCCTGATCGTTCTCGGCATCCTCCATCGCTCCGCGGCCGAGCATCAACTGGAGCAGAGCACGCGTGAGTCAGCCATTCCGATCGTCGCCGTTACGCACCCAACCGCCTCGCGGATCGTGCCGGATCTTGCTCTGCCGGGCAACGCGCAGGCATTTACGGAGACGCCGATCTACTCGCGAACCACCGGTTATTTGAAAAAGTGGATCTTCGACATCGGCGCGCGCGTCCGCAAGGGCCAGCTGATGGCCGTCATCGAATCGCCCGAGATCGACCAGCAGCTGCAAGTGGCCCAGGCCAACCTGAAGAGCGCGCAAGCCGACCTCAATCTCGCGCAGACGACCGCTACGCGCTACCAGAACCTGCTTCGGCTGAACTCGGTTTCACAGCAGGAGACCGATCAGGCGACCTCGAACGCGCTTGCCCGGCGAGCTGGGGTGGATGCCGCCCAGGCCAGCGTTCGGCGGCTGGAGCAGCTGCAGGGATTCGAGCGCATTTACGCTCCTTTTAGCGGCATCGTGACGGCGCGCAACACGGACGTCGGAGCTCTGATCAACGCCGGCGCGGAGGGATCGAGCCCCTCGACGACCGCCGCGAAAGAGCTCTTTCACCTGGCGGCGATTGGGACGATTCGCGTGTATGTCGCGGTGCCCGAGGTGTACTCGGCGAGTGTCCGCGATGGAAGCAAGGCCACCTTGACGCTCGACGAGTATCCTGGCCAGACCTTTGTCGGCGCCATCACCCGCAACTCATCGGCAATCGACCCCAGCTCGCGCACCCTGAACGTCGAGGTCGACGTTCCCAACCCGAAGGGCAAGCTTCTGCCGGGGGCGTATGTCTTCGTCCACTTCAAGATCCCCAACCACACACCCACGCTGACCATACCCTCGAACACGCTCTTGTTTCGCGGCGAAGGCCTGCAGGTAGGTGTGGTTCGCAACGGCAAGGTCGCGCTCGTACCGGTAAAGATCGCGCACGACAACGGAGCGACCGTGCAGATCGACGCTGGTCTGCAGCCCTCAGACCAGATCATCCTCGATCCCTCCGACTCGATCGCCGCCGGCCAGGAGGTGCGCATCAACAGCAACGGTGTAGACGCCGGAACCGGAACCAGCGCCGGCGGCCTCGGAAACGGAGCCGGACCCAGGTGAAGCATCGCCGGCTCTGCCTTTGTCTGCTCTCGGGATCGCTCGTCCTCTCCGGCTGCACCGTCGGTCCCAGGTACGTTCGGCCGATCGTGCCGACGGCGCCGGCCTTCAAAGAAACTGACCCAAACTGGCATCCTGCCCATCCGTCCGATGCCCTTCCCAAAGGTGCGTGGTGGACGGTGTTCAACGACGCCGGCCTGAATGCCCTGGAGCCCCAGATCGCAACGAACAATCAAACGTTGCGCGCGGCCGAAGCCAACCTCAATCGGGCGCGCGCCCAGATCCGCATCAATCGCTCCGCCCTCTTTCCCGCCATCGGAGCCGCTCCGTTTGTCGGTGCCGAGCGTTACTCCGCGGCTCGGCCCTACTTCAACTCCGCCCTGGCCAACAACGGTACGGGCGATCTCCAGCTGCCGCTCGACCTCTCTTGGGAGATCGATCTGTTCGGTCGCATCCGACGAAGCGTGAATGCCGCCCGCGAAGAGGCTCAGGCCACCGCCGCCGATCTTGAAAATGCCCGACTTTCGCTCCAGGCGGAGCTGGCCACCGACTACTTCGAGCTGCGCGCCGCCGACGCCGAACGCAAGCTGCTGAACGACACGGTGCGCCAGTACGAGGACGCTCTCCGCGTCACGACCAACCGGTATCAGGGCGGCGTCTCGGCGAAGTCCGATGTGACGCAGGCCGAGACGCAGCTCCAGGCTGCCCGTGTCCAGGCCTCGGACGTGGATATTCGACGCGCGCAGTACGAGCATGCGATCGCGATCCTGATCGGCCAGCCGCCCGAGCAACTCAACCTCGCGGCTGCTCCCCTGAACGCCGAGCCCCCGCTGATCCCGGTCGGTCTGCCGTCCGATCTGCTGGAACGCCGACCGGATATCGCCGCCGCGGAACGCCGCACCGCCGAGGCCAACGAACAGATCGGCATCGCCCGCGCCGCGTATTTCCCTACCCTCTCGATCTCCGCCGCGGTCGGATTTGAGGGAACCTCCGCCGCGAATCTCTTCAACTCCTCCTCGTTTATCTACGCTCTTGGACCGACGCTGGCGCAGACGTTTTTCGACGCCGGGCGCCGGTCCGGCGTCTCCGCCCAGGCGATCGCCGGCTTCGCCTCCACGACCGCCGACTATCGCCAGACGACGCTGATCGCCTACCAGCAGGTCGAAGACAACCTCGCCGCCTTGCGCATCCTGGCGACCGAGGCCGAGCAGCAGAAGCGCGCCACCGCCGCCGCGCAGGAATCGCAGCAGATCTTCAACAACCGCTATGTGGGCGGCGTCGATACGTATCTCCAGGTAATTACCGCCCAAACAGCCGCACTCTCGAACGAACGCAATGAGATCGACATTATGCGGCGCCGCATGGACGCCAGCGTCCTCCTGATCAAAGCGCTCGGCGGCGGCTGGAACACGAGTGCTCTGCCGAAGTATTAGAGCAAATTCCCTGTCGGTGTATAGGGAGCCACAGGTATCGACGCCGTTTTCTCCCAAGGAAAACGGCTCTGCACAGACATTCCCGCTCCACAGCAACAGGTAATTTGCTCTAGATACCGCCGGAGATCGCCTCTTTCCGCGCACCGAGGTACCCTGCCGCTCGCGATCCGCAAACAGAAAGTGTTTGTGTCGTGCCTCCATCCGTGATTACATCGGTTGCGAACCGAAAACTGTTTCTCTCCCAAGGACTCCCATGCAATATCAGGTCTCGCGCAACGGACAGATGTACGGCCCCTACACCCTCGAAGATCTTCAGCGATACCTTCAGACCGGCAACGTCCTCCCGTCCGACCTCGCCAAAAGCGAGGAGATGACCAACTGGCTGCCGGTCTCGCAGATCCTGGGAATCTCGTCCCAGCCGATCCACCCTTCGGCAACGGGAACCCAGGGATTCGGCGCCCAGACGTTCGGCGCCCAGACTGTCGGGGCCCAGGCGCCCGGCTACCTCCCGGCCATGTCCGGAGTCTCGGCAGCCGGTGCGTTTGCAGGCGCCTATCCCGACCCGCCCAACCTCAACTGGGGCCTGGTTCTTCTGTTCGGCATCCTGACCTGCGGCCTGTTCAGCATCATCTGGGAGATCGTGATCGCCGCCTTCTCCAAAAAGCTCGATCCGGCGAGCAAGGCCGTCGCGCTGTACGCTGCCGTCTTTGTGCTCTTTCTCCTGAGCACAGGAATGTCGTTTATCAATGCGGGCGCCTCTCTGCGAAGCGGCGGCATGGCTGCGGCTTCAGGGTTGGCCGCGATCGGATCGATCTTCAGCCTGGTCTATCTGGTGCTCTTGATCGTCGGCCGCTTTACCGTTCGCAACACGCTCGAAAAGCACTACAACGGGCCGGAGCCGCTCGGCCTCCGTCTCAGCGGCGTCATGACCTTCTTCTTCGGCGGCATCTACTTTCAGTACCACCTGAACCGCATCAACGAGATGAAGCAGGCGCTGCGCTTCCGCAACGCCGCCATTTAGGCGACGTGGGACCGAGCTCCACCGCCCGAAGCACCCGGGCTGCGGTCGTTCCGATTCTCGGCGCGGCTGCGCTCTTCGCGCTTTGCGCACTTTTACTTCTGCGCTTCCCGCCGGAGGTCTACCCGATCTATCCGGTGTGCCCGGTGTGGCGCTTCTTTCATGTTCTCTGTCCCGGCTGCGGCACGACCCGGGCGCTGGCATGTCTCCTTCGTGGAGACATCCCCGGCGCACTCCGCCTCAATGCGCTGACGACCGTCTTGTTACCGCTGCTGGGATGTGTTCTGGTCGAGCGCAAGGTCTTCCTTGCGCGCCGGCGTATATTTTCCGATGAACAAACGGCGGCCGCCCTGCTTGCGGCGGCGCTTATCTTTTGCGCGGCCCGCAACCTGCTCTGAACGAGACGCCGCGCAAAGCAAGATCGGCCCCGAAGATCCGATCCTCAATCTTCGGGGCCGCAATGTCGACTCTCGTACAGTTTAAGCGTCGACGGTAACCGCCTCCGGCGTCACTGCCGCGGAGCTTGAGTTGCTGCGCACATCGCCGCCCTTGGTCTCGCTGGAGCCCGGCTTGCGGATGTCGATGCCGCCCTTGAAGAAGGCGCCGTCTTCGATCGAAATACGCGCCGCAATCACATCGCCGGTCAGCGAACCTTCGCTCCGGATGTCCACGCGGTCGCTCGCCTGGCAGTTTCCCCGCACCTTGCCCAGAACGACGACTTCGCGAGCCACGATGTTCGCCGCCACCTGGCCGTTCCGTCCCACGGTAACGCGATTGCCCGGAAGATTGATGGCGCCTTCCACCTTGCCATCGATGTAAAGCGACTCCGACCCCGTCAGCTCACCCTTTACAATCAGCGACTTGCCGATCGTAGCCTGCTCGCCCGTCTGCGCCGGACCTGCAACTCCTGCGGCGGCCACAGGTGCCGGACGCGCCGGTGTTGCCTCAAACGTGCTGGTGGGCGTCGTCGTTGCTGGACGCACTGGCTCCGGGCTCGCGGGGGGGGTGGTGCTTCCGGGCTGGTTCGGTTTCCACATATCTCTTGTTCCTTTCGTACTTCCTATAAGTTGTCCGCAAACAGGGGCGGTTGGCGCGCAACCCTCACATAGCCCGCTTCCTATGAGAATACTCCTCAGCGAACAGAAAACTACGTTTTCCGCCTACAAACTCTGTGCAATTCGGGGCCGCCGCACCTCCCTTGGAACCTCCCGGCCCTACCTGTGGGCAGCGTCGGCGCAAATGTGCTCCCGACCGGGAAGAATTTGCGCCATTGCTCGGTCGTTGTACCGCTCTGCCACTCCCGTGCTATCGCTTTCCCCACGGGAGGTCCTCTACGATGAAAACACCAGACCATGATCCGGAAGTCTCTCGGATCGTACCGCCAAAATGCTATGCAGATCCTGCCCGCGTCACCAACACGGTCCTCTCTGACAAAAATTGCGAGATCCGCGACATCGGCTATCCTGTCTCTCTCGTTCCTGGCCGCTTTGTTTCTTCTGCTTCTGCCGTATCTGGCCCCGGTGCATGCCGCTTCGGCCAAGATCCATACAGTCGTCCTCGGCGCCGTTCGCAAGGTTCCCTATACCCCGACCGACGCTACGCCGGATAACAAAAGCGAGGAGACTTCCACGCTCAAGGTCCGGCCTCTGATCGTGGACGGCAAGCAAAAGGAATGGACCACGGGCGACGCACACGATGTGACGGACCGTTCCTTCACGATCCGGCGAGCTCTGCGCATCAACGATTCGCTCCCCGCCGACGCCGCCGCTCGCTGGGTCTGGCAGCCCGGCCCCTGGCTCCTGGTCGATCGCGTCTCCGGCCACATCACCGCGCTCCATCTGCCGGATTTCGACGCCAACGTGTCGAATGTGGTCTGGTTTCGCGACTACGCGGCCTACTGCGGCGTTGCCACCACCAGCAAAGGCGGTCTCTTCGCCGTGGTCGCCCAGCTCGGCGCGCGTAAGGCCGTGGCCCAGCGACCCATCGGCAAGTGGCCGCAGCCTGATCGTCCGCTGCCCGTGTGCCAGGCGCCCCAGTGGCAGCGCCTTCCGATCCGCGCTACGCTCCAGCCGACCGGAGGAGACGCGGTCACGCTCGACATCATCGGGTCCACGTCGATCGTCGAGGAAGGCGACAACGACGACAGCTAAAGCAAATTACCTGTCGGTGTATAGGGAGCCACAGATATCGACGCCGTTTTCTCCCAAGAAAAACGGCTCAAGATAAAAACTTCCGCTCCACAGCAACAGGTAATTTGCTCTAGCAGCCCGCGTGTGCGCTACCATACCGAGCATGGGAACCCTCACGGCAATCTCGATGGAGGTGTACGACCGGACCAGCTACCGCCCGGATCGCGAATACATCGACGGCGAACTCCGCGAGCGCAACGTGGGTAAGTGGGAACACGCCAGATTGCAGTGGCTGCTGGCTCAGTGGCTTGGTAACAACGAACAGGCCTGGGGTGTTATGGGCAGCACGGAGCAGCGAACGAGGGTGTCCGCAACGCGCATTTGCATTCCGGATCTGGTCGTTCTCCGTCCCGGCACGCAAACTGCGATTCTCACGGCGCCTCCGCTGCTTGTGATCGAGATTCTCTCCCCGGACGATACGTACACCGACACGCAGCAGCGCGCCGCCGACTACCTGAGAATGGGCGTCCCAATGATCTGGGTCATCGATCCCGAGACCCGGACCGGACGCATGTGCCACGAGGACACCTGGACCGAGGCGCACCGGCTCGAAGTGCCCGGAACCCCGATCTACGTCGATCTCCACGAGATCTTCCGACACATGGACCAGCCGCTCTCGTAGCGATAGCATCGACGCATGGCGACCATCGCAGCTCCCGAAACACCTCTCGCCGCTGACCCGTCGCCGCTCGACTTCGCAAATCTCCTGCGCGAGGCCGAGATCGCCCACGGCCACCTCTGCGCCGGGCAGATTCTCGGTGTTCGCATGAGCCTGCTGGCCTTGAAGGAGCTCGGGATCACCGAACCTCGCGGCCGCGATCGCAAACGCCTCGTCACCTTTGTAGAAATCGATCGCTGCGCCACCGACGCGATCGGTGTCGTAACCGGGTGCCGCCTCGGCAAACGCGCTCTGAAGCTGCGCGACTGGGGCAAGATGGCCGCCACCTTTGCCGACCTCGCACAGCCGCTCGGGGCGGAGACCTACCGGGCCATCCGGGTCTCCGCGCTTGAGTCGTCCAAAGAGCGCGCCCGCGAGCTCTACCCCGAGATCACAGACAAAAATCGTCAGCAGATGCTCAGCTATCGCGAGCTCCCGGATCGGGACCTCTTCCGCACCCAATGGGTCTCCGTGGCCCTTCCGGCAAACGAGTTCCCGGGCTTCAAGGGCGAGCGCGTCAGCTGCGGGGAGTGCGGCGAAGGCATCAACTACAACCGCTTCACGATGGCCGACGGCAAGGCCCTCTGCCGACCGTGCGCGCACCCCGAAGATCTCTACTACCAGCCACTCGCGTAGCAATCTGCCTGCCCTGAGCTCGCCTGTCCCGTCGTCTCGTCGTCACACGGCTGAGCTCCGCGTCATCCGGTAGTAGATCACCGGCGTCACCACGAGCGAGAGCAGGAGCGAGATCGCAACACCTCCGATGACCGCGATGGCGAGCGGCTGCAGCATCTGCGATCCCGCGCCGAACGCAAACGCCAGCGGAAGCATGCCGGAGATTGCCGCGATGGCCGTCATCGCGATGGGCCGCAGACGTCGCTGCGCCGCGGAGAGCATCGCATCGCGCGCACCCTGCCCGGCGCCTCGCCCGCGCTCATTCGCGTCCAGCAGAAGGATCCCATTTTTGGCGACGATGCCGATCACCATAATCAGACCCATAAAGCTGGCCACGTTGAAGTTGGTGTGCGTCACGAGCAGAGCCAGGACGACGCCCGCGATCGACAGCACCGAGCTCGTGAGAATCGCGACCGGCGCGGCGAAGTTGCGGAACTCCGCCAGAAGCACACCGAAGACCAGCGCCAGCGCCAGCAGCAGCACCTTCGCGAGGTCCGCAAAGGACTTCTGCTGCTCCTCGTACGTTCCGCCGTACTGCACCCGCACCGTCCCCGGCAGATGGAGCCGATCCACAGCCGTCTTCACCTGGGTCATCGCGCCGCCCAGATCCGAACCTTCGAGGCGGCCGCTGACCAGCACCACCTGCTCGAGATTTTCGCGGCGAATCTCGTTCTGCGGCGGCAGCTGCGTCACCTCCGCCATCGAGCCGAGCGCGGCAAGGCGCCCGGTTGCCGAGTTGAAGACCGTGCTCTCGATCGCCGAGAGCGAGCTCCGATTCGCGTCCGGCAGACGCACCCGCACCGTGTACGGACGTCCACCGACGATCACCGGATCGGTCGTCGGCAGGCCGTCGAGGATGGCCGTCGCATCTTCGGCCACCTCGGTCGGCGTAAATCCCATCCGACCGGCAAGCACAGGGTCGACGCGAAAGCTGGTCGCCGGCCCGGAAAGGGTGTTGTCGACGCCGTTCTGGGTGTCCACAACGCCTGGAATGGCCGCAATAGCCGCCTGCACCTTCGGCGCCAGATCGTGGAGCAGGCCCGCATCCGGCGAAAACAGCTTGATCTGGATCGGCTCCGGCGAGTTCGAAAGGTCGCCGATCATGTCCTGCAGCACCTGCGTAAACTCCACATCGAGCGCCGGCTCGGTTGCCTTCAGCTGCTCCCGCACGTCGGCCATGATCTGTTCGATGGACCGCGATCGCTTTGCCTTCAGCTGCACGGTGTAGTCGCCGTAGTTCGCCTCGGTCACTGCGGCGAGCCCGAGTTGCAGTCCCGTGCGACGCGTCGTGATCGTCACCTCCGGCACGTTCCGGAGCACCTGGTCCACATGCGTCAGCACGCGGTTGGTCTCGGCCAGCGAGCTGCCTGCGGGCGTGATGTAGTCGAGGATGAACGCGCCTTCATCCATGGCGGGCAGCAGATCGGACCCAAGCTGGCCATACGCGAAGTAGCCCAGGGCCACCAGCACAAGGCACGCGAGGCCAAGCAGAAGCGTCCGCGCCAGCGACCATTCGAGCACCCGCCTGTGCAGGCGAAGCACCCATGCCATCGCCCTTCCCTGCTCATGCTCGTGCTCGTGCTCGTGCTCGTGCGAGGAGGCGTCCTTGTCGTTCTCAACGCTGCTCCGTCCGCGCAAAAGCGACATCGAAAGCGCCGGTGTAAAGCTCAGCGCGAGCACGAGCGAGGTCAGCAGAGCCGCCGTCATCGTCACCGCCAGCGCGCGGAAGAAGCTGCCCGTCACCCCTGTCACCGCGATCAGCGGAAGAAAGACCACCACCGGCGTGATGGTCGATCCGACGAGCGGAACCGTAATCTCCCGGAGCGCGAGCCGCACCGCCTCGACACGACCCTGCCCGCGATCGCGATGGACGACGATGTTCTCAACCACCACGATGGCGTCGTCGATGACAAGGCCGATGGCCGCGGTCAGACCGCCGAGCGTCATCAGGTTGAAGCTCTGTCCGATCGCCCACAGAAACAGAATTGTGACCGCCACGGTTACAGGAATCACCAAGCCGGCAATCAGGGACGAGGTCGCGTCGCCGAGGAAGAGAAAGAGGATCAGGCAGGCGAGCGCAAGCCCGATCAGGATGGCATCGCGGACGCTCGAAATCGACGCGCGTACCAGCTGCGACTGGTCGTAGAACGGCACAAGCGTGACGCCCGGGGGCAGCTTCGATCGCAGCTGATCGATCTCCGCCGCGACGGCGTTGGCGACTGTGACCGTGTTGCTCGAGGGCTGCCGCGAGACGTTCAGCAGCACCGCCGGCCGCCCTTGCGCGCGCACCATCGTGTAAACCGGCAGCACCGCCGGCCGCACCTCCGCGACATCGGACACGCGCACGGTGACGCCGCTGGGAGTGGTCTTTACCGCCAGGCCGCCGAGCGTTGCCGCATCGTGCGCCTGCGCTCCGACGAGGACCAGATTGAGCTGGTGATTTTCCGCGTACAGCCCCGGCGAATCGACGATGTTGGACGCCTGGATCGCGTTCACGAGATCGAGCAGCGTCACGCCGGCAGCCTGCAGACGCGCGAGATTTGGAATGACGTGGAACTCCGGCACCTCGCCGCCCTGCACCACCACCGTGCTGACACCGCCGACGCGGTTGATCGGCGGCTTCAGATCGTAGGTCGCGATCTCCCACAGGCGCGTCTGCGCGACCGTCGCGGCGCCGCGATCCTCGGCCGAAAGCGCGTATCCCAGGATCGGAAACGTCGCAAAGGTCAGCCGGTTGGTGGTCATGCGCGCGGTCGCGGGCAGCGACTGCTGAATCTTCGAGAGCGCCGCATCGGTCAGCTGCAGCGTGCGAAACATGTCTTCGTTCCAGTCGAAGAACAGCGAGATCTCCGCCGATCCGCGCGAGGTCGTGCTGCGGACGGTGACCAGGCCGGGAACGCTGTTGACTGCATCCTCGATCGGCTTGGTGATCGTCACCTGCATCTGCTCGACCGGCATGACGCCGTTGTCGACGCCGATCACCACGCGCGGAAAGTTGGTGTCGGGAAAGACGGCGATCGGCACCTGAAACGCCGCATACACCCCCGCCAGCGTCAAGACGGCGAGAAAGAAGAAGATCGGCTTGGCGGCGCGGGCAAGCCAGAAGTGCTCCGGCGCCGGAACGTCATTCTCCGGAGCCTGAGGAGCCTGAGGAGCCTGAGCCTGAGATGCCTGAGCCAGAGCCGAGACGTCGATCACTTGTCGTCCCCATCTTTCGCCGCCGATTTGCCCGCACCGGCGCCTGGCGCGTCCTCGACCGGAGCCGCGCCCAGCTTGACCGGCGTTCCATCGTCCAGGCCGTGTCCACCGCTGGTGATGACTTCGTCGGCCGTCGAAATCCCGCTCAGCACCTCCGTCGTCTCCGCCGTCTGGATGCCCACTTGCACGATCTTCCGGTGCGCCGCGCCATCCGCGCCGATCACAAGGACGGTCTTGCCGCTGCCGTCGGCGGCCACCTCGATGGCGCTCGTCGGAATCAGAAGCGCGCCCGGCAACCTCCGTCCCAGGATCGTCGCCCGCACCGGCGTCCCCGCCTTCAACGCGCCGGTCGGGTTCGCGACCCGCAGCCACACCTCCACGGTTGTACTCCCAGCGTCGAGCGCGGGGCTGATAAACGAGACCTTCGCCGGGATCGGATCGGCGATGCCCGCGACGGCGAGTGTGGCCTCGTTGCCCAGCGCAATCTGCTGCGCCTGCCGCTGCGCGATGTGCAGCTTAGCCAGCATCGCCGAGGTCTCCATCACCGTGATCAACGCCGCTCCGGCCGCGGGCGTCTCGCCGGCGAAGTAGGGGCGGTCGGTCACCACGCCGTTGATCGGGCTGCGGATCTCCGTGTAATTCACCTGCGCCTCCGCGCCCAGGTACTTGCCCTCGGCCGACGTCAGCTGCCCCTTTGCCGTCTCAAGCGCTGCCTGCGTGCTGTACTTCTGCGTCGCTGTGAGGCGCTGCGCGGCGAGGTCGACAGCGCCCTGCGCCTGGATCAGAGCGGCCCGCGCGGTGTCGAGATCGCGCCCCGGGATGGCCCCTTGCGCCACCAGATCCGACCGGCTGGCAACAATCTTGCGGTTTAGATCGAGCGTCGCCTGCGCCTCCCTTAGATCGAGCTGGGCCTTGGTCGTCTCCTCGGGCACCGTCGCCCGAGTCGCCGTCTCGTAGCTTCCCTTGGCAGCCGCGTACGCTCCCCGGTTGTCGAGCGCCGCCGCCTTCAGATCCCTGTTTTCGAGCACGGCGAGCATCTGCCCGGCCCGCACACGGGCTCCGCGCTCGACCAGAAACCGCCGCACCGGAGCGACGATCTTGGGCGAGATCGCCGCCTGCGCCAACGGCGCCAGGATCGCGTCCGCCTGGATCTCTTCCGCGATCGGACCCACCTCAGGATGCGCCGCTTCGACGTACGCGACCGGCTTCGGCGCTGGTTCGTCGGCCTTCTTCTTGCACCCGGACAGCAGCAACAACGGCAGGAACAGAGCCGCGGCGAGCGCGCGAGACCATGTCTGGCGTAGCGTCATGGCAAGCTCCCCGTCAGAACCTGCAGATTGGCCAGCGCCGTCCGGTACCGCACGTCGCCGTCCGCCCTTGCATTTTCCGCCACCACCAGCGAGTTCTGGGCGTCCACCACCTCCAGCACCGTCGCCTCCGCCGCACCGTAGCGCAGCCGCGTCAATCGCAGACTTTCCCCCGCCGTCCGCACGCTCTCGGCAAGCGAGTCGATCTGCTCGCGCGCGACCGTCGCCTCCGCGTACGCCTCTTCGAGATCCGCAATCAACCTTCGCTGCGCCGCCGAAAGCGCGACCCTGGCCGCATCGCGCCCGATCTCAGCCTGCTTCACCCGGTGCGCGGTCGCAAGCCAGTCCCACACCGGGATATCGAGCGTGGCAAATGCGGAGTAGCCCAGATTGCGCGTGTTGTCCGGACCCTTGGCGGCCACCTGCGCCGCGTCGATGCCGTAAGTCACGTTGAGCGCGAGGTCCGGCAGGTACGCCGCGCGCGCCGCCGTGATGTCCAGGTTCGCCCCGCGCAGCGAGGCCAGCGCGCTCTCCATCTCCGGGTTTCGGCGAGCCGCGGCGGCGTCGATCTCCGACCGCGCCGGCAAGGTTGGCCGGGCGGCTTGCTCGAGGAGGCGAAACGCACTTCGCGGATCAGGAAACAGGAGAACGCCCAGATCGAGACGCGCCCGCTCCACCGCAAGACCCGCATCGGCCAACTCCCGACGGCGCGCCTGCGCGGCCAACTCTGCCTTCACCACGTCCGCGTGCGCCGCCTCGCGAGCCAACTCGCGCGCCCGCGTCAGGTTCGTAAACGCATCGGCCTCGGCCAGCGCACGCGTCGCGACTTTGAGCCGATCCTCGGCCGCCAGTTCCCCGAAGTAAAGGCCGACCACCGCCGCCACCAGGCCCCGGCGCATAATCTCAAGCTCCGCCGTCGCCACCGCTGCCGCCGCCGTCGCGCGCGCGACCGCCGTCACCTGCGCCAGCCCAAGCGTCTCCGTCACCACACCCTGGCTGGCGTACTCGTGCACCGTGTTGTTGGCAATAAACCGCGGCGCCGACTGGCTGCCGATCGCACCGGCGCCGTTGCGCGCACCGTTCGGCTGGGTATACAGAAACTGGTTGTGATACACCGCCGTCGGCAAAAGACCGGCCCGCGCGATCGACCGGTCCAGCCCCGCAATCCGTGCCGCCGCCGCCGCCGCCGCGAAGTTGGGCTCATTGGCCCGCGCCCGCGAGATCGCCTCGTCGAGCGAGATGGCCGTCCCCGCAGACGAAGCCGCCTCCGTGGGGACCGCGGCCGGTGGCTGCTGCGCCCGCGCTTCAGCGCACACACCCGTCCCCAGCACCGCCAGATTCAACGCCTGTATGAGAGCAAAGCGCATGGTTTTCCAGCCAGACCGACAGCGGCCTTCAGCGGCCGATCACCAGCACCGAGAAGCTGCCCGGCGCGATCGCCGGCCGAGGACGCGGATTGTCGGCCGTCGGCGCCGGTCGCGGCCCCAGCTCCGCAACCGCAACGTACGCTCGCCCGGTCGCTGCATCCCACGACATCGTCCGTCCCGATTTCTGGGTCGCGACCGTCTCGATCACCGGGTACCCCGGCTTGCCCGCATCGACGATCGTCAACGTCCCATCCTGTCCGTTGGACGAGAACGCCAGCTTGCGATCCCGATCGTAGATCGCCGCATCCGGTCCGTTGCCGATCGCCGGCGTCGCCAGCAGCTTGCCCGTCAACGTGTCGACCACCGCCATCTTCTGCCCGTCGCACACCGCAAACAGACGATGCCCGGCGACATCGATGGCCAGCCCTGACGGCGACTCGAGGGCCGGCAGCGGCCAGGCCGCCACAATCTTCCAAGCAGCGCCGTCCAGCTTCACAATCTCGTTTTTATCCTCGATATTCACAAACACCGTCCCCGTTCCATCGACCGCCGGGAACTCGGGCTTGCCCGGCAGAGGCACCGTCGCCACCACCTTTTGCGTCGCCGCGTCGATCACGGTCGCGTCCTTGCTGCGCCCGTTGAACGCCCACACCGTCCTCGTCTTCGGCTCGAAAATGATGCCGTCCGGGTTGGTGCCGGCCGGAATCGACCGCACCGCCTGAAAGCTCGTGCGGTCAAACACCACCACCGCGTTCGCCCCACCGTCCGAGATGTACCCCAGCTTTCCGTCCGGGTCGAGCGCCACGCCATGCGTCCCTTTCAGCCCGGTAATGCTCGCGACCACCTTGCCCGAATCGGTGTCCAGCACCTCCACCCGCGGCCCATGCGTCACATACAGACGGTGAGCCGCGCCGTCCGCCAGCAGGTAATCCCATCCACCCTCGCCGCCGATCGTCCACCGCGTCTGCACAGCAAACGGCTTCTCGGCCACCGCGGCCGTTGCACCGACGATCGTCAGCAAAGAGGCCAGAAAAACAAAACCGCGTGCACGAAAAAACTTCATCATGATGTAGACCTTTGTGGACCTCTGAAACTTGTGGAGCTTCTCGATCTTCTAGACCTTCTGGAGTTTGCGGACGGAAGCTTCGGAGCGAAGTGTCCAACCTCCCCTCTACTCTTTCACAACTCCGCTGTCGCTGTGCCTTGAATCCTGTCCTCGCCACCTAGCCACCTCGCGACCGACAACCCGACCTCCTCTCCCGCATCGGCCGGCACGCCGCCAGTGAAACGATCGGCAGGGTCGCCGCACGATTCTCCTAAGGGCGCGTTATAGTGTTTGCGGGCCCCCATATCCCTCCTCCGAGGCGCCGCCCCATGCCCGCTCACGTACCCGCGAAACCACCCAAAAACATCATCGTCTGCTGTGACGGCACGGGCAACCAGTTCGGCCCGGAAAACTCCAACGTCGTCAAGCTCTACACGTGCCTGACCGTCGACCGGGAACAGGTCGCCTACTACCACCCCGGCGTCGGCACCATGGGTGCTCCCAACCGGAGTACCTGGATCGGCAAACAAAGCTCGCGCATCGCCGGTCTCGCCTTCGGCCTCGGCCTCACCGAAAACGTCGCCGGCGCCTACAAATTTCTGATGGATCACTACGCCGATGGTGACCACATCTACCTCTTCGGCTTCTCGCGTGGCGCCTACACCGTCCGCGCGCTCGCCGGCGCCCTCTATATGTACGGCCTGCTTTGCCCGGGAAACGAGGGCCATCTCCCGTACCTCCTCAAAATGTTCTCCGACGAAAGCCGCCGGGCGTACAACAAGGAAGGCACAAAGCAGGTCCAGCAGTCCGTGGACTCCCGGGCCTTCCGCGAGACCTTCTCCCGCGTCGTCCCCATCCACTTTCTCGGCGTCTGGGATACGGTCTCGTCCGTCGGCTGGATCTACGATCCGGTCAAGCTGCTGTTTGAGGGTCAGAACCCGATCGTTCGCAAAGGCCGCCACGCCATCTCGGTGGACGAGCGGCGCTGCTTCTTCCAGGACAACCTCTGGGGCCCCCCGCTGCCGCCGGAAGAGACGCCGCTGCTCCGAGAGAAGTACGAGAGCTCCGTTGACCAGCGGCAGGACATCCTCCAGGTCTGGTTTCCAGGCGTCCACTCCGATGTCGGCGGAAGCTACAAGCAATGCGAATCCGGACCCGCGATGAACGCCTTCCGGTGGATGCTCGAAGAGGCGGAAGCCGACGGTCTGGAGCTTCACCCCTGCAAGCGAAAGGCGATCCTCGGCCACGGCGCGGCGGAGTATCCCGCCCTCAGCGCCCTGAACCAGACAGCCCCACCCCATACCCGCTTTCATCCATCGCTCACCTGGAAGTGGTGGCCGCTGGAGCTGTTTCCGCACAAATACTTCGACCAAAACGGCAAAAGACACTGGCGCTGGGTCCCATGGCCACACCGCCGTGAACTTCCCGACGGCGCCCTCCTCCACCCCAGCGTGCCCGAGCGCCTCGCCGCCAACCCGAAGTACCGGCCCAGCAACCTCCCTGAGAACTCGGTCCGCAACTTCGCCGAGTCCGAAGATCTCCACCTCAGCCCCGCCGCCCTGAAACACATCCGCGGGCAGAACTACGCTGTCTTCCGCACAGAAACCAAACCCGCACGGTCCCAGGCGCCGCAGAAACTGCGGGTGGCAGAGTAGCGCTCGGTCGACGGAGATGTGTTCCCGCGTCGGCAAAGAGAGAAGACCATGCCCCCCAGGCCTACCAGCACCTCCAGGGCCGCGGTATCGCTTGCGCCCCCGTGAGAAAGCGGCGCTTGCTGCTCGTCGATCCGCTTCCCTAAGCTGATCGCAGGAGGGGTACCTGGGTGCTGCGGTATCTCCGAAGTTCGTCCATGGCTCTCGTTGCAACGACTTGCCTCCGCGCATCGTGGTCCTACCTCGCTCTGCGCGCTCAGGAGGCGGTTGAGAGTGACGCGCCTGAACCCACCTCTGTTGGCAAGGACGGAAAGCCGGACACCGCCAACTCGCCGTCCGCAGCGTTTGTATATTGGAGCGAGAACCAGGGTAAGACCGTAGCAGAGCAACTGCTACGTGCAGGGGTTGTACCGTGCCACAGTGGCTCAACTCGCCGATAGCGAAGACCCTCGCGCGATCCGATCCTGAGAAGAGGACTAAGCTCTTCCAGCTCTCCCTGTTGAAGTGCAAGTTTGATCTCGGCTGCCCCGGAGATTCGGCTACCGGGCGTGGTGAAGTGGACTCCATTGTCCGTAAGCACGGTATGGATCTGGTAGGGAACGACCTCGATCAAGGCCTTGAGGAAGTCGGAGGAGACCCATGTCCTCGCCTTCTCGTGCAGTGGGACGAAGGCGAACTTGGAGGTTCGATCCATAGCGACGAAGAGATAGAGTTTGCCCTGCTCGGTGCGCACCTCCGCGATGTCGATATGGAAGTAGCCGATCGGATAGACCTTGAATTTCTTCGCGGCAGGCCGCTCGCCTTCGATCTCCGGCAGTCGGCTGATGCCGTGGCGCAGACAGCGGTGCAGCGAAGATCGCGTCAGTTGCGGGGGGGGGGGCGCCTGGACCGCATAAAGGCAGTCATCAAGCGGCAGCAGGATTTGGCGACGAAAGGCAACAACCATTGCTTCCTGTTGAATCGAGAGCACGGTCGATCCGGGCTGCGGTCCCGTGGGCCTGTCCGCGACCGAAGACCGCTTGCTCCACTGGGCGATCGTCTTCGGTTTGACGCCATGCCGCCTGGCCAGCGCCCTCAGGCTCTCTTGACTATGCTGTATCGCTCGACGCACCGCCGCTGTCGTGCAGGCGCACCCGTGAACAACTTGCCCACGGGTGCCTCTTTCTGTCGATCCGAAAAGTATGCACCATCTATGATCTTGTTTCTGTAAACAGGGCGCAGTTTCGGTAGAAAGCAAGGGCCTGCTCGGCGACGCTCGGCTCCCAGCAGAGGGCGATCATCTATCCTAAGGGTGCAGCGATGTGCGTTAGATTGCGCGTACGTCGCCGAGGGCCCCCTTCCTGTGACCACCGCCTACCTGAATCGCATCGCCACTGCCGTGCCCAGGCACGACGTGCACACCGCCTTTGTCAGCTTTGCCGACAACATGCTCGAAGATCCGCGCGTCGGCAACGTCTTTCGCCGCATGTCCGCCCGCTCGGCCATCGAGCACCGCTTCTCCGTCCTCTCTCCCGTTCCCGTCACCGACGAGTTCGACATCGACGCAAACGAGTTCTACCGCCGCGGCCGTTTCCCGGGCACGGCCCATCGCATGCGCGTCTTCGAACAGACTGCGCCGCGGCTCGCCAACGACGCTCTCGACCGGCTTGCCCTGAGCGCCGAGGAGCGCCGCCGAACGACGCACGTCCTGGTGACCTGTTGCACCGGCCTCTACGCCCCCGGCCTCGACTTCGAGATCATCGATCACCTCGGTCTGTCGCCTTCGGTCGAACGCACCATGATCGGCTTTATGGGCTGCTACGCCGCCATCAATGCCCTGAAGCTCGCCCGTCACATCGTTCGCTCCGAGCCCGAATCTGCCGTCCTGATCGTCAACCTTGAACTCTGTACCCTCCACTTCCAGGAGACGCAGGACCTCGAACAGGTCCTCTCCTTTCTTGTCTTTGCCGACGGCTGCGCAGCCTCGCTCGTCACCTCCGACCCCGTTGGCCTGGGGCTTGACAGCTTCCGCTCGGTCGTCATCCCCGAGACCCGCGACCTCATCACCTGGCGCATCCGCGAGCTTGGCTTCGACATGCTCCTCTCCGGCCGAGTTCCGGTCGAAATCGGCAAATCCCTCCGCCTCGCCGCACCCGACATCACCGGGCCCGGCGGCGCCGAAGCCATCGATCTCTGGGCCGTGCACCCCGGCGGACGCTCCGTCCTCGACGCCGTCCAGCACGGCCTCAGCCTCCCCGCCGACGCGCTCGAAAGCTCGCGCGACGTCCTCTGCCGCTTCGGCAATATGTCCTCCGCCACCATCATGTTCGTTCTCGCCCGCCTCCTTGAAACCGCCGCCGGCAACCAGCGCGGCTGCGCAATGTCGTTCGGCCCCGGCCTCACAGCCGAGACGCTCCTCTTCCATACCGCCTGACCGCACGGCCCCAGCCTTCCCATGCACGTCTCTCCGTCAACCTCGTCCCGCTCTGTCCTCCTCGCCAGTGACTTCCGTGAACGCCTCGACCCGCTCGCCCGTGCCGAGCGCATGGACGGTCCTTGCTCTCCCGAAGATCTCGCCGCCTGCCTCCGGGATCTGGCCCGGATCAACCGCCTCTCTCTCTCTTATCGGCCAACTCTCAGATTTCTTCAGTCCGCGGTCAGAAAAAATAACACGGAAGTACTACGTGTCGTCGACGTGGGCTCCGGCTTCGGCGACACGCTCCGGCAGATCCACCGCTGGTCCGCTCGCCGCCAGATCCGTGTGCACCTCACCGGCATCGATCTCCATCCGCACTCCGCGGCGGCCGCCCGCGCCCAGACCGCCCGCGAAAATCTCCCGCCGGACGCCATCACGTGGATCACCGGCGACGCCTACACGCTGCCCGCCGCGCCCGTCCCGGACGTAATCATCAGTTCGCTGCTGACCCACCACCTCACCGACCCCGAGATCGTCCGCTTTCTCCAATGGATGGAGCGGACCGCCCGCCTCGGCTGGTTTATCAACGATCTCGAGCGCCAACCCACGCCCGCCCGCCTCTTTGCGCTGCTCGCCCGCACCCTGCGCTGGCACCCGTTTGTGGAGCACGATGGGCCTCTCTCCTTTCGCCGAGCCTTTCGCGCCCCGGACTGGACCGACCTTCTCGCCCAGGCTGAGATCCCCGCCGGCGCCGCCCGAATCCGACCCAGCTTTCCCGCCCGCCTCTGCGTCAGCCGGCTTCGCGCCGAACCGCTGAACCGATCCTGATCCACATCCGTACACCTCTTCGAGCCATGACCATCGAAGGCCCCCCTCCTCCCCGATCGCCTCCCCCCGAAGCCCTCATCCTCGGCGGCGGCATCGCCGGCTCCAGCCTCGCGATTCTCCTCGCACGCGCCGGCCGCTCCGTCACCCTGCTCGAACAGCACGCCGCCCCGCACGACAAGGTCTGCGGCGAGTTCCTCTCCGCCGAAGCCCTCTTCTACCTCGCTCCCCTCGGCCTCGATCTCCCCGCGCTGAACGCCCTCGGCGCCGTGCCCATCGCGCATCTTCGCCTGGCCACCGGCCGGACCGTCGTGCGCCGCCCGCTGCCCTTCGCCGCCCTCTCGCTCTCCCGCCGCATCCTGGACGAAGCTTTGCTCGATCTGGCCGCCGCCGCCGGCGCCACAGTCCGCCGGGGCGCGCACGTCCAGGCCCTCACCCGCCAGGACGCCCACTGGGAGACGACCCTCCGCCCGTCCCCATCCGCTCCGGCACACGAAACCCTTAAGCTCCAGGCCCCCACCGTCTTCCTCGCCACCGGCAAGCACGATCTTCGCGGCTACCCGCGCCCCCCTGGCCGCCAGAACTCTCTCATCGCCTTCAAACAATATCTCTGCCTCGCGCCCGAAGCGGCCGCCAACCTCGCCGGTCACGTCGAACTCGCTCTCTACCCCGGCGGCTACACCGGTCTCCAGACCGTCGAAGGCGGACGCGCCAACCTCTCTGCCCTGATCGATCGCGACGTCTACCGATTGATCGGCGGCACCTGGGCGAGCCTCGTCGACCACATGACCACCGCCTCGCCGCACCTCCGCCGACGCCTCGCCGGAGCCGAGACCCTGCTCGAAAAACCCCTGGCCCTCGCCAACCTGCCGTACGGCCTCCTCTTTCGATCGCCGCCGTCTGCCCGCGCCGGACACGCCGCCCAGCCCTCCGGCCTCTGGCGCCTCGGCGACCAGACCGCCGTCATCCCCTCGCTCTCCGGCGACGGCATGTCGATCGCCCTGCACACGGCTCACCTCGCCGCCCGGATCTACCTCGCCGGCGGCACCGCGAACGATCTCGAACATCGCCTCCACGGCCACCTGCACCGGCAGGTCCGGCTCGCCACCCGGCTCTCACAGACCATCGTCGCCCCCGCCGCCCAGCCCCTGATCCATCTGGCCGGCCGCGCTCTTCCCTCTCTGCTTCCGGTCTTTGCCCGAGCCACCCGCATCCCCGAACGCGCTCTCGTCCGATAGCCCCGCAGGCGAACAAACGGCGAACAGGTGTACCCTCTTTATCAGGGCCGATGACCGCGCCGCCACAAACCGATCGCTTCTCCTTCCTCCACATCGACCTCAACAGCTTCTTCGCGTCCGTCGAGCAGCAACTCCACCCCGAATTCCGCAATCGCCCCCTGGCCGTCGTCCCCACCCTCGCCGACACCACCTGCTGCATCGCCGCGTCCTACGAAGCCAAAGCCCTCAAAATCAAGACCGGAACGCAGGTCGGCGAAGCCAAACGCATCTGCCCCGACATCATCCTCGTCGAAGGCAACCACAGCACCTACGCCGAGTTCTCGCACCACATCGCCGCCGCCGTCGAACGCTGCTGTCCGGTCAGCCACACACCCTCGATCGACGAAATGGTCTGCCAGCTCATCGGCCGCGAACAGGAGCCGCCCCGCGCCCGCGAGATCGCCCTCGCCATCAAACAGGCCATCCGCGACGACGTCGGCGAGACGCTCCGCTGCTCCATCGGCATGGCGCCCAATCGCTACCTCGCCAAGATCGCCTCGGACATGCAAAAACCCGACGGCCTCATCGGTCTCTTGCCGTCCCAACTGCCGCGGGCCATCGCCCACCTCGATCTCCGCGACCTCCCCGGCGTCGGCGCGCGCACCGAAATCCGTCTCAACGCCAAAGGCATCACCACCATGCCGCAGCTCCTCGCGCTCGACCTCCCCGGAATGCGCCGGCTCTGGGACTCCGTCTGGGGCGACCGGATCTACCACTGGCTCCGCGGATACGACACCGGCGACGATGGCGCACCGGTCGCCGCCGAAGTGCAGAAGTCCCTCGGCCACTCGCACGTCCTCGCTCCCGAGTTCCGCAGCCCCGAGGGCGCGTGGGCCGTCGCGCACAAGCTGCTCCACAAAGCCGCCATGCGCCTCCGCATGGAAAAGTTCCACACCACCACCCTCGGCCTCAGCATCAAGTTTTCGCTCACCCGAGAGCAGGCCGCCGAAGCCGCCGCCCACGTTCGCCGGCACTCGAGCGGCGTCCGCACCTTGGGATGGGCCATGGAGGCCCGCTTCGTCCCCTGTCAGGACACCTTCACCCTCATGGAAGCCCTCCGCGGCATGTGGGCCCAGTGTCCCCAGACCCACCTCTTCCAGAAGCCCTTCTACGTCGACATCGTCTTCAACACCCTGCTCCGCGAGTCCGACCTCCAGCCCAGCCTCTTCCCCGAACCGCCCCACCTCGCCCATCTCTCCGCCACCCTGGACAAGCTCAACCTCAAGTTCGGCCACACCACCGTCCACTTCGCCGGCATGCTCCCCGCCCGAGACTCCGCCCCCACCCGCATCGCCTTCACCCAGATCCCCGTCCAGTACGGCGTGGAGTATATGTAGCGGAAGTTGTTACACATACGGCAATTGACGCAGCTTTGACGCAACCGTCACATCGCCGGCATCCACTCTTCTCCGAGGTGAAAGTCAATGGCCACGGCGATCGGCACAAAGCAGAGCGACTTTTCGGAGATGGATAACGCCGGGATCTCCAAAGAACACTGGAAAATCATGTTCATCTCCGGCATGGGCTTCTTCACCGACGCCTACGATCTCTTCATCATCGGCGTCGTGATGGCTCTGCTCAAGCCCATGTGGCACGTCGGAAAGCTTGAAGAAGGCCTGGTCGAGTCCACGGCTCTGCTCGCCGCTGCCCTCGGCGCCCTGCTCTTCGGCCGCATCGCGGACATGCTCGGACGCAAGCGCATCTACGGCGTCGAAGTGCTCGTCCTCGCCGCCGGCGCCATCGCCTGCGCCTTCTCCCCCAACATCTGGTGGCTCATCGGCTTCCGCTTCATCCTCGGCGTCGGCATCGGCGGCGACTACCCCGTCTCCGCCACCATCATGAGCGAGTACGCCGGCAAGGCCCATCGAGGTATGCTCGTCAGCCTGGTCTTCGCCATGCAGGCCGCCGGGCTTATCGTCGGTCCCCTCCTCGCCGCCGCCCTCCTCTCCACCCACATCTCCCCCGACATCATCTGGCGCATCCTCGTCTCGGCCGGCGCTCTCCCCGCCCTGGCCGTCTATGGCGCACGTCGACACCTCAAGGAAACCCCGCGTTTCCTCAAAGCCGCGGGTCACGAAGAAGACGAATCCGGAAATCTCAAGAAGTCGAATCACTTCAATAAAAAAACACACTCCATCTCCTTCTGGGATGGCTTCCACCGCCTCGCCGACAGCAAAATGATCCTGTCTCGCCTCATCGGCGCCAGCGCCGCCTGGTTCCTCATGGACTTCGCCTACTACGGCAACACCGTGTCCAGCCCGCTCGTGCTCTCCGCCCTCGGCAACGACCACACCGTCCTCCAGAAGACCCTCACCCAGCTCGGCATCTTTGCCGTCTTCGCTGTGCCCGGTTACGCTGTCGCCGCGCTCACCATGGATAAGCTCGGCCGCAAGTCCATCCAGTGCCTCGGCTTCGGCATGATGGCGCTCAGCTTCGGCCTCCTCGCCCTCATACCCAACGTCGAAAAGCTGACCTACACCTTCCTGATCATCTACGGCTTCAGCTACTTCTTCACCGAATTCGGCCCCAACGCCACCACCTTCGTCTATCCGTCGGAGATCTTCCCCGTCAAGGTCAGAACCACAGGCCACGGCATCGCAGCCGCCACGGGAAAGATCGGCGGATTCGTCGGCGTCTTTACCTTCCCGTTCTTCATGCACTGGAATGGCTTGCCCGCCGCTGAAGGCACAGCCGCCATCGTCAGCGTTCTCGGCCTCGTCGTCACCATCTTCCTGCTCCCCGAAACCAAAGGAAAAAGCCTCGAAGAACTCTCCGAAGAGCCCTCCACAGCGGTCGAAAGGGCCGCCGCCTGACCCTGACCGAGCAGGCTGGACCCGCACGCGAGATCCGACCAAATCGGTCGGAGCGCCCCGCAGGTAATGTGTCCAACGGAACGTTCCGCCGAGACGCCTCTCGCGTTTAAAGTCCTGACCCACCCGCTCGATATGGGAGAATCGAACACGCCCATGACCTCGCGATCGGGCATGAAGGTGCTCGGCCCATGCGCTGTCGTCCTGTCTTCCTCCTGGTTCTCCTGGCGGTACTCCTCTCGAGCTTCAGGTTCGGGCGCGCGGAGACCTTCCGCAACCCAATACGCATCCCGACCAACAGCGATCCCGTCGCCATCCTGACCGGCGACGTCAACGGCGACGGCGTGCCGGACATCCTCTGGCAGGACAACTCCGCCGCGCCGTTTGTGCTTCACCTCCTGCTCGGCCAGCACAACGGCTCTTACCGTCCGGGACCTGACTTCGCACTCCCCACCAACTCCGGCGGATGTCGGCTCTTCGACAGCAACCTCGACGGCAAACTTGATCTTGTCTGCGCCTCCAGCTCCACGTTCAACGCCTCCGTTTTGATCTTTCTCGGCAACGGAGACGCGACCTTCGCCCCGCCCATAGCCGTCCCTCTCCCTACCTCGACCGGCAACTACTTCTATCCTCTTCTCTCCCCGCCCTTCGACATCAACGGGGATGCACTCCCGGACCTCATCGTCAACGACACCATCAACAATCGGTCATACGTCCTGCTCGGCGACACCACCGCGAGTTATCGGGTGGTCGTTGGAGGTGGTTACTTCCCGAGTGCGGTGGCGGATGTCAACGGCGATGGCAAGCCCGACCTCCTCTACGCCGAAGGCCCGACGGTCGCCCTCGGGAACGGAGATGGCACCTTTGGCGCCTACCAGAACTTCTCCCAGCCCTTCGACTACACCAACCTGTGCGCGTTCCACGATATGGACGGGGATGGCCACCTCGATGCCGTCTGCGGCTACGTGGATGTGGTCGACAACGTCGATATCGATGGCCAGACCCATCTCATCGTCCTGCACGGAAACGCCGACGGCACCTTCGATCCCAATCCCATCTCCGACAAGGTCTTCGGGGACAGGGACACGGAATACGACGGCTTTGGCAGCTTCGAGACGCCTCTTCAGGTTCGCGACCTCAACGGCGACGGCATACCGGACATTCTCGCCGCCTCCGCCGACGGCTTCACTGTCCTGCTTGGCGGCCCACACCTCACCTTCAGCGATCCAAAGCACTACGCCGTCAGTCTCTACGCATCCGTGTACGACTACGCCGCGATCTCTCTCGACCAGATCGTCGATCTGAATGGCGACGGCAACCTCGACGTGATCGGCGCCGGCCCGAACAGCATCTTCATCACGCACGGTCGCTCCGACGGCACCTTCGACACCGCGCCTAGCCTCGAAGTCGCCGAGGTGATCGGCTACGCGACGGTCGCCGACTTCAACGGCGACGGCATTCCCGATCTGGTCGCCAGCGGCGATAGGAGCCTGCGCCTCAACCTGGGAAGGGGCGACGGCACCTTTCTCCCCTTCACCTCCATCGCCCGCGGCGGCATCGACTTCAGCACACCCCTCTCCGCGACCAACGCCCACATCGCCCACGGAGACTTCAACGGCGACGGCAAACAGGACATCCTGGCCGTCGGGTCGTCCAGCATCTACCAGTACGACACCTACCTCTTCCTCGGTCACGGCGACGGTACCTTTGATCCGCCACGCTTGGTGCCGCAAACTTCCACACTCTATCCTCTGTTCTCGATCCTGAGCGACGACAGCGTCCTCGACATCGATGGCGACGGACGCTCCGACGTCGTCCTCGGATACGACAGCGGCATACCTGGAAGCCCGAGCCAAATCGACGTCGCCCTCTCAAACGGCGACGGTACCTTTCGCGTCGTCGCCTCGCCCGCGCCCGGCCAGCCGCTCGTCTCGCCCCGCGTGGTTTACAACTACGTCAGCACCTCACCCGCCTTCGCCGACTTCGACCGAGACGGCAAGCTTGACGTCGCCGTCGCCGGTCGCGACAACGCCTATGTCCTTCGCGGTCACGGCGATGGAAGCTTCGAAAGCACAGGCGCCGTTCTGCCCATCCCTCCTTTCTCCCAGGCAGCCAGCCACGGAGGCCTCGCGGCCGCAACCGGCGACTTCGACGGCGACGGCAATCAGGATGTCGCTGTCCTTTCTACCCTCAGCCTGTCCGATTCGATGATCGTGAACGCCCCCGCTTCCGCCGTCTTCGTCTACTTCGGTGCGGACGATGGCACCTTCTCCGACCCGGCGACGGCTGCCACCTTCAACCGCGCATATGGCAACCTCCGCGCGGCCGATCTCAACCAGGACGGACGTGCCGATCTGATCCTCGAGCGAGGAGGCATATCCGGCTTTTCCGACCCTTTTCTGAGCATCGTCCACGCCCTTCCAGGGCGCACCTTCGATCCCGAAATGATCTACACGGCAGGCACCGGCAACTCCAGCCTGGCCGTCGCTGACATGAACCGCGACGGCCTACCCGACCTTGTGATCGCGAATGGAAGTTACGCCGTCGGTAGCGGCGCCGCAACCGTGCTCCTCAATCTAGGCAACATCCCCGCCGTCACCGGCACCCTCCACAGCACGCCCGAGCCCTCCGCCGTCGGCCAGACCTTCACCCTCACCGCCAGCCTCACGCCTCCCATCGCCGCGACCCTCACCGGCAACGTTGCCTTCACGATCGACGGAGCCCCCGTCGGCGCCGCGCCCCTCTCCGGCAACGTCGCCTCGATCACCGCCCCCGCCAATCTTGCCGCCGGCAGCCATTCCGTTGCCGCTGTGTGGCCCGGCGACACCACCTACCCCAGTCTCACGCTCACCGGCCGCCACGTCGTCACAGGCCTCGCCTCCGCCACCACCGTCGCCGCCGCCCCGAACCCGAGCGTCGCCGGCAGCCCCGTCACCTTCACCGCCGCCGTCGCCGCCGCCAGCCCAACCGCTCCCACCGGCTCCATCACGCTCACGGACGGCCCCACCACCCTCGCAACCCTCTCCCTGGCCGCGGGCGCCGTTCCTCCGTTCTCCACCGCCAATCTCTCGATCGGCAGCCACAGCATCACGGCCACCTACAGCGGCGACAGCCTCTTCGCGCCGTCTTCCGCCTCAGTCCTTCAGGTCGTTAACGCTGTCGCCGGCGCCACCGCCACGGCCCTCACCACCTCCGCTAACCCTGTCCCCGCGGGAACACTGCTCACGCTCACCGCCACAGTCGCGCCTACGTACCCCGGCAGATCCGTCCCAACCGGCACGGTCGTCTTCCGGGACGCCTCCGGCACCCTCGCAACCCTCCCCCTCGTCTCCGGCGTCGCCACCTACAGCACCTCCACGCTCGCTCCGGGAACCCATCCCATCTCCGCCACCTTCTCCGGCACCCCCGAATTCAACCCCAGCACTTCCGCCATCCTCCAGCAGGTCGTCACCCTCGCCGGCACCGTCACCGCGCTCTCGGCCACTCCCAACCCCGCCTACCAGGGCGCGGACGTCGTCTTCTCCGCCAGCGTCCTCGCCCCGGGTGGGCCCAGCGGAGCAACCCCGTCCGGCACAGTGCAGTTTCTCGACGGCAGCACACCTCTGGCGACGGTCCCCCTCACCGGCTCCGCCGCCGTCTTCACCTCGAACCGGCTCACCCCCGGTCAGCACAGCATCACCGCCATCTACTCGGGCGCCGGCACGTTCAGCGGATCGACCTCCGCCCCGCTCACCGAAACCATCCTCCTCTCCGACTTCCGCCTCTCCTCCACCCCCGCAACTCTGTCGCTGCGCACCGGCCACCACCTCACCTTCACCCTCGCCGCAACCAGCATCGGCGCCTTCGCCGATACGGTCACCCTCTCCACCCAGGCGCTTCCACAGCATGCCACTACATCGTTCCCGCACGGAGCCGACCTGCATCTCACACCTGGCGCCGGCGCCTCCACCCCGATCTACCTCGACACCGACGACGTGATCGGCTACCTCGGCCGCGCAGAGACTCCCACCGGCGATCCCCGCCGCGGACAACCTTTCGGCTCCGCCATCTACGCCTGCCTTCCCGCCGGCCTGCTCGCTCTCTTCGGCCTCCTTCGCCGAAACAAGCAACTCCCGTTCCTCCTCGCGGCCCTGGGCGTGCTCCTTCTCGGCACGTCCGGTGGATGCTCCGGAAAGTATCCCTCCTCCACTGCCCCCGGCAGCTACATCTTCCGCATCTCGGCCACCGGTTCCGCCACGGGCAAAACCCACACCGTCGACATTCCTCTCACCATCTCCCCGTAGCAAACTCAGGGGAGAGTAATTTGTTCCAGTCCAGCCGGCAAAAACCGGCGCGCCCGATCGCAGCACCTCACCCCGCTTGCCATCGTTCAATGCCGAACGTTGCAGAGCGGTGCCACTTTCAGGCGATGAGACTCCCGCCCTCAGCCAAGCAAACTAATCGAGAACAGACGATCGCGCAGACGATCGACCTTACTCGAGGAAATCACATTGCATCGCTTGAACGGCTGGCAAGTATCTTTGGTTATGAGTCTGGGAGTGTTGCCCCTTTTTCTGCTCTTCGGTTGCGGGTCTCTTGAAAAGAGCCTCCTCAATCCAGCGAGCACGGTCAATGTCCGCGGCATCGTGCAGGGCGGGCAGCACCCGATCGCCGGCTCCACGGTGCAGATCTACGCCGCCGGCTCCACCGGCAACGGATCTTCGTCGAAGGCGCTTCTCTCGCATCCCGTCCACACAGCCGGCGATGGTACTTTCACCATCGCCGGCCTGATCGATTGCCCCTCCGCCGGTTCTCCCGTGTACCTCCTGGCGACCGGCGGCAACCCTGGCCTCTCCGCAGGCCTCGAAAACCCTTCGATCTCTCTGATGGCCAACCTCGGTTCCTGCGGAGACCTCCCGAAGGTGTCCTTCGCCACCATTAATGAGGTCACCACCGTGGGCTCCATCTGGCCCCTCGCCGCATACGCGCGATCAGCCTCCCAGATCGGTTTCGGCAACATGGACGTGCAGGCCTTCGACGCCGCCCAGGAGCGCATGGGCAAGCTCGTCAACGTGGCAGAAGGCACCGCGCCTGGACCCATGCTGGCCTCCGGCGACGTCCCGCCAACCGCCAAGCTCCATACCCTCGCAAACATTCTCGCCGCCTGCGTGAATTCAACCGGCGGCCGGGCCGGCGATGGAAGCGTCTGCGGCCGGCTCTTCTCGACCGCAGCTTCGGAGGCATCGGCGCCGCCCTCCGATACCCTCACCGCCGCGATCGCCATCGCGCAGAACCCTGCTCGCAACGTCGATCAGATCTACAGCCTCGTTCCGCCGACCGGAGCCTTCGGTCCAGATCTCCCTGCCCCCCCCACCGATTGGACGCTCCCGGTTCTCTCCATCCCCGCGGAACCCTCCATCTCGCCCGACACCGGGATCGTCGGCCAAGCCGTCACCATCACCGCGGGCTCGCCCGACGCGATGCTCTTCTACACCACCGACGGAAGTGTCCCCACACCATCCTCCCTCGCGTACACGGGACCCATCGCCCTCACCAGCTCACAAACCATCCAGGCCGTCGCCATCAAAGGCGCCCTGAGCAGCTCCGTCGCCTCCAGAACCTTCAAGCTCAGCTCCTCCATCCTTGCCGTGACCCCGGGAAGCCTGACCCTCACAGCCGCCGGACAGCAGAAGTTCACCGCCGCCCTCGGAGGTATCCAGCAACGAGCCGTCGCCTGGTCCCTGAGCCCCGCCATCGGCACCATCACCTCGGCCGGCCTCTACATCGCGCCCTCATCGATCGGCACTGCACAGACGGTAACCGTCACCGCAACCACCCAGACCGGCGCATCCATCTCGGGCAGCGCGAGCATCACCCTCGCTCCTCCGGTAAGCGTCAGCCTCGCCCCTGGCAGCGTAACCCTCGCTCCTTCAGGAACACAGGCCTTCACAGCCACGGTCGCCGCCGCCTCCAATACCGCGGTCACCTGGTCTCTGAATCGCGCCGTAGGCAGCATCTCCTCCAGCGGCGTCTACACCGCACCCGCCTCCATCTCCACCCCGCAGACCGTCACCGTCACCGCCACCAGCGTCGCCGACAACACAAAATCCGCCAGCGCCGGCATCTCTCTGGCGCCCTCAATCGCCGTCTCCGTCACCCCCGGCAGCACGACCCTGACACCCTCGCGCACGCAGGCCTTCACCGCCGCCGTCACCGGCACCGCCAACCCAGGTGTCACCTGGTCCCTGAACCCGGCCGTAGGCAGCATCTCCTCCGCCGGCGTCTACACCGCACCCGCCTCCATCTCCTCTCCGCAGACCGTCACCGTCACCGCCACCAGCGTCGCCGACAGCACAAAATCCGCCAGCGCCGGCATCTCTCTGGCGCCGCCGGTGAGCGTCTCCCTCAACCTCGGCACAGCCACCCTGACCTCCTCAGGCACCCAGATGTTCACGGCATCCGTGACAGGCACCACCAACACGGCCGTCACCTGGACCCTCAGCCCTGCCGTCGGCACCCTCTCCGCCGGTCTGTACACCGCTCCGGCCTCGATCCCCTCCGGCCAGACCGTCACCGTCACCGCCACCAGCGTCGCCGACAGCACCAGATCGGCCAGCGCCAGCGTCGCCCTCCTCCCGAACATCGGCCCCATCTCCACCTTCTATGTCGACAATGTGAATGGCAACGACGCCAACCGCGGCGACAGTCCGTCCACTGCCTTTGCCTCAATCGCGAAGGTCAACTCGCTCCCTCTGTCCGGCGGCCAGACCGTCGCCTTCAAGGCAGGCGGCGAGTGGCACGAACTCCTCACCGTCTCCCATTCCGGAACCTCCGGAGCCCCGATCACCTACACCTCCTACGGCAGCGGAGCGCAGCCCATCCTCAGTGCCGCCGATACCGTCTCCGGATGGACCCAGGGAACCGGTGTCGCCGCGCATGAGGCATGTTCGGCTCCAACCTTCTGTTCCGGCTTCGAGGCGCCAGGCTTCACCGACTGGACCTCGGCCAGCACAAGCAACAACGACACCAACGTCACTCTCTCCACCGCTCGATCCAACCATGGCGCCTCTTCGATGGCCCTATACTCAGCCAACGGCAGCGACACGCGCGGTTGGGTCACCCGAAGCGTCGCCGCTCCCGGCCTCAACAACACGCTGGCTGTCCGCTGGTACTTCCTTGCGCCCGCCGGCAGCCTGAAGCCGAACAACAGTCTCCGCATCCTGTATCTCGCCAGCAGCGGAACTCAGGTGGGATTCGCCACCCTGACGACCGACGCCACCGGCACCCCCAGTACGATCGACTTCTACGACACCCGGCACTCCCTCCGCATCTTGAACCCCAGCCCCCTCACCGGGTACGTCGCCGGACAGTGGAATGAAGTCGAGATCGACATCGCCATCTCCTCCACATCCGGTGGAGGCACGGTCTACCTCAACGGCAATCTCCTCTCGCAGATCAACAACATCGACACCAGCGCAGACAGAGACATCGACACCGTACAACTGGGGAACCTGGCCTACGGCGGCGCCATCGCCCCGGGCGGAACGGTCTACTTCGACGACGTCAAGATGTCCACTTCGGCCAACGTCGGCACCTTCAATGCAGGCATCCCCACCAACGTCTGGTACCGCAGCCAGACCACCGACCCCAAGCTGATCAACTTCGGCGGACAGGCAGGCTCGCCCGTGAGCTCCGTCGGCGCCATCACAGCAGCCAATCAATTCTCCTGGGATGGGTCTCGACTCTACGTCTACTCCGCGCAAAACCCGATCAATTCGGTTCAAGTCCCGCAGCGAGACTCCGCCGTCACCAGCTCCGGAGCCTCCTACATCACCTTCCAGAATCTCCAGTTCCAGGGAGGCCGCACCTACAACGTCTTCTGCGGACAGAGCCCCGTCTCCTGCGATCACTGGGACTTTGAAACCGATACCTTCAACGCCGGCTACTCCAACGAACTCTACATCCAACCGTACGGGGGCACCGCTCCCTCAGGTCCCAGGGTCCGCAACAGTATCTTCAAAGGCGGCGGCGCCAACGGCATCGCGCTCGCCGGCCCCGGCGCCACAGGAGCCTACATCGAGAGCAACGAGTTCTACGACCTAAGCAAGATCTACAACGAAAGCTTCAGCCAAAATACCTGGAGCGACGCCATCGAAGGCTACTCGGGCGACGCCTCCGACGGCGCCGGAACGTACATCGGCTACAACAATATCCACGACATCGGCATCGGTCAGCCGCAGATCTACGGCGGCGGCATCCACCCCGACACCATCACCGGTTGGACCATCGAGCACAACACCATTCGCAATACCAACGCCGCCGGAATCAATCTCGAAAAAGGCTCCAACAACACAGCTCGCTACAACCTCATCGTGAACGGCGGTCAACTCCCCTACCAGGCCGGTTTGGTGGTCCGCGCAGGAGATGGATCCAGCGTCAGCAACGCTCTGGTCGAATACAACACCATGTACGGCGGCTGGTGGGCGTGCAACCTGCAAATCCAACAAAACGCCGGAGCCGTCGCAGCGACCAACATCACCTTCCGCAAGAACATCTGCGCCGGAGCCAACTCAAACACCGAATTCTATGCCGATGCAGGCTGGAACGGCGCCGGAAACAGCATCAGCAACAACAGCTTCAGCACCGCCGCCAATTACTGGGTCATCCTCGGCCCAACCATCTACTCCAGCTACAACAACCTGTCCGCGCCCGTCACGGGAAGCATCCCAGGCGATCCACTCTTTGTGAATCCAGCCGGTGGAAACTTCACGCTGCAATCCAACTCGCCCGCCAGCGGGATCGGAGCCTTCCCTCATAACTAGCGCGTTCCAGCACGAAACCGATCGGAAGCCCGGTGCGGTCCGCGCGCCTCACGAGACAAGCGTCGCGGACCCCATCGTGCCCGAGCAGGCCCCCGAAATCACCTGGATCGAGGTCAGCGTCAGCGTCGTTCCTGCCGGGTTCAACGTGCCGGCCAACGTCACCGTGGACCCCCCCGTCTCGTTGGTGGCGATCGTCAAAAACACGTGCTGCCCAGAGATCGTACTCTCGATCGCCTGCACCGTACCTCCGGTAAAGCACGACACGCCGCTAAAGGTTGCCGAGCCTCCCACCTGAAAGTACCCCAAACCATCTGAAAAATCGTCCTGAGCCAAAGTGACACTTATCGTTCGGGCCATGGCCGATCCCGAATTCCAGGCGCCCGCGTACATACCCGACATCGCCGCAATCTTCGTCCCCGTCAACTTCCCTTTCACCCCGTCGGCGCAGCCCCCATAAATTGCGAAGGTGCCCGTAAGATGCTCCGCTGTGCTTCCATTCCCTCCAGTCAGCGTGAGGTACTGCCCGGCAACTGACAGAGAAGCCAGCGACAAGGAGGTAGACGACACGCTGCCTTGCAGAGGCACCGTCGTGAGACCCAGGTAGCACGACGTAGGAGCCACCGTCTGCAACTCCGCCACCACAGGGCTTTTACCGTTCGGAAGCGGGGACTGCTGCAAAATAGAGCCGGCAAGGGAGGAGAACGGCGAAGATCCGGACGTGGTCGTAACCGCAATCTCCCAGTTGCCCGTCAGCGTGCCGCTCCCCGGTGCAACCGGAGCAGAACTGATGGTGTACCCGAGCGTACCGCAGCCCGTCACCGCAAAGGTAGCCATCATCGCCACCACGCCTCGGGCAAGCCCAGTCCAGCGATAGATCAAATCAAACTTCCGTTTCGTGTCCGTAACTTCTCTGTCGGGGAGTTGCATTTCGGGGCCAGTCAATCAGATGCGTTATTGCGTGAGCACGAGCCTGGATCCGTTCAGGGAGTCCAGACAGTTGCTTCCCGCGAGATGAATACTGTTCACCGTCAGGGTCGTAGCACCGGTGTCGATCGTGCCGTCAAGGGTAAGTGCCGCCCCGCTCGCCGAATCCGTCGCCGCAACCAGATGGAGCGAGCTGCCGGAAAGAAAGCTCGAGATCTTATCGATCGTGCCCGAGGTTAGACATCCGGCCCCCGTGAAAGACATCGACCCGGAAACCTGAAAGCTACCCTGCCCCGTACCCTGGGACATCTGGTTCAACGTGATATGCATTGCCGGAGACGCACTCGCATCGGTACGAAATGTCCCCGCAAGTGCCGCATACTTCGTTCCAACAATCGTTCCCGTTGCCTTGTCGGCACATCCGCCCGCCACCGTATACGACCCGCAAAGCGATACACCTGTACAGTTCTGACTCAAACTGAGAGTGACCGTCTGTGAGTCGTACGGAAAGGCAGTAAGTTGAGAAAGCGGTGACTTAGTGAACCCCCCAAGATCCAGCACCTTAATGTCGGCGAAACAGGCATTTGATTGCACTTGAAGAGAGGCCGTCAACCCGTACGAGCCATCTGTAGACCCAGTCTCCTCATTCACAAATCCCGAAAGCGCCGTAAACGGAACAACCCCCGTGGACGAAGTCTGGAACTGATAGTTTCCCGTCAGAGAAACAGCCGGCGGAACCGGGGTTGAGGTCCCTCCACCACCGCCTGTTCCGCCCGTCCCGGAACCACCCGAAGACGACGAACACCCCACAACCTCGATCGCCATTGCGCAAACCAAAATAATACGAAGTAGATTTCCAGCCGCATTCATCGTATCTACCTCAGAGCCTCAAACTCACGTCTACACTCAAGACCAGATCCAAATACAACAAAAACATCCCTCTACAAAGAAGCAATTCCCCTGCAAGCCTCACGGGAACTTCCGGTTCGCTGCCGTATCGAGACACACGCATGCCCGACGCAGCAGTTTACCACAAGCGCACTCTAAAGAGCTTTATGCCACGTGAATACTGCGCTCTGCATCCTGCAACTCCGCGTTCTCCGAAATAAAGGGTCCACGGAAACAAAAAATCCTACATCGAAACTAGACCAGCCGATAGAAAGCCTGCACGCTACTCTTCAGCCGCCGGTACATCGGCGCGTAAATCTGCCGCACCCATCCAAATTCTCCGCAATTCTTATCCAAAATTTCTTACTTTTCGTCCTTTATTCCCATCGCCGCAAAACCTCTATCCAGTTAGTATCAGCTATGGCTTTAATTCTGGCTCTTTTTCTTGCGTTAGGGCACGCGGAAGTAACTCCTCTTGCCCCCGAAACAAATATCACCGCTCCTCCGCCGTCCGCTCCGACAAGCCGGCTCATCGCGGCAAATTCGGGTCTGCCGCCGTTTCAGAACTCGGTTCTGCCCGCCTCCCCAACGTTGAGCGGCTCTGGATCTTCGCCCAGGACCACCTTCTACGTGGATAACCGGAACGGCAGTGATCTCAACCGCGGCGACTCCCCATCTCAGCCATTTGCCAGCATCGCCAAAATCAATTCGCTCCAGCTTTCCGGCGGTCAGACCGTCGCTTTCAAAGCCGGAGAAGAATGGCACGAGCAACTCAACATCTCCCATTCCGGCACACCCGGCGCCCCCATCACCTACACCTCCTACGGCGATGGAGCGCAGCCCATCCTCAGTGCAGCCGATCCCGTCAGCGGATGGAATCCAGGCAGCGGCGCCGCTCCGCAGGAAGGCTGCAACGCTCCGGCCTTCTGTTCAGGGTTCGAATCGGGAAATCTCGGCGATTGGACCGCCCACCACAGCAACAACGACACCACCGCTTCAATTACGACCGCACAGAGTGCTCACGGCTCATCTTCTATGGCCATCTACTCGAATCACGGTGTCGACACCCGGGCCTCGGTTATCCAAAGCATCGCGGCTCCGGGTCCGAACAGCACACTTGCCTTCCGCTGGTACTTTCTTGCTCCAAGCGGAAGCCTCAAATCCAACAGTGCCCTCAAAATGCTCTATCTCGCGAGCCATGGAGCGCAGGCTGGATTCGCCACCATGACAACCGATGACGCCGGCAATCCCAGCACGCTGGACTTCTACGATACCCGGCACGGCCTCAGGATCCTCAACCCCACGCGTCTGACCGGCTACCTCCCCGGACAGTGGAACGAGATCGAGATCGATGTCGCTATCTCCTTTACCTCTGGCGGCGGAGCACTCTATCTCAACGGAAATCTCCTGTCGCAGATCAACAACATCGATAGCAGCGCCGACCAGGACATCGACTCGGCTGAACTGGGCAACGTGGCCTTTGGCGGCGCTATCGCTCCAGGCGGTACCATCTACTTCGACGATGTCAAGATGTCCACCTCGGCAAATATCGGCCCCTTCAATGCCGGCATCGCTTCCAACATCTGGTACCGCTCCCAGACCACCGACCCAAAGTTGATCAACTTCAACGGCCAGGCAGGAATTCCAGAAAATTCCGTGGGCGCCATCATAAGTCCGAATCAGTTCTACTGGGACGGATCTACCTTATACGTCTATTCCTTCGCCGACCCCTCGGGAATCGTAGAAGTTCCGCAACGCAGCTACTCTATCCAGAGTCCGGGTAGCTCCTACATCACAGTCTCCGGCCTCGAACTCCGAGGCGCGCAAATGCACGACCTCTTCTGCACTAACTCCTGCTCCCATTGGACTGTCCAGAACAATACCGTCAACGATAGTTACTCGACAGCGGTCTACTTTCAGGTAAATGGCGGTACCTCCGTCGAAAGCCTCTTCATCGTCAACAACGTGGTAAAAGGCTGTGGGGCGGGAGGAATCCAGATCAATAACGGCGTCGGCATCGTCTACATCATCGGAAACGACGTCTCGGACTTTGCCAAGATGTACAGTCCATCCAATGGAACACAAAACATGTACGCCGACGGCATCGAGATGTACTCCCAGAGCGGACGCGAAGGTACCGGCTACATCGTGCGCAACAACGTGCACGAGGGTGGCGTAGGCTCCTCGCAAGACTACGGTGGAGGCATTCACGCCGATACGGTAGCCGGTGTTGATATCGAGCAAAATCATATTCAAAACGTCAATGGTGACGGCATCCAGCTCGAAAAAGGGTCTGGCAGTGTTGCTCGCTATAACCTCATCGTAAATGCAGGCACACATCAGTTCGACGCGGGAATCGTCGTTCGGGCTGGCGAAGGCAGCAGCGTCGACAACCAGCTCTTTGAATGGAACACGGTCTACGGTGGTTGGTGGGCTTGCAATCTCGGAGTTACACAAAATGCCTCCTACGTCCTCGCTACCAACATCACATTTCGGAAAAATATCTGTACCGGGGCGACCTCCGGAACCCAGTTCTATGCCGATCAAGGTGCCAACAACACCGGAAACGCCTTCTACAATAATGGCTTCGGCGTAGCGTTTCCTAACTTCATCCTCTTCAATCTGGTTCACGCCGGCAGTTACGCCGATTTCGATAATGCCGTCGGCAATTGGACCGCAAGCATAGAAGGAGATCCTCAATTCGTAGATCCCGCCCATGGCGACTTCACTCTTAGGCCGACATCCCCCGCGCGTGGAATCGGAACTTATCCATAAGCAGCCCAGCTACTCAACAAAGTAAATACAAGAGAAGAGGTGTGTCGGTATGCACGTCCTTCTAGCGGCTTATGCATGTAGGCCCGGCAGCGGTACGGAAGCGGGCAACGGTTGGGGATGGGCCACAAACCTGGCTGCACGCGGTTTGCGTGTGCATGTGCTAACCGTAGGGAGCAGTCGAGACCTGATCGAGGCGGAGTTACAAGCCTCCCCCGTAGCAGGTCTCTCCTTTTCTTTCGTAGAACCAGCGCGGAAGATCGGGTACGAAGGCGGCGGGTCCCACTATCTGGCCTGGCAATTTGCCGCTCTCAAGGCGGCCCGTCGCCTGCACACATCCGATCCCTTCGACGTCGCACATCACGTCACCTACGGCAGCATCCATGTCCCGTCACAGCTATGGAGACTCAAGATTCCGGTCCTCTTCGGGCCCGTCGGTGGTGGTCAGACCTCGCCCTACAGCATGCGGTCTTACTTCGGCGCCGATCAGAAAAAAGAACTAACTCGAACCATAGTTACTCGTCTCCTTCCATATTCTCCGCTTCACCGATATTGGATGAGTCGCATGGCTGTGGTTCTTGCCACCAACGACGAAACACTCTCACTGATGCAAAAGCTCGGCCGCAAAGATGCCGTTCTTAGCATGGATACCGGCCTGCCCGAAGCCTATTTTGCAGAGACTCCCAGACGTTTTCACCGGCAGATAGGTCCTCTCCGCCTGCTTTGGGTAGGTCGGATGTTACCCAGAAAAGCTCTATCCCTTACTCTCGATGCTCTCGTTCAAACAAAGGTAGATCTAACCCTCACGGTTCTAGGTGACGGTCTACCTGAAACCGTCGTGCGGCGAATGATCGCGGAAAGAGGACTCGAAAACAAGGTGATCTGGAGCGGCAAGCGTTCCTCGTGGTCCGAGGTCAGAGATGCCTATCAAACTCATGACGCCTTCCTCTTCAACAGTCTGCGCGACTCCATGGGCTCTCAGCTCCTCGAAGCCATGGCCCTCGGCCTGCCGATCATTACACTCGATCACCAGGGCGCGCACTCCCTCGTTCCAGCCGAAGCCGGAATCAAGGCCCCAGTCTCCGATAAAGCTACAACGATTCGAGCGATCGCACAGGCAATCGAGAAGTTCGCTCTGTCTCCTCCCCAAGCGAGAGAAGCCATGTCCGCTGCCGGCTGGAACGCTGCACGTAAGCTGGCATGGGGGCCGCGCACGCAGCGCGCAGAGGACCTATATCGACGTGTGGTAAAGGCTTACCAGACCCATGGAATTCACCCAGGCCGCATCCCCGGCGTGATCGAAATCTAGAAGTCGTTCGCTCAGAATTGGAAGTATAGAAACGATGATCCTTCAGAGATCAACATCAGGGATGCAACAAAAAGAACACAAAGACCCGCCGTCCATGCGAGGTTAGGCTTCCAGTAAAGATTTGGCAGCAGACTCGAATGACGACGCGCGCCTTTCTCCAGCTGATTTAAGATCTCCTGTGTGTTCGGTAATCCCCAAACGACAAAGAAGCAGAAGAGCAGTGCTGCCGTAGCCCCGGCCGGTCGCAGTAAAAATAGCGAGTAGGTAGGCATGTTCGCCAACAAAGGATGACTCTGCAACGGCACCCCGCGGCCATGCAGACCAAGCAAACTACCAAAGACATAAAACGAATCCCGGACAGAGTTGGCACGGAAGAACACCTGCCCGATAAGAACCGCTCCAAAGGTAAGAAAGAGGCCGACCGGCCCAGGAAACAACTTCTGCCAACGAGAATCTTCCGAAACAAAAGTACGAAACGCATGGTTGATAACCAGGTAGATTCCGTGCACAACGCCAAACAACACAAATTGCATACCCGCGCCATGCCAGATACCGGCTAAAAACATCGTGGATAGAAGGGAAAAGGCGATCATCTGCACAAATCCCTCAATCGTCTGCGTAGCTCGCTTGTTTGCTTTTTTCCCTTGCTTGATCCGGCGGCGTGTCATCCATAAAGAAGTTGGATTATAAAGATAAGCGCCTAAATAACGTGACAGCGTCATATGCCAGCGCTGCCAGAATTCGATGATGCTCGTGGCTTTATACGGAGAGTTGAAGTTCACCGGAAACGCGATCGAGAACATGCGCGCGAGACCTAGCGCCATATCTGAGTAGCCCGAAAAATCGAAGTAGAGCTGAAAAGCATAACAGAGTAAACCTAGCCAACTGGCGGCGAAGCCAAACGCCTGCGGTCGACTGTAGAGGGCATCCGCCATCGGGCCAAGACGGTCAGCAATCAAAACCTTCTTTCCAAGGCCTAAGAGAAACCAGGTAATCCCAACAGCAAGATCGTCGCTCCGAAGCCCGATACGGCGCTTCGCAAATTGAGGCATCATCTCACTGTGGTGAATAATCGGCCCGGCAATCAGGTGCGGAAAGAAAGTAACAAACAGAACATAAGAAAGCAGATCCTGCCGCGGTGTTACATCCTGCGCCAAGTCAATAAGATAAGCAATCTGAGTGAATGTAAAAAAGGATATCCCTAATGGCAGGATGATGCTACCAAAGCTTCGCCCGAGCCAGCCGATGTTATGGAAGTACCCAAGCACCGGAAACAGGTACTTGAACCAGAAGAGCAATGCCAGATTCGCAGCAACAGCTGCCACCAGAACTGGAGTCTTACGCGGCTCGCTCGCGCGGGCGATTCCCACGGAGAATAAATAATTTACGATAATGGATGCAGCGAGAAGGACAACATAGGGCGGGTTCCAGTAACCGTAGAAGAAAAGCGACGACAGCGCCAGCCACGAGAACAAGGGCACGCGGCCAAATCGACTTGCTATCTGAAAGCCGAGAAGCGCCACAGGAAGAAACAGGAAAAGGAAAGCATCGGAGGAAAAGAGCATCTCTTAGTGAGTCCGCCCGGCCTTCTGCCGTGTGTTGATCTGTTCCGCAATCCGCGCCGTAAGATGTCCCCAACCCTCCGACGATCCCAGGTGGAAGTGGCCGCTTTGCGTGTACCAGTGAGTCGGATAAATCTCGAGACGGTTGTCGATAATTCCATTGTCCGGAGCAAACTCCCGCATGTACGTTGCCTGCGCAGGATCGCAATCGGGAACGGGCGTCACGTCTACCAGCACATGGGTGCCCTCGACACTGTACCGCGTGCGAAAACCATCAACCCACTCACGGCTGGGTGGATTGATGCGAGCATCCGTAAGACAGGTGGTCATGCGTTCTGAAGTATCAGGATATCTTCCGCGGTTGTTATCCCGCTTGTGAACAATACCCTCTGGAAGAGGCGAATGAACAACCCACGTCAGCACAAATCTACCCGACGTTCCGATCGCAGATAGGATGTCATCTGCATGACGGATCACAGCATAGAGCAGCCCGAGATCCGGCCTCTCCCGCACCCGCATCAGCACAGCCTCGTAGTTGCCTTCGTGCAGCCAGGTCGGTCTGATACCATTGGGAGAAAGAAGCAGGATGAGATACTTCGGCCGTGGATTGCGCTCCAGATAAGTGTCCAGCACCATGGTCCCGTTGAGCCGCATCACGCCGGCCGGCTCAGCTATGTTACACGCAGAGAGACCAGTCTCCTTGCTGAGGATGCCAGGATCCACACCTTCCATGGCTGAGGAATCGCCAAACACCAGTACTTGGCAATCCGCATTCCTAAGTCGCAGACCGTAACCCATGTTTGCCAGATAGATATTCTGTGTCCGTCTTAAAAAGAAATCAGATCGCATTACAAAGAAACAGATTGCCATATAAGCAAACGGGAGGAGGAATAAAGCGCCAACATAGAGGCGCAGGCGCGAAAGTGGAACAGCCGGTTCCGCATGCGGTTCTGTGAGCGCAATCCCGTCAGGTGCAGTATTAAGTTCGGGAACGAGCTCGGATTCGGATCCGCTGCTAGGCCCATTCTGCCGGATTTCAGACATAAGAGACACACATGCGTTGGGGGTCGCGAGCCGGTCGGATCTGCACGTCAGCTCGTCTTAAGCTCAATAAGGCGTACCATCTCTCCAACATCTTTCAACGACTCCAACTCAGCCGTCTTCAGCTTGACATGGAACTCCTGCTCGATCGCCACAATTAGATTGATGTGATTCACGGAGTCCCAACCCTTAATGTCATGCGCCGTCGTGTTCGGCGACAACACGATAGTGTCGTCATCGAAGGTGTCATGGAAAATTGCAGTAAGCCGTGGGTAGATCTCTTCCGGTTGCATAGGTGAAACGCTCCTGCCAAAGCTGCATTTTTATGCGTGAACCGACGCGACAAGGAGAGAGACCTTCATCGGGACCGGTTTTTGTTGATACGAATCCAGTTCAAGCTTGAACCGCTGCTCATCTGAAGTGCTTTCAGACAAGTATTTCGAAAACCCCAACCGGGAGTAAAGGTCACGAACCATGCCGTTCTTTTCTGTTGGCCTATACCTACCAATCAGACGAGTTACCCCGCGGTCGCAGCAAGCTCCGACCAGCACGTTCAGACAGGCCTCTTCAACGCGCCGTCCAAGAACCCGGCAACTCATAAGCCACGTATCGATCACCGCCTCGCGATCCGCTCCTACTCTGGCAATCAACACGGCAATCGTGCCGTTATCTCCAAATCGATCGGCCAGCCGCGCTTGCAGAGTAACAACTTCCCCTGAAGAGGCAAGGACTCGAACTTCCGCCTCCGTGTATCGTCGCGTGGTCAAGTTAAACTGGTTCGTCTTATTGATTAACTGGGTCGTTCGCGCAAGTCCGGCCTCACTGAAAGGCTCGACCATAAGCTCCATATCAAGGCTCTTCAGGTAGCCTTCAACATCGGTCACCTGCTCCCGCATCCGTGCACGTTCTGAGTTATCCTGATATTGTTGTCGGCGCTCCTTATCCTCGGATGTAACTCGCAAACCTTCGAAGTAGCCGCCCTTCGCTATCGTATCCGCATAGAGTGCCGGATCCTCCGGTAATTCAGGCACCTGTACCAGCGGCAACTCCTTGCGAATAAGGGCACGCTCGGCTGGGTTATCGTCGGCAAATACAAGAGAATCAATGCCGATATTCAACGTCGCGGCAATCTGACGCAAGTTAGACGCCTTGTCCTGCCAGTTCGCGACAAAGCAAGCAATGTGACTCTCGCGAAGAATCATCTCCGTGTGCTTCACAAAAGGAAGTCGTGCATTCAATTCATCGTTCTTTGAGCACACCGCTAAAATAACGCCACGAGACGCCAGCGCCGCACAGTAACGTTGAAAGTTGAGGTGCGCTTCACCAACGGCGCTACCTTGACCTAGAACAATTCCCTCCAGGCCATCGTCGCCAATCACCCCACCCCACAGGGTATTGTCGAGATCAAGCACCAGGCACTTCGACGACAATCCGCGCAGAGCGGCTAACTCTCGCGCTACCTGATCTCCATAGACAACCGATGCACGAGGATGCACCTCGTGCTTGGACTTATACCAGAGAGCAGGCTCATACCAGGCAGTTACTCCCTCCGTTCGACAAAAGCTATCGAGAGCAAGTAGATGCACGCCGGCCGCATCCGCTCTTTTTCTAAGTTGGGCATTCACCTCATCGACAATACTTGCAGGCGAACCAGGCAGCCACTGCTCGTTGTTCCCGAGGATTGGTGGAAATACCGGCAACACCGTCTGCTGCAGCACAGCGCACTGAAGATGCCGTGCGGCCAGATTCCAACACTGCTCCATCAGCGAAAGCGCGCCCTCCGCACTCGCTCCAGGAGCGTCAGCTACATGATGCGCATCCAGTGCAATCAGGAGCGCGTCTGGCCTGAAGGCATGCAACGCAGATCCAGTATCCGATAGCTCGTGCATGTACATCCCGTAGTCGGCTTCATACACCTCCACCAGAAGGCCTCGCCGCAACGCGGCAACCCGAATCGCAGGAGCGAGATGCGACGTCGTCGCAGATCCGATCAATGCAAGCCGAATGGTAGAAAGACCTGCGCGTGCCCCCTCCTTCCCGATGGCATGAGTGATGGCACGGTCCAGCTTGCCCACCTGAACAAAGGAAAGCCTTGCCCCGGCAAGCTCACGGAACACACCGAGTGCCGCCGCACCGGAGAGACCTTTGGTCTCGGCAAAGCGTTCAGGCCAGTCTTCTCGTAGAGGCAAAAAATCGAGAATCATAAAGGAGGTTACGTAAACAATAACGAGTAAGTGAATCCTACAACAACAAGCGAGTGCGCTCCCAGCTTGTGCGCTCAAGTCGCTCTCTTACTTCCCTAGCGAATGACATCAAACCCACCGCTAAAGAAACGTGTTGCGGCCGCCCTCAGCCGAAGCGGACCTCCGTCAACGGTCTCTCCGCGTTCCCCAGGCTTGGCCGCCAAATTCGCAGCCACTGAGCGATGAACAGCCCGACAAACTGACTGTTCGTGAAAAGATATCTGCGCCACAATCGTCTAGGCTCCTGGCAAAGTCGATAAAACCACTGCAGACCTAGCCGCTGAAACAATGCCGGCGGTTCATTCAGCAGCCCCGAGTAGTAGTCGAATGCGGCTCCCACGGCCAGCACAGGCATCTGCAAATACTGGCTCATCTCGTATGTAAAGACCTCTTGCCGAGGGCATCCAAGACCAACAAACAGGATCTTCGCGCCGGAGCCCCGAATCTGCTCTACCGCGGACATCTGCTCTTCGGCCGACAACTTGCGAAACTGCGAAGACCGCGCACCCGCGATCTGGAGACCCGGGCAAAGCTCCTTCATACGCGTGCAGAGTCGATCCAGAACCTCCGGCTTGCTTCCGTAAAAGAACACCGGAATGCCTTGGCGCGCCGCCTCTTGCGAAACCATCAACGTCATATTCGGACCATAAACCCGGTCGCGAAGCTTCATCCCATACAGCAGATTCAGCGCCCACCGCACAGGCTGGCCATCTGGGGTCACCAGATCGAACGTGTTCAGACGATACCGGTGCACGCGATCGAGCGCCCCCGTAATCACGCCGTGAACCGCCAGCGCGGTCGTCGCCCATCGCCGACCAAGCCTTGCGTGCTCAACGATCGAAGCGACTGCAAACTCGTAATCCACCGCGCTGATGCCAACTCCAAGTAAATTCTGCTTTCCTTGATTAATCACGCTAGCTCGCTCGCCCATCGATCCGCATTGTTATCGAAGATTTGCTGCAGAATCGCCTCAACATCATACTTCTGCTTCCAGTCGGGATAGTGACGGGAGAACTTCCCCGTATCGCTGATCCACCAGATATGATCGCCAACGCGGTTCGCCTCCTTATAAGTCTGATCTAGCTTCTTGCCGGCGACTCTTTCGCAGATCTCGATCGACTCCAGCATCGAAGCATTGCTAAACCGGCCGCCCCCGATGTTATAAACCTCTGCGCTCCGTGGGTTCTTATAGTAATGATAAAAGCAGTTGATCAAATCGGCGCTATGAATATTGTCGCGCACCTGTTTCCCGTGATACCCAAACACCGTGTACGGCCGGCCGGTCGCCGTGCAGCGCATCAGGTACGCTAAAAATCCATGAAGCGCGGTGCCACTGTGATTTGGTCCGGTCAGGCAACCGCCGCGGAAGCATGCCGTCTTCATCCCGAAGTATCGCCCATACTCCTGCACAAGCACGTCCGCTGCTACCTTGGACGCGCCAAATAAACTGTGCAACGTCTGGTCGATGGACATCTCTTCATCAATACCGATCGCGTACTTGTGCGAAGGGTCGATCTCCCACCGCGTCTCGAGTTCCATCAAAGGCAGCCGGTTCGGCGTGTCCCCATAGACCTTGTTCGTCGACGTAAAGATAAACACGGCATCCGGGCAGAACTTCCGTGTTGCCTCCAGTAGATTCAAAGTTCCGTTGGCATTCACCGAAAAATCCATGTGAGGATCGCGCGCAGCCCAATCGTGAGAGGGCTGCGCGGCCGTGTGAATCACCAGCGCAATGCTCTTTCCAAGATCCGCAAACAAGCGCTCCACCTGCTCTCGATCGCGAATGTCGAAGTTTTCATGACGATATCTCGATCCAAGCTCCTCTTTCAGTCGCTGCTGATTCCACGCCGTGGATGCTTCCGCACCGAAAAACTCACGTCGCATGTCGTTCTCGATGCCAACCACTTCAAACCCGAGGTCGGCAAAAAATACACTCGCCTCCGAACCGATCAGACCCGCGGAACCCGTAATTACAACGATGCTCATCCAGCTTTACTCCTGTAAGAAGCTTTCTTATGGACATCCTGTACAGCCGTCGTACCAGCAAAATAAAAAGAGGTCTTGCAGCAACGCAGTCCCGCCTTTAGCATCTCGTATGCAACTTATTTATTACGCGTTTCATGCTAAGCATACGGGTGTTTTATCATAGCATCGATAACTGCTTGATCTATCTCGGCATGTTGCAGATTGACAATCTTATAACTACACCTCAGTCACCGCTCCATGTCTCTTCAGGCGAGACAGCCGTACCTCTGACACAGTTCACACCGTCGCGGCATGTTCCTCACCCTGGCTCGGCAACAACCGAGCAATCGCCCCCTCTGCCGCCGCCGCAACCTCTTCCCTTCGATGCGAAGTCATACAGACAAGCCCATGCGGACACTCCGCCGGACGCTCCAGCTCACAGTAAAAACACGGAGGCTTGTGATAGAAAAACCGGTCTCCAGGCCGATCGGAGTACCATTTTCCCGGCGGATTCCGTGCGCTATAGACACCGACGACGCGCGTATCCACCGCCGCCGCCAGATGCAACGTGCCGGTATCGTGCCCTAGAAACACCTCCGCCCGCGCGATCAGAGCGGCGGTCTCCCGCGGCGTCAGCCGCCCACAGGAGTTCAACTTCGGCCCCGCCCACGCTCTGGCAAGCCGGTCGTTTCGTTCGCGCTCATCCGCCGAGCCCACCAATACCAGCCCCAGATCCGGGTCCGCGGCAGACATCGTCGACAACACGGCCGCCCAGTTCTCATCGCCCCAGTTATTGATCGGCACCTTGCCGCCCACGGAAAGGGCAACAAAACGACTCACGCCAGGCATCTCATCGATCAACCGCCTCGCCGCCCCTTTCTCCTCCTCGGTAAGATCGAGCGATCGGTCCCGAGGCTCGGGAGCACCTGGGCTTCGCTTGGGGTCGAGCGTGCGTAACAGCCGCGAAGCCTCGGACTCCCACATCTGCCCCGCCACAATCTCGCGCGGATATCGCAGGTCGCGCGACCACGGAACCGCCGCAAGCTTTCGAACTCCGCAGACCTTGAAGAACGTGCAGTGCCTTACTAAATTGACAAGACGCTTCTCCGGTGTCAAGTAGTACAGAATGTCGATTTTGAGATCTCGAAGCTTCGCATACAGCTTCGCCATCGCCTTCGCATCGCGCAAGGGCATCGGGTACTCCACCGACCCTTCGATCAAACCACACGGCCGCAGCAGAGCCTCCGCCTGAACCATCTTTGCTCCAATTGGGAAATTGGTAAGCAGATATCGCTCCGCATCCGGATGTCGCCGCGCAATCTCCCGGTAACACGGCATCGAAATCACCGTATCGCCCAGACTCCCAATCTGATAAATCAAAACCTTCAATTTACGAGCCATCTATCCATGCCTGACCGCCGCCTCATCCCGGCTTCAGAATAAGTAACCTCGTTCGGTTCGCGTCTGCTAAGGTTGACAGAGTGCAGCCACCCGCGCGACTTACGGTTGTTATGCCAGTGTATAACGCCATGCCGTATCTCGAGGAAGCCGTTAAGGCCGTGCTCCAACAGACCTTTCGCGACTTCCGCCTCGTCGCCGTCGACGACGGCTCCACCGACGCCTCCCTCAAGCACCTCCTCTCCATCGAGATCGAGGACCCACGCTTGACCGTTCTCCAGACGGAGGGTCGTCAAGGCCAGGGCGCAGCCCGCAACAGAGTTATCGAGGCTTGCGACACGGAATACCTCGCCTTCGTCGATGCCGATGATGTCCCTCTGCCCGCTCGCTTCGAGCGCCAGATCGCCTACATGGACCGACACCCTTCCGTCGGCATGCTGGGAACCCGATTCGCTTACATTGACGAGGCTGGACGGCCCGGCCCCACACCACCCCTCGCCCTCGATCACGATCAGATCCGGCGCGATCTTCTCCACGGCCGGCATGCCGTCGCTAACTCCACACTCCTGTTTCGCACCTCCGTGTTCGAACGCACCGGAGCCTTTCGCATCAACGGTGCCGGCGAAGATCTCGACCTGTTCCTGCGCATGACCGAGCACACCCGAGTCGCCAATCTGGACGATGTGCTCTCCCACTACCGGCTGCACTCCACAAGCACAAACGCGCAGCAGGCGCAGACCTTGCTCCATCGCTACTCGCATGCAATTGAGTGTGCGCAACTTCGCGCGCAAGCCCACCCGGAGACCAGCTTCGAGGACTTCCGTGCGCGCCAGAGACGGCGTCCCTTGTGGGTCCGTTCGCTCGAACGCATGGATCTCCTCTCCGGCATGCAGTACCGCAAAGCCGTAGTGCAACTTCTCCGGGGACATAAAGTAAGAGGAACCGTAAGACTCGCCTTCGCCGCTCTTCTCTCCCCGAAGCGGCTCGCGCAAAGAGTGCACCGCGCAATACGAGAAAGAACGAAGCTTCAGAAAGTCAAAGATCTCGCCGATCATTCCGCTTCATCCCCTCCACAGCAATAGCTACTCCGCTTCTAGTATGCGACCGGAAGGAAGTTGCATCGTCCCCTGTTCCAAAAAGGGAAGAAACCAAAGATCGCCGAGGTAACGAGCGCGCACAGACATGGACGTGCATCAAATGGAGGCATGCGTCCCTGCACTGGCCGGGATCATTCCTACTGTTTGCCCCGGGGGCTGGACGTTTTGAAGAAGGAAATTGCTGGACGGCTGGGTGCATACCTGGGGGCAACTCGAATCTTAGAAGCAGCTCCGGGTCGGCCCTTTCTGCTTGTGGTGAACTATCACCGGATTGGGGATGCGCACGCAACACCCTACGATGCTGGTACGTTCTCCTGCACGACCTCAACCTTTGTTCGACAGATCCAGTACCTGAAACGTCGCTTTCGGATCGTCGATCTTCACCAGGCTACTTTGATCGTCCATGGCCAGCTGAAGATCACGCGCCCGACAGTTCTCATCACCTTCGACGATGGTTATCTCGATAACTACGAAGAGGCCTTTCCGGTCTTGCAACACTTTCAAGTGCCTGCAGCCTTTTTTCTGCCGACAAGTTTTATTGGAACAGGCACACTTCCTTGGTGGGATCAGATCGCTTCCATCGTGAAAACCAGTCGATTCGATCGTGTCACCCTCTCCTATCCAGAGACCGTCGAGTTCAACTTGTCCCCGCCCCATAAGGAGCGCTCGATTCAATCCATTCTGCGTTTGCTGAAGAGGCCGTCGACTCTGGATAGCGAACGCTTCGTGCAGGAGTTAGAGGACGCTTGCGGCAGCTCCCGGCCCCGTCCCGAAGCCGCACGCTGTTTTCTGAATTGGGACGAAGCACGCGAGATGCAGCAACACGGCATGTCCTTCGGATCCCATACGCACACGCACGAGATCCTCAGCAAGCTGCCTTACCACGCGCAATTTCAAGAGCTTTGTATCTCTCGCGAGTGTATGGAAAGCGAACTCGACCGCTCGATCGATACGCTGGCCTACCCCGTGGGCCAGGACGGCACCTTCGACGACGACACCTTTCAGGCGCTGCGGGAGGCGAAGTACCAGACTGCCTTTTCATTCCACTCCGGCGTCAATCGCCCTGGGCACATTCAGCCTTTCAATGTGTTACGCGGCGGAGTGTACAGCGAAAGCCATCATGTCTTCCGGCTGCGCGTGACTGCGCGGGCCGCGCTTGGACGAGAGTTGTTTTAAGCAGAGAAGTCCTGCCCATTGTGCAAAACTTTTAGGAAACCCATGGAATTTCGTGCAAGTACCGCCGACGAGATCGAGAAAATAGGAACCTTGATGCAGGAGAGCTTCCATGTCTCCGGTGAAGATCCCATGCTCAACCGGTCTTACCTTCACTGGAAATATTTCGAACCAGGTCCACCCTGGCCCGGCTCGCGCAGCTACGTGCTGACCGCACACAACACCATCGTGGCGCATGCGGCAATCTGGCCGGTGCAGCTTTGTTTGAAGAGCGGGATGCGCCACGGCATCAGCTTCGGAGATTGGGCGGCGGATGAGAAGCATCGCGGCGCCGGCTTGCTTCTGCTCCGGCACTTACGGGAACTGGCCTCCTTCGTTCTAGTCACCGGCGGTGCTCCGGTGACGCGCAAGATTCTTCCACGCGCGGGATTTCAACCCTGGGCAGACCGCTTACGATTTGCGCGCGTCTTACGGCCGGTACAGCAGGCCGCTGTGCGCCCTTGGTCACTCGGCGCCCGAGAACCCCTCCGATTGCTGCGCAACATCGCCTGGAGCTTTCGGCGCACCGCCCCCGTTGTGAGTTGGGTAGCGGAGGCAGGCGTTCCGGACGATCGCATCTCCCGCTTTGCGGCGGCACGTCTTGGGTCCGTTCCGACCGTAGAGTTTCTGAAGTTCATGGTTCGCTGCCCGACCGCAGCCGTCCACTTTCTGTGGCTGCGTCAAGGAACGTTCATACGCGGATACAGTGTCCTCAGCATCATCGGCGACCAGGCCCGGCTCGGCGACCTGCGCATCGACTCTGGGGATCAAGAGGACTGGAACGCTGCCGTGTCCGCTCTTGTCCGCTTCGCCAAAGACACCACCAAGGCGTGCGAAATCGTAGGTACAGGATCCGTCGCAAACATCGATGGAGCTCTGGTCGCGAATGGATTCGTTCCCCGAGGTTCCACGCCGCTCGTAGTCTCCGACGCTAAGGTGGAGTTACCTCGTGACCCAGTGGTACAACTGGGAATGTTGGAAGACGACGCTCTTGTACTGCCGGAAACCGGATTCCTAACCTAAGCAACAAGATGCCCATTCTAAGTCGTAGCTCCCAAACCACTCTCATACTCAAGGTAGATAATGTCGGACCTAAGGAATGCTCTCCCCGAGTTCTATCAGAAGTTAGAAAAAATGTTGAATGTTGCTCCCGGCGAAGTTCGGGGCGATCAGCTTCTTACTCAACTGAAAAGCTGGGATTCATTGACCATCCTGGAGTTCATGATGCTCGCTAGCTCCGAGTACAACAGCGACATGCAACCGGAGGACATTGCGGCTTGCTCCACCGTCGATGATCTGCAACGTGCAACCCTGGACCGCAGCTTGGCCCAGCCTGAGGGAAGTTGAAATGGACGCGGCTATCTGGGCTCTGGAAAGCCACCTTCCCGGTGTTGCCATCTCCAATGAGGAGCTCGCGGCGAACTATCCTGAGTGGGACGTCCCACGGATTGCGCAGAAGACAGGCATCCTGCAACGTCATCTATCTGCTGCCGACGAGTGCGCCTCCGATCTTGCATACGCTGCTGCACAAAAACTATTCTCTCGCCCAACCCTCGATCCCGGTGAGATCGACTACGTCTTGTTCTGTACGCAAAGTCCGGATTACTACCTGCCCACGACGGCTTGCCTCCTGCAAGAGCGACTCGGCATCCCGAAGTCGGCAGGAGCCCTCGACTTCAACCTCGGATGTTCCGGCTACATCTATGGTCTGGGCTTGGCACAGGGCCTCATCAGCACAGGCCAGGCGAGACGCGTTCTTCTGCTCACGGGCGAGACCTACAGCAAATTCATCCAGCCTGGCGATCGCAGCTCGGCAACAATCTTTGGAGATGGCGGCACAGCTACTTTGCTCGGTGCGATGGACGAGCAACCACCGCGACACGTCGCCCGTTATGTCTACGGCACCGACGGTAGCGGGGCACAACATCTGATCGTGCGCGGTGGAGGAATGCGAGCGCGGACCGGCGTGATTGATGCCGACGGCAGCTCCCCGTTTCTCTACATGAACGGGCCGGAGGTCTTCCACTTCGCGCTCAAAGTGGTGCCGGCCTGTGTGGCCCAGCTTCTTGAAAAAGCCGGAAAACGGTTGGAAGACATTGACCTGTTCATCTTTCATCAGGCGAACCGGTACATGCTCGATAGCCTCAGGACGAAACTTAAAATTCCTGAAGAGAAGTTCTACGTCTCGCTCGCCTCGTGCGGCAACACAGTTTCGGGCACAATCCCCATTGCCCTTGAGGGCGCGCTGGCAGCGGGCCGGCTCAAACCGGAACAAAGCATAATGCTCGTCGGTTTTGGTGTAGGGCTTTCATGGGGAGCCACGCTCCTCTCATGGCCATTTCTCGGCGCACCTATTTAGAGCAAATTGCCTGTAGGTGTATAGGGAGCCACGGATATCAACGCCGTTTTCTCAAGGAAAACAGCATTCGCAAAAGCGCAGCTTGCCTTGCATACGATTGATAGTAGTTACTCGCAACAGCTCTATGACTGCTCCTCCTTACGGCAGGTCTGCCATTGCAAAAACAAACGGCAAAAGCATATATGCTTTTGCCGTTTTCGCTGCATAAAGCTGTTGCGGTCCGCGATCTACTGAACAACTTGCACATTGCCGTGGTCGTCGCAGTGGCCGTTGTGCTGATGATGCAAGTGGCCCTCGACGAGGTAGTCCACGTGATCGCCGTGAGGGACCGCCTCGTGACCGCAGTTCGCTCCATGCACGTGCTGCGCATCGTGATCGCTGCAGGCGTGACCGCCGGTACACGTATCGGGGTTGGCCGAGCTCACTTCGAGCGTGTGCTCATCAATGTGCCCCTCGTGCAGGTGATGAAGATGTCCGTCATGCAAGAAGTCGGTGTGGCCGTCGTGCCGGATCTCGGTGTGACCGCAGTCGGAACCGTGGTCGTGGGAGTGGTCTTCGTGGATAACGTGGGCAGTGCTCATCGTGGTGTTTCCTTTCAGGGTTGGACCGGAGCGGACGTGGCATCCGGTTTGGGAGTCGAGTGGAACGGCTGCTCGGAGGCGTGAGCCAGGCCGTCGGAGACGAGATCGAACATGTGTTGGTCGGCAAGCGAATACAGCACGTGCTTGCCGTCCCGCTTGCGCACAACGATGTTTTCGGAACGCAGAACGCGAAGCCGCTGCGAGATCGTGGCGATGGTTTCTTTCTCCACGGTCGCAAGCTCCCCGACGCAGAACGCCCCCTGAGCAAGCCGGGCGATCAGCCGAAGCCGCGCCGGGTCACCCATAGCGCGGAAGATACGGGCACACCGTTCGACAGAGTTTTCGTTGATCTGCAGCACCGCCCTGCTGGCGTCACTGTGATCGTGAGGGGTGCAGGCGGCCTGTACGGTTTCCTTCACAGACCTAGAATACACTCACCTGCATAGATATGCAAGTGATCAAGACTATCAATGAGACCGACGCATCCGGAGCCATCTTCTCAATCTTTAAACTAGTGATGAACGCAGCATTGCTCACCACGCAGCGCGAGAACGCCCGCCCGGACCAGGATGGGCACAAGAATGAGAGCCGCTACCCCGTCGGCCCAGTTGATCCCGAACAAAGAGTGGCAAAGCAGCCCCAGCAGCACGATGGCGGCCTGGTACGTGCAAAAATCCGTCTGCTTGGCGTCCGTCATCATCGCGCCGCTCGAAAGCGCCTGGCCAACCCTGCGCTTTTCCCGCGCCAGCAGTGGCATGCAAACCAGGGCCGCGGCCGTGACCGCAATGCCCACCTTTCCGACAGTCGCGTGGTCCTGCCGGTAAAGGTGCAGACTGGCATCGACCAACACATAGGTGGCGAGGCCCAGCAGGCAGTAGCCCGTGACCTTCAGGCTGGTTCGTTCCGCGTGGTGCCGCCGCTCGTGGTTCATCTCTTGCGACATGCGCCACCAAACCGCCAGGGCGGAGAGCACCTCGATCACGCTGTCCCCGCCGAAGCTCGCCAGCGAGATGCTGCCGGTCTGGGCCGCGCTCCAAAGGGCAAGAGATGCCTCGGTTACGCCCCAGCAGACGGTAAGGATCCCCAGGAGCTTTCCGTACCTGGCCAAAGATTCGCGGCGGCTTCCATCGAGAGCGACAGGATCCATCAGTTCCATCCAGGGAGAAAACGTCCTGAGCATAACACCGGTTCAGGAGCTAAGGGTCAACGATAGCGAGCGAGCAGAAGATTGGCGACATAGATGACAAGCGCGCCGAACAGCACGGAAGGCACCAGATAAACGCGCAAGGTGTTAGATCGCCGAATCTCCGGCAGGAAGTCGGCCGTCGCCATGTGCAGGAAAAAGCCGGCCGCCAGCACCAGCAGGAAAACAGAGTTGAGCGGCGAAAACCTCCACCACAGAGTGAGCAGCACACCGACGCAAGGGGCGAGGGCGTCGGCCGCCAGGAACAGGTAATCCGATGCTCTCGGGCGCTCGCCGCCGGTGGTCAGAATGACGGTGTTCATGCCATCGCCTAGGTCATGCGCTGCAATACCCAAGGCGACGGCGTAGCCGGCCGTGTGCGACGCAGCGTAGGCGGTACCGATGGCAAGGCCGTCGCGGAAGCTGTGAAAGATCAGCATGCCGGCACCCGCTCGTCCAATCACTCGCCGCTCCAGACCCTTGGATTGCCAGCGTTGCGCAAGCGCGTCGAGCCCGTTTTCGCAGATATAGAAGATCAAGTACGAGACCAGCATCATCCCGAGAACAGTGGCGACGGTCAATCCGTTTTGCACGCCGAGGCCGATGGCCTCCGGAAGCAGATCCAAAAACGCCGCACCCAGCAGAAGTCCCGCGCCGACAGCGATCAGAAGCGTGATGAACTCCCGAAATCGGATAGCAAAGAACCCGCCGAGGAGGGTGGAGGCGATCGGCAGGATAAAGAGGAGAACGGGCACGCTTTCGATAGTATTACGAATGCAGTAGCAGAAAGTACCGCCTGCCCTTGTCGCCGCTCCAGGCTTTCAGACTGGCCTCGACGAAGCTATACGCAGGCAGAGCAGGTTCCATAAAGAAAGAACTCATGCCGGGTTGCCTTGAAGCCTCTTGGCAGCTTCTGCTTCGTCTGCACGACACATCCATCAAGCTCGAAGGTCTTCCCGCAACCGTCACACTGGAAGTGGTGATGATGTGCCTTTCCTGCGATCTCGTACCGTGTGGACTGGCCGGGAAGGTCGACGGGAACGAGCCACTGATCCTCAACGAAGGTCTTGATATTTCGATACACGGTAGCGATGCTGACAGCCGGTACCTGCTTCTGCGTTTCCAGGTAGGCTTCGTCGGGAGAGAGAGGGCGATCCGCCGCGACGAAAGCCGAGGCGATCGCTTCCTTCTGTCGCGTCTTCCGTGGCTGTAAAGGCATCAACCTACTCCTGCACTAAACTTATTTGTAATGAGCCGCTGACCAGTTCAGGACTTCCCCGGCTCTCATGCAAATTACCTGTAGGTGTATAGGGCGCCACGAGTATCAACGCCGTTTTCTCTCAAGGAAAACGGCTCTGCACAAATACTCCCGCTCCACAGCCACAGGTAATTTGTTGTCATGCAAGTAAACATTATTTGCAAGGAACTCGTTTTGGCAACCTTCTCCATTCGTCGATCTACTGGCCTTCTGCTCTTGATCGGCCCACTTGTAGGAGCGCCGATCTCTCCTTGTGCGCGAAATGAGGATAGTGGCAAAGAATCTCAAAACGAGAGCTGGGAAGCATGGAGTCATGCGCAAGGAGATCCCGGTAATAATCGCGCAAGGTGCCGACGTGCTGACGCGCATCCTCTAGAAAGGCGCGTTGGCGAGCCGAATCTTCACCGGCCAGTTGATCCAGCCCTCTTTGCGTGAGCATGGCCGGAGAAAGGAAAGAGACAAGGTGGATGATACGCTGCTGCCCGGTCTGTGAGCTCAGGACTTCTGCTTCTGCCTCTTCTGCGGCTCGGTCGGACACCTCCGCGATAATCAGGCTCATGGCTCCGGCAGAGGGAAGCAGGCCCGGCGGCCCAGCCGACGCCCGTTCAGGGTGTAGATCGAGATATCGCGCATAGAGCAGATGCGGATCGCGAGTGAGCGCACCGGTCGCTGCACGGACCCGATTGATGTACTCGGGACGTGAGAGCGTGGGGTACGCAGACGCCGCGAGCTGATTGGCGCCGGCTGGAATGAGAAGACAGAGAGTAGTCCACGCCAGACTGATGCGAAGCAAACCCGCTGACGAGGTCTGGCTGTGGCGCGCAATCAGCAGCATTGCGGCGATCCAGAAGGCCGTGTAGAGCAAGGTGAGTGCAACTATGCCGAAGAGGCTGCGGGCCAGCAATCCGAACGGCGCATGGTCCAAAGCTGCCTCCATCCAGATTGCACCTGAAGCAAACACCAGGTAGACCACCACAAGCGGAGTTGCGGCAAGAGCCAAACGCCTGCTGTAGATCAGATTGGGCCATGCATTTGAGACCTGCAGCAAGGGCGCGATCCCCGCCTCACGCTCAAAGCTACCAATCCGGTATCCGACGACTGCGAGAAACAAAGGCAAAAGAAAAATCAGAACGAGTGAAAGGTCAAGCCTTCCGAGCAGAAGCTGTTGGGGATTTCCGTACTCATAGGTAGTGGTTGTTTTGCTCACAATCCCTGTGTTAAGCATGAAGTAGAAAGGCAGCAGGTCTGCCTGACCCGCGTCCACTACGGACGCCGGCCGCAGAGGCTTGACAGCCGGCGTGGAGAGCACGATGCGCACGAAGTTTGAAGGCACGCGAGGATCCCGGAACGGCCCAGCGGTCGCCTGTCCCCGGTCCAAGCGGGTTGCCAGTGCTTGGGCCTCCAGCAGCCGCTTCGCCTCTGTGTCTTGCAAGCGATGGATGGTGGCTCGCTGCTGTGCGATGCGATAGAGTCCCTCCGAGGCCGCGCCCAGGCACAAAACAGCAAAAACTAGGAGGGCCGGTGCGACGAAGCGCTGACGAAACAAAAGGAGCAACTCAAGCCGAAACAGCACTAAACCAGGCCCTTTTGAGCGGAAAGGCGGCATCATGCGTCTTCCTTGTGGAGACGACGCGCTCCAACCAGCACCAGCACCGATGCCAGGAAAAGCTGAAGTACGAGGCCGGCCAAGGCAAGGAGGAAGTCACGGAAATTGCCAGGTTCGCCCCGTGCGAGGCAACGTCCGCTGAACTGAAACCGCGGAACGCGTGCCCAAACCTCCCGCCCGGAATTCGGTCGAAGAATAGCCTTGTCGTCCAGCTTTTTTCCGATTTGGTCGTTGAGGATGCGTTCAAGCAGGCGGCGATGCGCTTCGGCTGCCTCGACAAAATCGACATGCGCCTGGATGTCGGTGGACGCAAGCCTTCCAGAGAGCCAGGTGGAAGCAAGGGTAGGCGACAAAAACGCGAGCCGCGCGACGTTGGACTGCTGGAGTCGATACGACGTAAAGAGCTGACCCCAGAAGCGATCGAAAATTGCGTCTCCGGCGGCTTCGCCTTCGTTGCGCATAACGCCCTCCCAATTGAGCGGAAGCCTCTCCACCGAATCGACATGATATTGAGCAAGGAGGCGCTGTTTGACCTTACTCTCACGATCGCCGCCTTCCACATCGCCCAGCGCGTCCGCCATGCTCGCGGCGAGCTGCTGCTGCGTTGGCGCCGGGTGCCGGAAGGCCGCGAACTCCGCGACCGCGCGCGGCACGACCAAGCTAAGAACGCACCACGAGGAGAGCAAAATCACGAGCGCCTTTCCCGACGTGCGTGCAAGCGCGGAAACGCCCAGCGTCGTCAGGCTCCACAGCATCAGCAGCATGAGGTAGATCAGCAGAAGAACGCCCCAGCGCAACGCGGCTTGTGGAGGCTCCTCCATTTGCCAGAGATGTGCAAACCCGGCCGACGCCGCGAACAGCAGCACGACGGGAAGCGCGCCGGCGCAAAACAGGACAAGCAGCTTGCTGAGGAAGAGACTGCGAATTCGGAGGGTATGGATCAATGCAAGCCGCAGCGTTCCGCGCTCTCGTTCGCCGGCGAAGCTGCCGTATCCCAACAAAATCACGAACAAGGGAAGCAAAGTAAGCAGCAGAAACGCGGGGGTGAAGCTGCCCAGCCGTTCGGAGGCCGTGCCATCCTCCAAGGGGCGGTACAGCAATGCGTTTTGCAGGTGCGCTTCCAGCCATACGGAATGACCGACAAACGCCTGAACACTGGGGTCGAGGTTTGCCGAACCATACACCGGACGAAAGACATAGATTCCATAATGCGCGGCCGCGTGGGCGTACTTTTCTCCCTGATTCAGCCAGCGATCGTACTCGGACGTTGCGGCGTGGGCCGATTGCAGGCTTTCCAGCCGGTTGGCCCGCAGGGTGCCGCCGAGCGCGACGATCGCTGCCACGAGCAGCAGGAGATACAACGCCGGCAAGCGTTGCTCTCGCCAGAGCTGCCGCGCTTCCTTGAGGCAGAGGTTAAGCATCGGCTGGAACTCCGTGCATGGCGTCAGAATAAACAGACTGGAGGTCGACTCCTCGAAACTGCGAACGTTCGAACGACGCCGCGAGGCGCCCGCCCCGGAGGATGAGAACTCGATCCGAAATGTCCAGAACCCGGCCAAGATCGTGCGTCGCCATCAGGATCCCGACTCCCTCCGCCGATGTCTGCCGCAGCAATTGGTTGAACTCATCGGACGCGATCGGATCGAGGCCGGAGGTGGGCTCATCGAGCAGCAGGAGATCGCACCGGCGCGCCAGCGCAATGGCGATGCCGGCCTTTTGACGCATTCCTTTGGAGTACTCAGCGACCCGCCGGCGATGCGCCGCCTCAGGCAGCCCCGCGCGCGACAGCGCCGCCCGCAGCGCTTCTTCCGGCAGACGGCGGCCGCCCAGCGCGGTGAAGTATTGCAGATTTTCAAGTCCGCTTAAGGTCGAGTAAAGCTGGACGTTTTCGGAAAGATACGCAACATGACCGCGCGCCGTCTGTGGGGCTCTGGCGACGTCCACGCCTGCCACCGTCAAGGTGCCCGCGTCCGGGGCAACAAAGCCCAGCGAGAGCGCCAGCGTCGTCGACTTCCCCGCCCCGTTCGGCCCCAGCAGCGCCACAATCTCGCCGCGTTCGACGCGCAGGGTAAGACGGTCGAGGACGGGACGAGAACCATAACGTTTCGTCACGGCATTCATTTCAAGAGGCAGCAAGCTCGGCAAAACAGCCGTCCGCAGGTCGCCGGTATTCTGTGAAGGTTGCTCAACCATGCCATTCGCTCCCAAAGACGGCCAATCCTAAAACCGATATCTGCCTGTGAACCCGCCGTACCAATGCGGCGCCGGATCGACAAAGAGTCCCGCGGCGGTGGAGTACATCGCTTCGCTCGCGTATTTGTACGGCTGCAGCTGCGCAAAGCCCGTCAACTCGACATGCCCCAGGTAGTAGCTGCCGCGAAGGTCATAGCGGGCGTAGGGTTTCGCGCGATGCAAGGTCAGTGGCGTGCCGCTGTAGTAGGGAAACGGCGAGTAGTAGAAGCCGTCCAGATTGACAGCAATGTTTCCCTTGTGCACCGATCGCAGATATCCGACGCCGGCCTTCGGCACATACTGCGGAACGTTGAGAAGATTGCTGATGCCGTTGGCCGGATTGTTCAACTTCGCTTCAATGACGTCGGTAAGGCTGGCATAAAAGTTCAGAGCGTCAGTCGCCTGGAAGTTCGTCTCCCCCTCCCAGCCCAGGCGCGTGGAGTTGCCGGCCGAGACAAACGTGTAAGGCCCCGTCGACACCGTCTCACTCTGGTTCACCGTGTAGAAGCCGGCCCCCGAAGCCGTCCAACGTGGAGTGATGCGTGTTTTGAATCCATAATCGTAGGAAGTCACCTTGGGGGGAGCGATGTTGGTGACGGGATTGCCACCCGCGGCTCCCAGCGGACCGGCACTGCCGCTCGGACTGATCTCCGACTGATCGGAAGACCGGAATCCCTGGCCCATATTGAAGAACGCGCTCACCCGCTCCAGCGGCGACCACACTATGCCGATCTTGGGTGTCACGACAGGCTTGTTGTAAACGGCTGAAGCGGCGGGAATCTTCTGATTCTGGAAGTCGTAATGGAAGGCATCGACACGCAATCCGCCGATCAGCTTCAACGTCCGCTGCAGTTTGAACTGCCCTTGGGTAAACCCGGCATATTGCAGCATATGCAGATTCTGGTCCTGCAGGTAGGTGGACGTAAACGCATTGCCGACCTGCTGCCGGATGATGCCCGTTCCATAATCGCTGCGCAACTCCCCGCCCACCGTCAGGGCGGCGCGGTCATGCCAGTTGAAGCTCCGCAAAGCCCGTCCACCAGAGATCCAGCGCGCATCGCTATAGACATTCAGCGTCGTCGCGTTGGCTCCAGTTGCCCGGCGGCGGTTGTACCGTTCCGCGTAGGCCGTCAATTGCAGGCCGCTTTCGCCACTTTCGGGCCTCCGGGTTAGGGTGAAGTTGGTGCGATTGGCGTCTCCGAAGAGGGCCGGGCTGGTCAGATTGCGGCTGGTCGCCTGTACCGTGCCGGCCTGAAGCGCGCTGAGCAGCAGAAACCCTGCCGCATCCCAGTTCGATCCTTGGTAGTAGCCGCGAGCGCTCCAGATACCGCCGCCGGCTCGGAATGTTTCCTTCGCGAAGATGGTTCCGTGCTCGAAGCCGGAAGACTGGCGGTAGCCGCTGGAGCGCATAAAATCCGCAGCCAATAACGTATTCACCGGCCCCGTACGATGCGAAAAGGTGAAGCTCGTATCCACCGTGTTGAAGCGTCCGTACGTCACGGTAGCCCGAGTCTCCGCAGTGTCCCGAGTCGTAATGCTGATCGTCCCGGCGCGGTTCTGGTCTCCGTAAAGGGCTGAGAAGGGCCCCTTGATTACCTCAATTCGATCGATCAGAGTCGGCAGCAACCAGGTCATATCGTTGAAGCCGGTGCCACCGATCGTCGACGCTGGAAGATTCTGCGGCGCACCGTCGATGTACACCGCAATGTCGGCTCCATGGGAACGGGTGAAAAAGCCGCGTAGCTTGATCCCCGTACCAATGTCCCCCTGCGGAAGTGAGGCAATGGAGATCCCTGGAATCCGGTTCAGCACATCGCCCATGTCGCGAAATACATTTGTATGCTCAATGTCTTCATGACTGACAACGTACGTTAAAGCAGGCAAGCCCACCGCCTGGATTGTGATGTCGCTCGGGAGCTTGTCAGCCATGGCCGTCACCTCCACGTGCTCACTCACGGCGGCGGCCGAGGTCGTAACCGTTCCCGCCGCGGCGTCGGCGCCGAGATTCAAAGAAAGCGCGATCCCAGGAACCACGTCCAGGTCCCGCTCCAGAGTTATCTTTCCTTCAACCCGAATTTGCAGATGTGCCGGCCCCAACGGAACTTGGGAAAGAGAAAACCGTCCGCCGGAATCGCTGTTGGTTTCGCGATTGACTCCTTGATCGACGCTATAGAGCGACACCACGGCCGCCCGGACCGGCTGCTTGGAGATATCCGTCACCGTTCCAGCGATCGTCGCTGTCGGTCCTGTCTGGCAAAACGAAGGCGCGCAGGCGAATAAACAAAGAAGCGCGCTGCATTTCGCTAACGACTGAAAAGGCATAGATGTTCCGTTCTTTGCAGGAAAGGGTTTAGCTCACAAGAAGTAGAGATTCACATCGTATCACTACTGCGAATGCGTTTGCATCGCTGACTCAGGCGCCAAATACCACCTTCCGCTCGCCGACCAGCCAAGCGCCACCGCCGCTTCGTACGCGGTTCGTCTTCCATCCTTGTTTTTTCAACAAGCTTTTAGGGGGGAACGAGCGCGAAATCACGTTCAGCAGGTACTTTCAAACACTTCAGAGCTGGATGTGGTTGCGGCTACGTCCAACGATGGAAAGAAACTGGTACTTTTCTGCCAGCTTGCGGGACAACACAAACTAGAGCAAATTACCTGTCGGTGTATAAGGAGCCACAGGTATCGACGCCGTTTTCTCCCAAAGAAAACGGCTCTGCACGAATATTCCAGCTCCATAGCAACAGGTAATTTGCTCTAGAAGGGCAATCTGTCACGACCCTCACCGATCGTGAACCTACGCCCCAGGGAAAGTGGACGTGCTGCCGCTCTCCCAGGAACTGGCACCGTCCCAGCTTTCCCGGAGACCATCAAAAGACAGAGCAGCAACGCCAGATAAAACGACACAATCGACGCCTTGACAATCAGAATGGCCTCGAGATACCCACCGACCAGATAAATTCCGCAGAGACTCGCCGCGAGATAGCAAGCCAAATCCTGCGTCGGTCGAAACAGCCGCGTCCCTTCCAGCACACCCATCAGCAACGCTCCGGTATGCAGCACCATGCCAATCATTCCAATCGTCAGCATGCTTTCGATGTACTCCGAATGTGCGGAATTGGTCGCCCAATGCTGATGCTTGAAGATGTCGTCGATGGTGGCCACGGTCCAGAAACTCTCGTATCCATACCCCAGCCACGGCCGTTCCTGCACATATCCCATCAACTCTGTCCACAGCGGCGCTCTCCCCGTCAAACTCTGGGCTCCTTCGCCCCCTCTGTTCAGAGCATCGGCGATCACCGGAAGCACGCCCGTCGCCATCAACGCCAGGCCTGTCGTCCCCAGCAAAAGCGTGGTAAGTACCTTCCTCCGAATATCCAGGACAACAAAAAAATAAAGAAAACACGCCACCGCCAAAGCAGTAAGAGCGCCCCGGGAACGCGTGAGTAACATAAACACCAAACCATAGCCCGCTAAGCAACGGTACAGCACACTTGACGATCTCCGCTGACTCATCATCCGAGCTACGCATACAGAGGAGATGACCAGCACCATGCACAGATAACCTTCTTCGTTGGGCGTCAACGTGCCCGTAAAGCGGTAGGCTCCCGAGAGCGGCACGAAATACCCGCCCGTAACTTCGGCGAAAACTCCTATGGAAAGATTAATCGCGCTGCTCAGAACAATAAACTTCAAAGTCTCCAAGCTCGTCCACGAAAGCGCAAGCCCAAAGCCGCCTAGAAACATAAGACCGACGACAAATAGCCTTTTGGCAGCAACCATCCACATGTCGCTCCAGAAAAGACTAAGAAAACACCACCCTAGAAGCAGAGCGATCGGCACTATCATGCGCGCGTTCCAGGGCACGACGCCCCGCTTTTCTTTATAACCGCCGTAGATTCCGAGTAGGCCTACAAGCCCCAGAACCAGAAAAGCAATCTGCCGCCCGGCATTTCCTTGTAACTCGCCCACTACATAATTCGCATCCACTCCGCCCCCACGCATCACAGAGGGCGGATAGTGCTGAGTGAAATACAGGCACACCGCAAGCAGAAGAACCAGGTAAGTCGAGTACCGCACCGGATTGGACCGCCGATCCAATCCGTCCGTACCAGCCGTACCAGCCCTCTTCGTCAACAAACCAGCCGGTTGCCGCATCGTCCATTGGCTTCTGCTGTCAACTCGCGACCCAGCCACGCCCGGCCTCGGTCCAGCAAAGCCGGGTCTTCGTATCTGTGTCATCAAGGAATTGGGTTGTAGAAGACGCCTACATTGACGATCTTAATAAAACGCTCGATCTTGCTCAGATTGGACGTCGGCACCACGATAATATCTCCCGCCCTGAGCTCATCAAACTCGATCTCGCCCTTCCCCCTCTCGAGTCGCTTGTAATCGATCAGCGAAGCGACCCCGGTAGTTTCATCGATAGGGTGAATCAGAATAATGTTTTTATGCCGCGCATTCAGGTTCAGCCCCCCCGCTACCGCCAGACCGTCCGCCACACGCAACGGCCCTCGAAGGTCATACTTGCCAGGCTTGAATACCTCTCCGAGGACCGTGAACTGAGGCCTCAGATAATCCCGAAGTGTAAGAAATACCGCTGGTTCGTTCAATCCCGATCGTGAAGCCGATTCGGTGATCCGGACGCGCGCCGCCGAAACCGTCAAACCCCCTACCTTGACCGAGCCCACTCTCGTCAAACCCACAACACCGTCAGGGCCCACCAGTACCGTCTGGTTGTACTCAGGCGTGTACGTGTAGGTCACCTCAAAGCTGTCGCCTACTTGCAGAACATAAGCATCGTGAACAGCCGAAGCTTCCACCCCGGTTTGCGAACGGGCCACACTCGAAAGCGCCAGAAAAAGAACCAGCAGAAAACGAAACATGAAACTCTCCTGAAAAAATGGACACAAGAAACCAGCCACCAGCACGATCGATAATGCTTCAGGATAGCATCCTGACAACATCCCCCAGAAGTTCAGGCCTTCGATCGATCCTTCCTCAACGGAAGGTACCCTCGTTGCAGCAAATACATCATTTCGAGCTTGATCAGATAGAAATATCGAAAGAACTTCATCTGCAACTTCGTTCGCGGTGGCAGAATGCGCGCAATTACCGCCCCACTCTCAGTACCGAACTTCGTCATGCTTCCTACCGACTTACTCTCCGGATGTAACCGGAATGAGGCAAGTGGTTTGCGAATATGGCGAAAGCGTCTCGAAGGATACATCTTCGCAAAGCGGAGAAAAAGATCGTAGTCCATGACATAGCGCAGCTCCGGATCAAGGCCTCCAACCTCACGATATGCGTCCCTCCTCCAGAAGGCCGCAGGCTGTGGAATCATCAGATAGATGTAGGCCATCACGTTGAAGTCGCAGCTCACCTTCCGCTTCAACAGCTTTGTTCCGTCTTCCCGCACCACGTAGTAGTCGCCATAAACAAAGACCGTGTCGCTGTTCTCACGAAAGGCTTCAACAATGGTGTGCAAGGTCCCCGGCTCGTACCAGTCGTCTGAGTTGAGCCAAGCGATAATATCTCCTGTCGCGCGGTCAAAACCTTCAATAATCGCCGCACTCTGTCCCGCGTCCTTCTCGCTGCGCCAGTATGCCAGGCTACCTTCATACTTCCGAATGACGTCCACGGAGTTATCTGAAGATCCGCCATCTAAAACCATGTACTCAAGATTGGGGTATCCTTGCGCCAACACGCTCTTAATTGTCTCTTCTAAGTAAGCGCCTTGATTGAAACTTGGCGTTATCACGGTGATCCTGGGAAAGTCCACAATACCTCGCTTCTGGGGCTTCCCGAAGTCTATCAATCCGCCGAGTCACGGCAACAGGAAAAATAGCCAAAGCACTCGACGTGACGTTACGCCTGGGAACACTTCTGTCAGATCGGTCTCAATGCGAGAAGACCTCTAAGCCACCTTCTGCTATCACACAACCGGCACCACGTCGTTATAGCGGCCACTCAGAATTTTGCGAACCTCCCAGCCTTGCGGAATAATAATAAATACCAGGTACGAAGCGATCGTCGCCAGGACGACGCCGAACGACCCCAGAACGCGCACTAGGTAGATCGAAGCCAGAAGGTTGAACCCGGCCGCGATCGACGATGTCACTGCCTGCAACCCGATCCGCTGCGTTGCTGCCAACAAGCAAGCCTGATTCGTCGAAATGGCCAACACCATAACCGAGATCGCCATCGACCAAAGCAGGGGGCGCGAAGGGATTGCCGCCGGCGTGGCCCAGAAACGGATAATCCAGCGCCCAAGGATTGCAAAGGCGAAGGCAAGCGAGCACACTATAATGAGCGTAGTAGAAGCCACGCGATTGTAAGTTCTTCGTAGCCAGGCATAATCACCGCGATGAAATGCGTCGGAGAACGCCGGCCATAACACCGGGATGAGCAGCGTGTGCAGGGCAAAAGCACAGGACATCAGGCGCGAAGTCACAGCGTATGGTGTCACCTCGGCGGCGCCGAGATAGTGCGTAATCACCAGCATGTCAGAGTTGAAAACCACGAGACCCGAAATCTGCAGAATAAAAAATCGAAGTCCTTCCCCAAACAAGTCCCGCATCAGCCCGAAACGAACAAGCGAAAGACGTGGTCGAATCCAGGGCCGATCTCGCAGAACGAGCCAAAGATTCAACGATAGATTGCCCGTGAGAACCGCGGAGCAAAACAGCATCATCAGGCCGACAATCGTCACATGTGCCTTGATCCCCGATACAATCGCGACCAGGCTCAACACACTTCCTACCATCGCGAAGTAATTCGCAATCTGTATCTGCTGGTAGCCGCTAAGAACGCGACCAGCTAAAGTAAGCGGCAGGTTTAGTAAAAAGAATAAAACGGCGATTCCAACACAAAGGGCCGTCTGTCGGACTAGGACAGGGTCGTCTACCCGGAAGAGTTGACCCCACGCCACCTTTACCCAGATTCCATAACCAAGCACTGCAAGCATAACCGCAATTCCAACACTAATAAAAAAGGCGGTGGCATAGTAGTCGCGCGCCATCTCGCGATCCTCTGTCGCGTTCGCCTTTGCAATGTAGTTGGTTAGAGTACTCGCTATCCCTAGGTCAAGAACGCCAAGCATAAGAACCGTGGTGCTGATGGTGGCCCAGATACCGTATTTGACAGGTCCAAGATAGCGGATCGTTATCGGAAGCGTGATCAGACTGACAAGAAGAGCTGTTCCCTTGCCGGCAAATGCGGACAAAGCGCCGTGAAGAAGTCGCCGAAACCTGGGCCTGCTCTTGACATAGTCGCGTACCGCGGTCGTACTCAGCAATGGAAGAAGCCCTCGCCATCTGATTTTACGCCCACGAGGTTAGGTCCTCACTACAACTTAGCTACCAAGCATAGAACGCTGCAAAGTTGTCCTGGATACAGGCGGCCGCAGCAGATCTGCACGACCTATGTCGCTAGCAACGACGACCATCGGGGTCAGCATCAAGGATAAGGCAGAGCTCCAATCCCAATGGCTGGAGAGTTCGGCTGAAGATTGAAATTTCCTGCAGCCGGATCTACAAACATCGGATCCCCTTGAACCGAATTGCCTGCAAAGCCCAGAGCCGCATCGAAGCCCGCATAGCTGGAAGGCGCGGATCCACCATAAATGATGAAGTATGGGTGGGCCGGGCCAAAGCTGTTGTTGGTAAATACATCGTTTGAACCACCATCCAACGTGTCAGCATAAAACTCCGTTCCGGAAGTCGAACCGACACAGATATTCTTCTGGAAAGCAAAATTATTCGCTCGCGCCGTGCCATCGTTCTGCTGAATCAGCAGACTGCAAGCCCACCACCCGCCATAAGAGGTGTTGTACTCGGCAATGTTATTGCTGATGCTGACCCCATCGCCGGCACGAATCATCAGACCTGCGTCGTAGGCACGCTGCCCTGAATTGATCATGAGGTTGTAACGAGCCACACTGGAGTTACCCTTTTCAAGCTGAACGCCGGAGGCGTACGTATTCTGGATGATGTTGTGCTCGATATCCCATCCGCTCACCGAGTCCGCGTGGATGGCGCCGCCATAGTTTTCACGCTGACCTAGGCCAATGTTGTAAATGTTATTAGAAGTAATCGTGGTCCCGTAGCCATCCCGACCTGTGGTTGAATATCCTGCGATCGCGTCACAGAAAGCGTTCTGACTCTCATTGGCGTTGTAGATCTTGCAAAGATCGTAGAACTGATTATTCGCAATGGTAGCTCCGGTCGATCCTGACTCCGCAAGAGCAATACCATCCGATCCACCACCCTTGAAGGTGCTATTCCGGACCGTTGGACCGGAGGCAGCAACACCGGTATACGGCTGGAAATACATTTCATTCGAGTAGCCAGCGTTGAAAGTATCGTTCTCAAAGTTCCAATGATCGCAAGGAACAGAGCTATATCCGCAGTAGACGTTGTAGGTCTGCGCTCCACGAAACTCAATTCCCGAAACATTGATATACGAAGCCCCAAGACTTGCCATCGCCGTGCCACGCGCCGGAACCTCAACAATGTTCGATGGGTTCACCGGGGAGTACACGTACAGCATGGATCCAGCCCATGCGTACTGGTAGGGCGCCGTAACCGCACTGGGGTCGGACACAGGCGTCCCTGCCTGGCCCGCGAAATTGATCAGCCTCGGGTCATTTGGCTGCGGCCGAAACCATAAATTACTCGGAATGCCGGCGTTCAAAGGCCCGATCGGCGCACCCGATGTCGCCATCTGGAAATCGTCAAAGTAGACCGTCCTCCCCGCACCGATCGCCGAACTCCACGCGTTGTTTCCAAACACAAGCATGTTCACGCCAATCCAGGATTGCGTGTTTCCCCGCGCAAAGGTCGGCCCTTGCTGCACGCCGTTGACGTAAAGTGTCCCGCCGCCCGCGGTCGAGCTCATCGTAAAGTCAAACTCCACTTCGTTCCATGCACCCATCGTGAACCCGGAAAGCGACGTCAACGGAACAACATTGCCGGAATCGGCCGTGTCCCACATCGACGCGAGAGAGATCTTTCCGCTCCCGTCCGTATACAGCGAGGCAAACCCTACGCTGTTGGAATGATTGAAGAATTCAAGCACCCGGATCGTGTTATTCGGTAACAGTCCTGCGGCAGGGGCGTACATGTAAAAGCGAATCGCATACGTGCTTCCAGAGGTCGCCGCCTGAAAACTTTTCACAACCCCGGCCCTTGTATCGACACCATTCGTCGAAGAAATCGCCATCGAGTAGCTGCCGCGATGAACCTGCGCTGTGGATAGACTGGCAGTAGCATCGTTGTTGTTAGAAGGACTATCCCATTCACTAAATCCGGCGCCTTCAAAGCCGGAACAAAAGGTAGGATAGCTGCAGGATTCCCCTGTCCCCGCGCCGCTGCCCTGGGTCCACCCACCCACCGTATCTGCCGCACTGATAATTGGCGGCGCACCGGTGCCATAGGAGGTGTAAGTGATGGGCGACCCTTGCGTTCCGGAGTGACCGACATACAGTAACTCATGCCACTCTTCGCCTGCTCTAAAAGCAACCGTTTGCCCGGGGCTCAGGCGAAGCGAATTAATCTTCGCAATGGTCCGGAACGGGCTCGCAACGTTGGTCCCGCTGTTCAGATCGCTGCCATTTACGTTGTCTACGTAGTAGGTCATTCCGCCTGAACTCGGGGTCTCTGCAGCAATCGAAACCGCTCGCAACTCAGAAAGGCTGGCCAACAACTGTGTCTGAGCCGCAGACTCAGACACAGCACCTGGAACCGCCGAAGCCTGCCTTTCATTCGCGCCGGCAAACATCGGCAGCGTCGTCATCTGCGCGAGCCCCAGACATAGGCCCGCCGCAGAGGCTAGCCCAGACAGAGACTTCGCCGTACGTTGAATCAAAGTAAAAGACCGCATCGACGTCGGAGCCCCTGAATGATAGGTCTCTCCCTTTCGAGAAGTCGCGAGTGCGTCACGGGAATAAAGCGAATTATGCAAGTGGCTATCCTCTGAGATCAAAATCGTGGAGCTTATATCAAGATGACCAACCACGCAGGCAAAGGAAGGGAGCAAGCAGCAGCGATCGTCGAGGACCCTTGCACCCGCGCCTGTAGATAGTTAGAGGGCGGCGCAGGATATTGCTCCCGCACAGGAATTCTCTACAGCCCTCACCAAGCTCAACCAAGGCGTTTGTCGGGGCCTTCTACAGAGGCCCGACAGAAAATAGACACAAGTGGATCAGTGCGGGGCAGGAATACTCAGGATGTAAGAATTACGGAGTGTCTCCCTTATAGCACAGCTGGTTTACATCTACAACACTGGAAGTGGTCTTAGATACAAGAAGTAGTCTTAGATACAAGAAGTTGCCTCAGATACAGCCCTGTAGCTTAATCGGTGCGCCCACGACCTGCCCTATAAGATCGCCTCTAGCCCGAGATCAGAGAGTACAACCAGTTGGGAATCACATACCGCCGCTTGTTCAGGACAGCCCCCAACAAGCGGCCACCGGCAGCTTCAACCATGCTTGCCGCTCGCTGTATATCGATCTTCGACCGATCGCCATCTTTGATCACCAGAAGAACGCCATCAACGTACGGAAACAAGCGAATAGCGGATGCCGAAGAGAAGAGCGCCGGACAATCGATCAGCAGGACACCTTCGCTGCCGTTCCACGGACGTCGTCCTACACCTCCGCCGTCCCCCTCCGCGGCCGAGCGTACTTCACTCTGCGGAACCGACTCAAGGAACTGGCTGGCTGTTACAGAAGACACCATCATCCCCGCGTCCTCGGCTAGAAACTTCTGCAACGCCGAACCCACGTACGTCACTCCTTCACCGGGGTAGCAGGATGAGATCGCCACCGTTCGCGCTGCCTCCGGTCCCATAAAGACCTTCGCCTCTAACTCGAGAAATCGAGAAGACGTAGCACGCCCTGCAAAAGATCTCTTCGTATAGGTCGTTGCTGATGGACCCTGCTCAATCATCCTTACTCCTAGTAAGTGCCTCAATGAATGCAACCTGCGCGCATACCCTACAAGCACAGGAACCGGACAGGGGAAAATCGGCGAGATCAACGCATAGCCGGGTAAGCCGACATCCCGTCTGGCAGCGTCGCCATCACAGGAACACCGGCATCCTGTTCCACAGCGGAAGGTCCGTAAAGTCTGGTCGATAGCACCTGGGAAAGAAATCCAGCACTGAGACTTACAAAAAGCGCTAACAAGGTGCCAGTAAGAAGATTAACCCTGGAAGGCTCGGGAAGGACCGGAACCATCGGCTCCGAGGCAAGAACCACGTTGCTGATGTGCTGGGCATCCAGGTCGTCCGTAATCTTCGCCGCGACCGCCTTGCCCTGATACAAATCAAACTTCTCCCCAGCCGTCCTTACCTCACGATCCAGCTCATTCACCCGAACACTGTCGCTCTCCATCTTGCTGAGGCGCGCCCTCTGCTGCTCCAACTGCGCCGCCAGCTGGTCGCGCCGTTTCGTCATGCCCGTCTTCGCCTCGTGCAGACGGTTGGTCTCCGCATCCAACGCCTGCCACCCAGGGTTCGCGTCGCTGACGTTATCCTGCGGCTGCATCGTTTCCACTCGGTTCAGCGCCCGCCGAGTATTCTCAATCTCCTCGTCCGTCTGCACAATCTGCCGGTCGCCCGGCTTGAACTTCGTAAGCAGCTCCGTTCGGTGGTTTTCCAGAGTCACAAGGGTCGTCAGGATCTGCTGAATCGCGGACGGATTGGTCGACGTCCGTTGCTGCGTGGCGATTCGCTCCGGAGTCGATTCCCGGTCTCGCGCCACCTGACGAAGTCGGCCTTCCGTCTCCTGAAGAGCCGCCTGCGCACCATCCAGCTGCCCTTTTAGATCCTGAACATACTGCAGCGCCATCTGGATCTGCTGCGGCAACGCCTCGTATCCGTTCGCGCTCAAAAACACCGCACGCTCGTCCTCGGCCGCCTTCAGCGCGTTTCGCGTGCTCTGACTCTGATCGGCAAAAAAACTCTCCGCCTGAGAAGCCGTGTGCAGATTCATCCTCTTGCTGAGATACACCTTCGCCAGCTGCTTCAAAACAGCGCTTGCCTGCTCGCGGTCCGGAGCCACATAGGCAACATTGATCACCGAAGAATTCCGCACAGGCGTGATCGTCAGACTCTTGCTCAACGTGCGCGTCGCCCTCTCGATCGCCATCTTCTGATCCCCTGGCGCACCCTTGGCCAAACCGCAATCCAGAACAACCTGCCGAAGCACCTCCGCACTACTCAACAGCTCCACCTCGGAGTTCACAATCTCCTCCGTCACATCCGGCAGCTGGATCGAGTTTTGGTGCGGATCCGCCCCAAACAGAGGCTGTGCCCGCTCGTTGCGAACCAGAAAACTCATATGCGCCTGGTACTTGTCATGCCGGATTGCCAGATAAGCCAGCACCAGGCACATGACAAGCGCAAAGGTAAAAAGTATGAGCTTCTTCGCTCGAAATAGCATGCTAAGGACAAGGATCATGACGCTACTGCTCTCCTTGAAGAACGCTTCTCGGATCGCTGGCGCATCTCATCCAGAATTGCGGCCGACTTCACAATACCGCCTCGGACCAAAGCGTTCGGCAAATGGAGGAAGCGTGGAGACATTAGGGAAAGACTACCAGAGCGGGGCCAGAACGAGCCCACGAAACTTCACTCGGAAAGAAGAAGCTACGTCCCTCTTTGGCACACCCGCTGACCTCCAGCCCCGAGATCGGAGGTTCTTTTCTTCATCTCTTCGGCAATTTGCAACAGCAAACAGCAACCTCCACCAACCATGGGCCGAGGCCCGGATGGTACCCTTAAAAATCAGGTCCGTCGGGAAGACCAAAGTAAGATCTTAGCCACCCACAGAGTCGGATCCGCGTCCAAGAGAAATCGGAATCTCCTAAAAGATTAAAGATGACCAGACATCCGCCCCCCTCTGAGCCTTCCTGAGCCTTCCATGAGATGAAGAGTCGACTTCCTCAAATCGTCTTCGCCCTGGCTTGGGTGCTCCTCGTTGTGACGGCCTCCTTCCTGCCCTACCACTTCAAACAGGATCTGCATACCAAAGGCAGATTTCATCTCTGGTACCACATGCTTGCCTTCGGCCTCGGTGCGCTTCTTCTCGCCAACGCCGCTTGGTCCCGAACGGCGCAGATCGCCTCCCTGGCCACAGCCGTTCTCATCGGTTGCCTCCTGGAGTTTAGCCAACATCTTATCTACGGCACTCAGCTGGAGATCGATGACATCCTGATGGACTGTCTCGGCCTGATGCTCGGAACCCTGCTCTTCTCTGCGTTTCGGAGCCTCCGCACTCAAATCGCAGCATCCAATAAATGAACATCGACAAGGAGCCTAGATGAACATCGGCAGGAACCGGAGACCTGCTTCAGCGAACACCATCCGGGAAGGTCTACCTCCCGTAAATCCTTTGGTACCTAAAGGTTACCAAAGTTCCGTTTACGCGGCTTCTGATTGTCAGCATAATCACACAACCTGACAAGATAAGTCAGGGTCTTCATCTACTAGACGCATAAAGAATCTAGAGAAGATACAAGAAGATAGATAGGTCGGAGGTTCCGGCCTTGCCCCTTGCAGCAGGGACACCAGCTAAAAATCACTGTCATACTTTGCGGAGATAACCATGTCGGCAACCGTTCAACAAACTGAGCAAGAACGTTGGCAAGTGGAGGAGGGCTACTGGGAGCTCCACATCCGGCCATCGGTCGAAAAACTCAGAAGCGCCCAGCTTCGCGAGGGCAGTCTCTACAACAATCTCCGCACATTTATTCCCGTTCTGGTCCTCTGTGTCGTCTGGCTCTGGGTCATCCACTGGAACGCCGCCTCCAACTTCCATCAGCTGCTCGGTCGTTCGGTCACCGTTCGACATCTCCTCCTTGCCTTCGGTGTCGTCGCCCTGTGGAACGTCTGGCTGGGACTCTCCGTCTACTCCAAACACTCGGCCCGCCGAGACGTGTCGGCTGAAGTCTCGCGACTGGTCACAGCGGCGTTCGCCTGCAGCCTTCTTCCCTTCTTCGGAAACATCACCCGCGGCCTCTTCCGCCAGGCCCTTCTTCTGGGAGTCCTTACCGGAGCCGGTCTTCTGATCGCCTCCCTCTGCCTGCTCGGCATCTTCTTCGTCGGAGCTCTCCTCTCCCCGCGTCTGCTCCGTCGCCGCTCCGCCATCATCGTCGGTACCGGCCGCCGGGCTGCCATGCTGCGCGCCCGCCTGCAAAGTCACTACTCTCAGTTCGAGTTCCACGGCTCCATCGACGACGTGTATGTCGGCGACGACGCCGAAAAAGACGTCTACCTCGGCTCCATCTCGCGACTGGAATCTCTGCTCAAAACCCATCCCATCGAGATCGTCCTCATCGGTCTTCCCATGAAATCCAGGTACGACGATATCCAGCGCGTCATCAACATCTGCGAAGCCGTCGGCGTCGAGTCGCAGTACATGCAGGACATCTTCGAAACCTCGCAGGCCCGCGTTCAGGTCCACGGGCAGGATCCCCAGAACTTCACCGTCTGGAGCACCGCCAACCGTGACCCCAAACAACATCTCAAGCGTGCCTTCGACCTCATCGGCGCCTCCCTCCTCCTTGCCCTGTTCTCCCCCGTCATGCTTGCGGCCGCCATCGCCGTCCGCCTCTCCAGCCCCGGTCCCGTCCTCTTCGTCCAGCAGCGCTACGGACGCCATCGCAAGCGTTTTCCCATGTTCAAATTCCGCTCCATGGTCGCCGACGCCGAGGCCCAGCAAAAGCTGCTAGAAGGAAAAAACGAGGCCCAAGGCCCCGTCTTCAAACTCAGATCCGACCCCCGCGTCACCCGCGTCGGCGCCTTCCTCCGCAAAACCTCCATCGACGAACTTCCACAGCTCTTCAACGTCCTCCGCGGCGAAATGTCCCTCGTCGGTCCACGCCCCCTCCCCCTCCGCGACGTCTCCCGCTTCGAAGAAACCTGGCTTCTGCGGCGCTTCAGCGTTCGCCCCGGTCTCACCTGCCTCTGGCAGGTCAACGGTCGCAGCAACACCTCCTTCGATTACTGGATCAAGCAGGATCTCCTCTACATCGACCACTGGTCCCTCGGCCTCGACCTCAGGATCCTCGTCCAAACCATCCCCGCCGTCCTCCGCGGAAGCGGCGCCGTCTAGGGAACCTCTGATCAAGTCCCGCTTTGTTTATGGCACGGCTTCAGCCGTGCCATAAATGCAGCAGATGCCCTGCGGCTTTAGCCGCTGAGGTACGCTTTCGGACAGCGCAACCGCTAAATCTGAGCTTCCCTAAACCAAATTACCTGTCGGTGTATACGGAGCCCACAAGGATCGACGCCGTCTTCTTCCCAAGGAAAACGGCTCTGCACAGATATCCCGCTCACAGCAACAGGTAATTTGTTCTAGCTCTTCCCCATCGACCGCAGCCGCCACAGCACCTGCCGCACGATCCCCATCCACACCTGCGCATCCGACCCCGACAACCCCATCCGCAGCACCAACCGCCGCACCGCCGCAGCATCGCTGTTCGCCGGATGATGCCGACGGTACTCCGTCTCCTCCAGCATCTCGCCCAGCAATCCCCCGAACCGTTCGGTCTCCACTCCCGTCGCCAACGCTTCCTGCGCCGGCCCTTCAGCCGACCCCGCCTCCCGCACCAGATCATACAAACACACCGCCGCCGCCTGCCCCAAATTCATCGACAGGTGCCGCTCGCCCCCCGCACGCTCCTGCATCGGGATCGTCAGGAGCCAATGGCAGTGACTCAACTCCTCGTTGCTCAAGCCCGTCTTCTCGGACCCAAACAAGAGCGCGATCCGCCCCCCCAATCCATCCAACCCAGCCCCATCCAGCACAGCCCCAATCCGCCCCGAAGCCTCGGCCAGCGTCCACACCGGCTGGGCAACCACACGTTCCCCAACCGCCGTCGTCCCCACCACCAGATCGCAGTCCCCGACCGCCTCCGCAACCGTCCCAAACTCCTCCGCCCCCCGCAGTACCTCGCCCGCATCCACCGCCGATCGAGCCCCCTCGAACGGCACGCGAAATTCGTTCACCACCCGCAGCCGACCAAACCCAAAATCCTGCATCGCCCGTGCGACCGCCCCGATATTGCCCGGATTCCGCGCCCGCACCAACACCACCGCGAGCCGGCCGCGCGCCTCCTCAGAGAGCACAACGGCCAGCCCGCGCAGCCCCTGATCTACCGAGAAGCAACCGTCGCGCCTCTCGGACTCGGAGTCCGAGGATACGTCGCCTCCACCGTCAGCACCTCATACGGATGGATCGGCACCGTCACCGTTTCCCCCACCACCGGCAACGCCGCACCCTCCGGCTTCTCCATCATGTTCGTCTCCGTCACCGCCGTCGCCCCCGGCGGCACGTGGAGCTTCACCTGGCTCTCCTGCCCAGCCCACTCCATCATGCGAAACACCAGACCGTCCGCATCCTCCGCCTTCTTCATCGCCGTCAGCACCACATTCGGATTCTCCACGCCGGCCCAGCTGTGCTCCGCCGGCAAACGACCTCCATGCGCCGCCACCGCCGTCGCCGAAATCGGATAATTCAGCTCATATCCGCGATGCATCGTCAGAGCGCTCTTCCATCCGCCCGCGTGCGGATACAACGCATACCGAAAACTCTGCGGCCCGCGATCCGCGTCCGGGTCCGGCCACGTCGGCGACCGCAGCAGAGACAGCCGCAGCGTATTCCCCGCCGCGTCGTACCCGTACTTTGAGTCGTTCAACAGCGACATCCCGTGGTCCTGATTCCCCAGGTCCGCCCATCGCATCGCTGGCACCTCAAACTGCGCCTTCTGCCAGGTGTTCGTGCGCTCCGTCGTCCGCTCGATCGATCCATACGGAATCTCGTACGTCGCCTTGTTCGACGTCGCCGACAGAGCGAACGCCGCCTTCAGCAAAACGTGCGTCTCATGCCAGTCCACCTGGTTCTCGATCGCCACCGTGTCCGCAAACGCGTCCAGCGAAATCTCCTGGACAAACTTCGACTGCTGCCACGTCCTCGCCACACGCACCGTCGCCCGCAGCGGCCCATGCTCCGTCAATGCAATCGAATCCACCCCATCGACGATCGACGGCGGCTGGTCCAGCGTCCCCGGATCGATATTCCACGCGTCGTAATCCTTGGGCGTGTCCTTGAACGCCTGCAGCTGATTGCCGCAAGCCCCCGGCGCCAGCGACTCCGTGTGCGTCTTCGCGTCCATCAGACTCGTGATGCAGCCCGTCTTCCGGTCGATCGTCACATGCAGATTCGCATTCTCAAGCGTAAAGCTCGCCGGCGTCTCCGCCGCGCGCAGGAGATTGCCCGACTCCTTCTCCGATCCACTCCCGCCCACCGCATGCAGCACCTTGTACCCCATCGCCGGAATATCGTCCACCCGCGCCAGCACCTGAAACCGATTGGTCGCCGCATCGGTCGAAACCACCTGCGTCAGCAACGTCTTGTTCTTCGCATCCAGCAGCCGAACCCCATCCGCATGCTCCGGCAGCTGCACCGAGATCCGCACCGTCTCCGACCTCGGCCAGCTCAGCGGATTGAACAACAGCACCGGAGCATCCCCCTTCACGCGCGTATCGATCCCCGCCGCCAACGCATCGATCGAGTCCTCGCTGATCTCGCGATCCGAATGAAACACATCCGTATAGTCCTTCTGCGCATCCCGGTAGATCACCGCAATCCCCGACCCCGCCGCCAGATCGTGAAACTGATTGAACGTAATCTTCCGCCACGAGTCCGTCAGCGCCGCGTTCGGATACGCCCGCCCACTCAGCCACGCCAGCGACGCCAGCTTCTCCGCGTCGATCGTCTCCACCTCCGACCGCCGCATATTCTCCTTGTGCTTGGCCTGCGTCGTAAACACCCCGCGATGATACTCAAAATAAAGCTCGCTCTTCCACGTCGGCAGGCTCATCTGCCCCGCCGCCGGCACCGGCAACTTATAGTTCGTCGCGATGCTGTCGTAATCGAACGTGGGCGACGTCGGATTCAACCGGCCCTCCACCGTCGAAAAGTAGTGCTGCGCCGTCCCATAGTGCATCGCGGGCAACGCCATCTGCGTCTCCGCGCTGGTCCCGGGCCCCGCAGGCCGAGCCTGTCCCGCACCCGCACCCGCCGAGTCCATCCCCCGACCGCTCGTTCCCCGCCCACCGGCTCCGACTCCACTCGCGCCCGCGCCGCTCCCAACCGAACCGCCTGCCGCCGCAATATAGTGGTCGCCCTCATCCAGCATCGCCCGCGTCGGTCCGCCGCCGTGGTCGCCGATCCCGTACAGATCCATCATGCTCGTCGTCCCCGGGTTGCGATCCGCCGACTGATTGAAATCCCCCGAGATCCGGACCGGATTCAGGTTGCTATGCACATAATCCGTAGGAAAGTACGTCAACACCTTCGACCCGTCCGGCGACTCCCACCAGAACAGCCGAAACGGCAGCTGGTTCGTATCGTTCCAGTGCATCTTCTGCGTCACAAAATAGTCCAGCCCCGATCGCTTATAAACCTGCGGCAGCTGCCAGGTGTACCCAAACGAATCCGGATTCCATCCAATGCGCGCCGTCACCCCATACTGCTTCTGGAAATACCTCTGCCCCACCAGCAGCTGCCGCACCAGGCTCTCGCCATCCGGCAGATTCAGGTCCGGCTCCACCCACATGCCGCCCACAATCTCCCACCGACCCTCCTTCACCCGCTCCCGGATCTGGTCGTTCAGCTTCGGATACTTGTCCGCCATCCACTCCGTGTACTGCGCCGCCGACTGCGTAAACGTGTAGTCCGGATACTCGTTCATCAGCTGCAACGCTGTCGTAAACGTCCTCCGCACCACATCCACCGTCTCGCTCTCCGGCCACAGCCACGCCGCATCGATATGCGAGTTCCCCGTCAACGTGATCTTCGCCTCGGCCAGAACCGGCCGCAGCGGGTCCAGAATCGACTGCGCCCGACGCAACGATGCGTCGAACTTCGCCTGGTTGCCCGTCGTTAGAGCATCCGTGTCGATCGCCGCCACCGCCTTCTCCACCACCGGCAACAGATCCGTCCGCGGCGTCGGCAGGGCCGGCAGGAGGTTCGCCGCTGTGATGCACTCCACGCGGATGTCCTCCGGATTCGGCCGCGTCGCCGACACCGGCGGAGAGATCCGCATCGTCACCCCGCCAAACCGCTTCTCGTCCACCGTCCGCAACAGCTTCACCGCAACATCCACCTTCTCGCCCGCGCGCGCCGGATCGAACAGAATGATCGGCTCGAGATCGTCCCCCAACGCCACCCGCCGCCCATTGAAGTAAATAATCTGCGGCATCGGCCCATTCGCGCTCGCATGAAACTGAAACTCAATGCGCGAACCCGAAATATCATATCCGTGCAACGTCTTCGGAACCTCGATCGTCCGCCGATACCACGCCGCGTCCATCGCCGCTTTCGACCCAGCCTCGACCGTCGTCCAAGAGCTCGTGTCCGCCGTCTCGCCATGCGCCAAATCCCCCGAATGAAACTTCCACGTCGGGGCTGGCAACGTTTCCAATGTCTGCACAGTTTTCAACTTCGCCATCGCTGCAGGCGAAAGCTGCGGCGGCTTCGGAGCCTGCGTAAAGCTCTGGGACAACACCGGAACCGTCAAAATACCGAACAGGGCAAATACGCTGCGCTTAAGCATGCCGCCAAGACTACCAGCGGCAACGACTTTTGGGGAAGAGGGATCGTCTCCCCTACAAAAAACCAACCCAACCCACAGACACCGACAGATAATTTGCTCTGAGAGCCCGCTGAAAGACTCCGTCTCGCCTACCTCCTGGGAGCCCGCTGAAAGACTCCGTCTCGCCTAGCTCCCGAAGCCCACTGAAAGACTCCGTCTCGTTTAAGGGCACGGCTTCAGCCGTGCCCTTAAACGCTTTGCCCGGCGGCTTTAGCCGCTGAGGTACGCCTTTCCCCATCCACTCCAAGCTCCTCAAGAAACCACTCCAAACGCAAATCTGCGTCGTCCCCGAGCCCTGGGCGTCCAATGTCCCATGAACATTCTTCCCGGTTGCGTCCTCTTTCTCGCTGGCATCGCCGCCAGCGCACAAACCAGCTTCCAGACTGGTCCCCAAACCGACTCCCAAACGCCCATCGAAACCGGTGCCCCCGCCCCCATCGAGACCAGCCTTCCCACCCCCAACGACCACCAGCCCGAGCCAACTCTGATCTCCAGCTCCACGCCGCCCGACGCCCCTATCCCCCTCCCCGACGCCCCCACCGCCTTCCTGGCCGCCCACTTCGGCGAGCACGAGGGC
>CAXSGC010000006.1:94007-123198 GCA_964236945.1 uncultured Acidobacteriaceae bacterium | reverse complement strand
TTCACGCTCAACCCTCTCCACCACACGCTGGGACTAAACACCTAGCAGGAGCAAAAGGCAACATTGGTACAGCCAGGCACGGTGGCAACACTGCGCGGTGAGCCAAGAGCGAGGCGAGCGGTACGGACAGGCAGCGCAACAATTTCCCCGGAAGCAGCGTTAAACCCCGCCACGGAGCTTCCGTCGGGCGTCAGCACCAGTCCACGCAGCGCTGCCGTAATGCTGCTGCTGGGGCCTGACAGGCAACCGGTCGCCGGATCGAGGAGCAAGGTAGAAATGGAAGCCACGTCCGCCCGGATGAGGAAGCGTCCGCACCGGGACATCAACAGCGACGCCTCGCCCGGTGCACCGGGAATCAGCTGGTGTGCGTCGCAGATGCGTTCCGGCAGCACGCGATGAACGGAGATCGAGGCGTCCGCCGCACTCAGCACGTACGCCCACCGGCCGCATGCCGATACCGCGACCTGCCGGGCGCCTTGAGAAGCGTGCACACGTACGCGCTGCTGAACGGCGAGACCGTCTTCCGTAAAGCGGAAGCGGGTAAGCGTCTCCCGGCCTTCGTCCGCGGCGAACAAGGAACCGTCCCGGTGCTGAACCATGTGCCGCGGCGCCGCCGGTTTGCCCGCATCTCCGTCGGAACGCCCGTGCTCCTTTTGGATTGCCGACACCGGCATCAACGATCCGGCAGACGTCAGCGGAAGCACGTTGTAGATGCCGCTATCGGACAGCACAATCGCCGCCGCTCCATCCGCGGTGATAGTTGCATGACGCGGGTTGGTCGCCGCCAGCGACAGTGCCTGCGTGCCCCGAAGTACAAGTCCCGCCCTGTCGAAGCCGTAAGCGCTTACCGCACCGCGCGGAAGATGCTGCCATAGCGAAACATCGTGGGTGACGTACACAACCGGAAGCGCAAGGTGCGCCACCAGGTATGCCGGAGACTCCGCGGAGATCTCGTGGGTGCGTTGCCACATCCCGTTCGACACACGAAAAGTGACGATTGTGCCGGCGGACGATTCAGATGCTCGAGAAGCGGCGAAGGCGTAATAATCCCGTCCGGCAAAGGAGCCCGCGGAGGCGCGACCGTTGACCATTGCAGATGCCGCCGAAAAGGCACATGCCTGCAGCAACTCTCGACGGTTCCACTTGCCGGTCTCTGTGCTCATATGTTTTGTGTCCCGCGATCGGCTAAGCGCGTACAGCCATGCTGTGGTGGAAGATGTTGTTCGGGTCGTACTTTTTCTTTACGCCCTGCAGGAACGGATATAACCCGTCCTGCCCGTAGTACAGCTCGGGCCAGAATGGATACCGGATCATGTCCTGGTCGGGATAGTTGATGTAACAGCCTTCATACTGCTCCCCGTGGAATGGCGTGCCCGCATGCTTTCCAGCCACGTTCGCGCTATAAATCTCGGTATACATCCGATCGAAGTATTGCAGCCGCACCGCGTCTTCCGCCGGGTTTTGCCAGAACATCATGTATTGCAGCTTCATGATGGAGCTGCGCTGCGGAATGGACGTCACGGCGGCGAACTGCGGCCTGTTGACGGCGCCACCATAAGAGTCCACCGCGATGACGCAGTTGGTGTTCACGCTCGGAATATCGCGCGTGAGGTGCGCATACATCTGCTTCAACTCGGAGGCGGTGAAATTCTTCTTCATGTAGCAGGATTTGTATTTGCCGCGCGTGGTTCCATTTGCGCCCGGGCCGCCGCCGGAACTGATTGTCGCATCGATCCATGGGGAGGTTACAAAGCGATGCTTTCCCGCAGCGCACGGCGGCTGCAGTTCCGGTACATGTGCGCTCGTAACGCCGCCATGCAGATTGACCGAAGGTTCCGCTACCTGTGCTGGATCGCCGCAGTTTAGAAACAAATCGAGGAATTCCGTGGGCACGCTCAGGTCGTTGGTACCGTCCATGTCGTGCCATGCGGCGGAGATGTTGATGCGACCGTTGGGTGCGCTGTGGGTCAGACCCATCGCGGTGAACAGGGGCCACGTGTTCGGTTCTTGGCCGCGCTTCTCAAAGTATTGGCCGTACACCTGCGCAATGTGGATGAACTTTTCTTCCGTCATCGTGTCCCACGCGAAGGAAAGACCGGCGGTACTTAGCTGTCTTGGGGCCGCAGGTAAGTGGTCGAAGTAGAAGTTTGTAATCACTCCATAACTCGCGCCGCCGCTGCCACGCAGCGCCCGAAACAGGTCCGGGCAGATCTCCCGATCCACATGCCGCCGCACCACGGAACCGCCGGCATCCACCGTCACAACATCGATCGCGGTAAGCAGATCGACCGACAGCCCCTGCAGACGTGTGAGCAGACCGTATCCACCGCCGCTTAAGTGCCCGCCCGCGCCTACGGAGTAACAACTGCCTCCGGGAATGGTTACGTTGTACTTGCGAAACAGCTCGCTGTAGGCCACGCCCAGCACCGTACCCGGACCGACGGTGTAGCCGCTCTTTCCATCTGCCGCGGCGCCGGTATGATTCAGTTGGCTTACATCCAGCAAGACGCCGTTCGGATTATTAACCACAAAGTCTTCATAGCAGTGGCCGCCCGAGCGGACGGTGGGCCGCAGCCCGGCATGCACTGCCCGCTGTAAGGCATCGGCCACATCGTCGGACGTCTCGCATACCTCGATGCGTGCCACTGCGTCGCTTTCCATGGCAGGAAAACGCGCGTTCTTGCCGCGTCGAAGAACAGGATATCGTGCATCCTGCCGGGTTACGGTAGAAGTCATGGCGGTCCATCCAGGGAAGAAGCAAGATCAACGAAACTTAGAACCGGCTGCAACGCTGGGCTTATGCGACCGAGAAATTTCAGGTCTAAGCGATAAATACATCCTAAGCACCGCGAGAACTCTGCCGCGGGACAAATGTCCTGCTCCAGAAAAGATCCAGACCCCGGGAACAGTGCATTCTCCATGGAAACTCCGCAGAAGTATTGCAAATGGCCTAGACGAAAGATACGTGCAGCCTATACCTAAGTTACAGTTCTCTTGCAGAGAAAAAACCAGCGGCACCGGCCGCTTTCCCGAGGAGGCGGAATGCCTGTCGCGCGTAGCAGCCGCGTCCGATTCTTTTTAGCCTTCTGGCTTTTTATCATCAGCGGCGTCGCTTTTCTTGACCGCACCAACATCTCCATCGCAGGTCTGCAGATCGCCAGTGAGTACGGCCTGAGCAACCAGCGCCTGGGCTGGATTTTTTCGGCGTTCCTGATCGGCTATGCAGGCTTTCAATTGCCCGCCGGCGTGCTTGCCGCGCGCTTCGGACCTCGGCTCGTGCTTGCGTTGGGCGTCGTGTGGTGGGGTGTGGCTACAGCGCTTACGGCGATCCTACCGTCCACCATGGAGCACGCGGTCGCGCTGCTCATGGCGATCCGGTTCGTGCTCGGCGCGGGGGAGGCGGTGATCTATCCGGCGGCCAACCAGTTTGTCGCGCGTTGGATACCGCAGAATGAACGCGGCTTCGTGAACGGCCTTATCTTCGCGGGCGTCGGCGCTGGCAGCGGCCTCACACCGCCTCTGCTCACCTGGCTTATCGTGGCGCACGGTTGGCGCTCGGCCTTCTGGTTCAGCGCTGTGGTGGGCCTGATCGCCGGTGCCGTGTGGTGGCACTTCGCGCGCGATCGCCCAGAAGACCACCCCGGCGTCTCAAGGGCCGAACTGCACGAAATCCGCGAAGGCCTGGGCGATACCCTGCGTTCCAGCTTCAAAGACCGCAGCGGCAAATCCAGTCCAATCTTATGGCGTGCCATCTTCTCGCGCCGCGACCTTGCCGCGCTCATGGCCGGCTACTTCAGCTTCGGCTATATTGCGTGGGTCTTCTTCAGCTGGTTCTTCCTGTACATGGCGCAGGTGCGCGGCTTCGACATGAAGGCGAGCGCCCGCTTCGCCATGCTTCCCTTCCTCTGCATGACGGTGTTCAGCCTGGTTGGCGGTGTCGCGTCCGACCGTCTCACACGCCGCTACGGCCTGCGCGCCGGCCGCTGCTATCTCGCGTCGGTCTCGCTCGCCGCGACCGCGGTCTTTCTGGTCTTTGGCTCGCAGGTCAGCAGCCCCGCATTGGCAGGCATCATCCTCGCCGGCGGGGCGGGCGCGCTGTATATCTCGCAAAGCACTTTCTGGTCCGTCTCGGTCGATATCGCCGGCCGCAGCTCCGGCGTCTTTTCATCGCTGGTCAACATGGGCGGACAGATCGGCGGCGCGCTCACAGCGTCGCTGACACCGTGGATCGCCCAACGCTTCGGCTGGACCGCATCCTTCGCCGTCGCCGCGGCCATGGCGGTGTTCGGCGCGTTGTGCTGGCTCCTGGTGGACCCGGAGCGCACGCTCGAGGATTCCTTTCCTCTGGCGGTCGCGACGAATCCACTTGCCTCGCAGCCGGAAGGTGTGATGCCGTAGAAGCAGTGATCCCTAACGCCGAGAAACTAACCAAGATACTAACCAGGCTACTCAAGATACTAACCAGGCTACTGTTGCTGCTGCTCGCCCTGATCGGCACTCTTGCGCAGTCTGTGGCCCGCGCTCAGGTCGCACCTCTGAACGACCCATCCATCGCGGCCACGCCATCCACTCCACCGCAGCCTTCAGCGCCGGCGGTCGCTCAGAGCAGCCCGTCTGCAAGCGTGCGCGGATGGTCCTCCGGCAGCGAACTCGAAGCGCAACGCGGCTCCGCGGCCGGCGACGCCGCGCTCGACCCCAGCCATCCGGAGATCATCGTCTTCTTCGACACAACCTCCCCGGCGGTTGGCGAGGAGTTTCGATATCGCCTCGACGGTTACGACGCCGACTGGACCGTGACAAAAGCACGCATCGCGCATTATCGGCGGCTCCCCCCGGGAACGTATCTCTTCCGCGTACAGGCACGCCGGCCGGGTCAGCCCTGGAACGGTACGCAGGGCAACCTGCGTGTGAAACAGCGCGCCTTTTTCTTCCAGACCGGGGTCGCCTATATGCTCGTCGGCTGCGTTTTGTTGGTGCTGGCCATGCAGGTCCTGCAGCAGCGCGACCAACTCCTGAAAGGTAAGATCGGCATCGTTTTGCAGGAACGTAACCGCATCGCAAGCGAGTGCCACGACACGCTCATGGCCGGCTTTGCGGCCATATCCTGGCAGCTTGAAGCTACGGCGAAACTCTTCGGCGATGGTGAGCATGCGGCCGCAAAGTCGTGCGATCTGGCGCGCAGCATGGTTGCCCACTGCCAGGCAGAAGCCCGCCGCATCATCTGGGACTTGCGCGATTCCGATGAGATCACCAACAGCCTGGCCGTCGCGCTCACCGGCGCCACCAGCACCTACCGCGAGCGGGAACATCCACTCACCACGCTCAACATCCACGGGCACGAGATCCCCATCTCCCCCGGTGCGGTTCATCATCTCGTCTGCATCGGGCAGGAGGCGGTGACCAATGCCATCAAGCACGCCCAGCCGTCTCATATTCAAATCGATCTTGCCTACGAGGAAGATCTTCTGCGCCTCACCGTTCGCGACGATGGCCGCGGCTTCCACCTTGCCGACCGCTCCGCGCGCACCGGCCACTTCGGCATTCCCGTCATGGAAGAGCGCGCACGCAAACTCGGCGGCACATTGCACCTGGCCAGTTCCGCCGGCAGCGGGACAGAGCTTTCGGTTACAGTTGGCTTTCACCACATCCACCAGCCTTTAGAGCGCCAACATGATCTCGTTCGCTGGATCGGTGTGTGAGCAGGAGGTCGGCATGAAACAAATTCGGGTTCTCCTGATTGAAGATCACTTTCTTGCCCGCATGGCCCTGCAATCGCTTCTCGGCAGCCACACCCAGATCGACGTCGTGGGCGAGGCCGCGGACGGCGAGCAGGGAATCGCACTTTATCGCCGGCTTCTGCCCGACGTCGTTGTGCTCGATCTGCGCCTTCCCCGCGTGAGCGGCTTCGAAGTTATAGCGGCGCTCAAAAAGGAACGTCATCCGGCGCGCATCGTGGTGCTCTCCAATTACCAGGGCTCGGAAGACATCTACCGCGCATTGCAGGCAGGCGCCATGGCCTACCTCACGAAAGACGTCAGCGGCGATGAGGTCATCAACGCCATCCAGAGCGTCGCCCGCTACCTTCGCTATCTGCCGCGCATGGCGCTCGATCGCCTCGCCGAGCGCATGCCGGCCATCGAACTCACGCCGCGCGAACACGAGGTGCTGGTGTGCATCACCCAGGGCCGATCGAACCGCGAGATCGCCGACGAACTCGGCATCGCGGAAAAAACGGTTCGCATCCACGTCTCTGCAATGCTCGAAAAGATGGGCGTTCGCGACCGCACCCAGGCCACCATCTACGCTTTGCAGCGCGGCCTTGTGCACTTTGATTAGAGCGCCTAGGCCACTTGCCCTAGAAACTGCTGCGTCATTCGTCCGGCTTCAGTTTGTGAACGATGTGTTTCAATCACTCATCACAACAAGCGATTCAGGTTTCTATTCCAATGCTCGGCGGACGTCCGGCAAATGCCCTTATCGTATGCCCGCGAGCTTCGGGCGATGCGTACCTGCGCTTCTGTTCGGCGTGCTACACCCAGAAAGAGGAATCACGATGAAAAGGACTTTCGCTTCAAGCGCATTCGTGCTGTGCGCAATCGCCGCGCACGCCCAGATCGCGAACAACACCATGGTCGTTGGAACCGTCACCGACGCCTCTGGCGCAGTTCTCGCGGGCGCGCGGATCACGGCCGTAAACCGCGGTACCAAAGTCGTTTACCCCGGCAAGACAAACGCCGAAGGCTACTTTTCCATCCCCTTCGTGATTCCTGGAACGTACGATGTCACGGCAGATCTGCCGGGCTTCCGCACCGTCACATCGACCGGCTTGATCGTTACACTGAATCTCTCCGTGCGCGCGGACCTCGCGCTTCCGGTAGGCAGCACCACCGAAGCTGTAACCGTCAGCGCCGCCACCCCCGCACTCTCGACCGACGATGCCGTGATTGGCGAAACCATCACCACCAAACAGGTCGCAAACCTGCCCATGAACAGCCGGCGCGTGCTTGAACTCGCAGCGACGGCCTCCAACATCATCGTCGGCCCCAAGACCTCCTACACCGGTATACCGCCTGGAGCGAACTTCATCGGCGCCGGCACACGGGAGGTCAACAATTCACTCACGCTCGACGGCATCACCATCATGAACTCGCTCATCTCGAGCTCCCCCGTGACACCGAATCCCGATGCCGTCGCCGCGGTGCAAACACAGACCGGCAATTACACGGCGCAATACGGTGCATACCTCGGCGTCCACATCAACGTGGACACCAAGTCCGGAACCGACCAGATTCACGGTACGGCGTACGACTACGTGCAGAACGACGTCTTCAACGCGAGGCCGTTCACGGCTTTAAGGAACTCGCGGACCCCGTTCCTCCGGTTCAACCAGTTCGGGTTCGAACTTGGCGGACCGATCGTTATCCCGCACTTGTTCAACGGCCGGAACAAAGCCTTCTTTGTAGGTTCGTATGAGGGCACGCGCCGCATCTCGCAGGCCAGCCTCACCGGTCAGCTCATCACCGACCCCATGCGCACCGGCAATTTCTCGGCGCTGTGCACCGCATACACCGCTGGCATCTGCAACACCGGAGCGGGCATTCAGTTGAAGAATCCCGCAAACGGCGCAAACTACCTCAACAACCAGGTCACCAACATCTCTCCGATCGCCACCGCTCTTCTGGCCTACTATCCGCATCCCAATCTCGCGGGTACCGGCACCAACTTCAACGGCCTCGTCGGCAGCGTCTTCAATAAGAACGAAACTCTCGATCGCGTCGACTACAACATCGGCGAAAAAGTCCGCCTCTTCGCCCGGTACACGTACGAAAAGAGCAACGCCGTTAACGGAGCGATCGTCGCTACATCGCAGATCTACTCGCCGACCACGGATTCCAACGGCGCCATCGGCTACACCCATATCCTCACGCCCAAGCTCATCAACGATCTGCGCCTGGGCTACAACAAGTTTCAGTCCAACTCGCTCAACTACTTCGCCGTCAACGGTCCGGCCGGCGCCGGCACCGCTCTCGGCATCCCCGGCTTCACGGCTGACACGAGCAACGGCAATCCCGGCATCCCGACCATCGTCCTAAGCGGCGGCTACCAGAGCCTGGGCGCGGAAGGCACCAACTGGTACCAGGACGACCGCGCCCTGCACGGCTATGACCAGATCAGCTATTCCATCAACAAGCACAACATCATGGCCGGCGCCGACATCCGCCGCATGACCATCGGCCGCTCCGCCACCACCCAGAACCGCGGTCAGTTCAGCTTTACCGGAAACTACTCCGGCAGCGCCGCCGCGGACTTTCTCACCGGATACTCGCAAACCGTCGTCACGCCGCTGTTCCAGATCAAGGGTTCCATCGGCGAATGGCGCAACGGATTTTTCGTCCAGGACAACTGGCAGGCCTCGCAGAAACTGACCGTTCTCTACGGCGTGCGCTATGAGCTGCCGCTGGTCCCCTACAGCCTGAATGGCGTAGGCCGCATCCTCAACAGCACCTATACCGCGCTTATCCCCGCCAGCACCGCGACCACCGGCGCGACGTACGTTCCCGATCCCGGCTTCAAGTTCCACAACAGCAATCTCAACCTCGTCTCGCCTCGCCTCGGCCTCGCCTATCGCGCCACCGAGAAAATCGTCGTCCGGGCCGGCGGCGGCATCTACTACAACCCCAACCAGCTCAACTCGTTTACCCTCTCCACCAGCAACTACCCGTTCGCGGCCTCCACCACCTTCATCGGCCCCACCACCGGCATCGCCACGCAGAGCTTCAGCAACCCGTCCGGCGGCGGCAGCGGTTCGGCCTCAGCCGCCGCGGGCACACCCGGCACGTACCAGTCGGCCTTCACCCTCAACCCTCGCCTGCCCACGCCTCGTCTTTACCAATGGAACCTCGACACCGGCGTCGAACTCACGCCCGGCAGCGCACTTGAATTCCAGTACATCGGCTCCCGGGCCGTCGATCTCGACCGTTCGTTCTACCCCAACCAGCCGAGGCCGGGTCCCGGAGCCGTCAACCCACGCCGTCCATATCAGCTCTTCGGCCAGATCCGCCAGATCCAGGACGACAGCTTCTCGACCTACCACGGCCTCACGGTCATCTATCGTCGGCCCAACTTCCACGGCCTCGACGTGAACCTCGGCTACACCTGGGCCCACACCATGGACACATCAAACGACTCCAATGGCGGCGGCACGGCCATGATCCAGTACAACCTCAAGGCCGACTACGGGGACGCCAACTGGGATATCCGGAACCGCTTCGTCGGCACCGCCACCTATGCCATGCCCACTCTGCAGCGTTATGGGCGCACCATTGACACGCTGGCCGGCGGCTGGCACGTCAATACCATCGTCGTCATCCAGGGTGGCCAGCCGTTCAACGTCAGCATCACAAACGACCGGGCCAACGTCGGCAGCATCGGCACCCAGCGGCCCAACTACGTGCACGCGCCCAAATTTACGTGCGGCAAATCGTTCTATATCTCCAGGACAAGCTGCATCGACACCACCGCCTATGCTCTGCCCGCCCCGTTCACCTTCGGCAACTTACACCGCAACGACCAGCGCGGCCCAGGCGCTGCGAATACCAATCTGTCCGTCTTCAAGGACTTTCCCATCGTCGAACGCGTCCGTCTCCAACTCCGCGTCGAAGCCTTCAACGTCTTCAATCACGCCAACCTTGCCAACCCCGGCAATGTAACGCTGCCGACTGCCTCAGCCAACGGCGTCTTCAACTTCACCGGCTCCACCTTCGGCCAGATCACCTCCACCCCCGGTGCCGGCGGTCTCGGCGATCCTCGCATCCTGCAACTCGCCGGCAAGATCAACTTCTAGCTCGCCAACCCTCGCCGCATCCGCTATCTCGACGACCGGCTGTGAGCGAGGCAGGAGCAAGAACCGGTACGATGCTCCTATCATTCCGGTTCAACATCGCAAGAGGTCGCAAGAAGTCCAAAGAGGTCGCAAGAAGTCCAGGAGGTCGAACGCAATGCCCGCTCAAAAACACCTCCGCTCTGGCGTCCTTTCGATCTCTGCCGTACTCACGCTCGCCGCCGGAGCCGCCATCGTGCATGCAGGCACACCGCTCACCCAGGCCGATTTCGAACGCAACCCGGCCCTCATGATCGAGGAGTACCGCCACGTCGAAGCCGCCTCCGTCTCCGATGCAGAAGAGCTGGTGCTGCACGAAAAGCACTACATGGCCCACACCATGCAGTCCATCTTTCCCACCAAGTTCGCCGGCACCGCGATCACCGTGCTTCTGAAAAAGGAAGAAAACAGCGACCCGCAGGCACTCAACGGCATGCTCGCCGCCATCGACAGCGGCGGCCCCGGATCGGTCTACGTCATGAAGGTTGAAGATGGCGCCAACATCGCCGGCATGGGAGGTCTCATGGGGACCGCCATGTTCTCCCGCGGCTTCGTCGGTGCGGTGGTCGATGGCGGCGTCCGCGATCTGCCGCAGCTCAAGCGCATCGGCTTCCCCGTCTACGCCACCGGCCCGGTCCCCTCCACCTCCGTCGGCCACTACCGCTTCGGCGGCATGAACGTCCCACTGGAAGTGGCAGGAACCCGCGTCGACCCCAACGACATCATCGTCGCCGACCAGGATGGCGTCGTCGTCGTCCCCCGCGCCCACGCCGCGGAGATCCTCATCCGTGCCCAGCAGCTCGACAACAGCGAACACAGCATGTACCCCTACATCGAGAAGTTCCACTCCATCGTCGAAGCCGTAAAGCAGTTCGGCCGCATCTAGAGGCAACCCCGCATGACGTCGGCCGCCGTATCCGCGCCGCGCTCACCCACGCTTAGACACCAGGAGAACAACCATGAAGGCACAAACTCGCAGAGGCCTTTTGAAGAACGCCGCTGCCGCTGCCGCGGGGGTCACAGCCATCGCCTCGCTCGCGCCCGAAGTCCAGGCGCAAGCTTCCACCCAGCCCGTCTGGGAGAAGCGAGCCGTCCACCGCGTCTCTCCGGCGCCGTCGCCCGGCGCCACCGCACCACCGGTAGCGCCGCCCGCAACCGGCCCCGCGAAAGCCGCCAACGGACCGCTCTTCAGCAGCATCGTCACCTTCGGCAATCTTGTCTTCATCGCCGGCATCGGCGCCCACTTCAAGGGCACCATCGAAGAGCACACCAAACACGTTCTCGACGAGATGGAGCAGAACCTCATCGCCGCCGGCTCCTCCATGGACAAGGTCCTCAAAGTCAACGTCTACCTCAGCGACCTGGCCAACTACGCCCGCATGAACACCGCCTACGCCGGCCGCTGGGGCAGCACGCCGCCCGTGCGCACCACCGTCGCCGTCTCCGGCGTCCCAGGGGAATCCCTCGTCGAAATCGACTGCATCGCCTCGCTGTAATCAACGCTTCAATGGAGCCTTCATGCCTCTCGCACGTCTGCCTCGATGGTCCAGGCGCGATGTCCTCAAGCAGTCCGGAATCTTCTCCGCTGCCGCCTTCGCCGCGCCTCTTACCGGCGCCGCCCCCGCCATAGACCCGACCGTGCTCACCACCCACCAGCTCACGGCCAAGGGAACGCCGACCAACAATCTGTTCACCGAGATCGGCGTCCGCCCCATCGTCAACGCGCGCGGCACCTACACCATTATCTCCGGCTCCGAGTCCCTGCCACAGGTCAAGCAGGCCATGTTCGAGGCCTCGCTCTACTACGTCCAGATGGACGAGATGATGGCCGCCGTGGGAGCGGAGATCGCGAAGCTCATGGGAGCTCCCGGCGCCATCGTCACCTGCGGCTGCGAAGCCGCCATTGCCCTCGCCACCACCGCCTGCTCGGTCGGCATGGACCCCGAACTCTCGCAGGCCTTCCCCTACGTCCGCGTCCGCGACGAGGTCGTCTTTCCCAAATACTCGCGCAACCCTTACGACTTCGGCGTCCGCATGTCCGGCACCAAAATCGTCGAAGTCGAAACCGCCGCCGAGATGCGCGCCAAGCTCAACGATCGCACCGCCATGATCTACATCCTCTCCGGCCCGCGCGCGTTTGAAGATCCGCTCTCCATCAAAACCGTCTGCGCCATCGCCCAGCAAAAAGGTGTCCCGGTCTTTGTTGACGCCGCCGCGGAAGAGCCGCTCGTGCCCAACATCCACATCGCCGCCGGCGCCACCTTTGTCGGCTACTCCGGCGGCAAGTGCATGCGTGGACCGCAAGCCGCGGGCGTCCTCCTCGGTCCGAAAAACCTGTGCGAAGCCGCCTTCTGGAACGCCGCTCCGCACCATAACTGGGGCCGCGCGCTCAAGGTCGGCAAGGAGGAAGCGATGGGCATGCTGGCCGCCGTGCGCGCATGGTACAAGCGCGACCACGCCGCGGAGCAGGCGCAATGGCTCAGCTGGGACAACCAGATCGCCGACGCCCTCAAAGGCATCCCCTCCCTCACGACCACCATCGAGATGCCAACCGCCGATCTCTCCAACCGCGCGCCCCTGCTTCACATCAACTGGGACGGCGCCGCCGTCGGCATTACCGGCATCGAACTTGTCGCTGCACTCGACGCTGCCACGCCGCGCGTCCTCGTTATGGGCGGCGCGGGCAAGCGCCCCGACAACATGGCCTCTTCCATCACTATCATGCCGTACATGATGCAGCCCGGCGACCCGGTCATCGTCGCGAAATCCCTCGCCCAACATCTCCGCAATCCCGGCCCGCATCCCAACCCCGTCGTCCCCACCGGCCCCACGCAGCAGGTGGCCGGTACCTGGAACGCCGTCATCGCCTACGATCAGGGTGTGGGCCACCAGCAGTTCATCCTCCAGCAGACGGGCGACATGCTCACCGGCACCCAGAACGGCGAAATCTTCAACGCCCAGTTCAAGGGCAAGATCGTCGCCGACCGGATCCAGCTCAACAGCGACATGGCGGCAAACGGCTACAACATCCCCTTCCACTTCAACGGCACCGTGCAGGGCGCCACCATCTCCGGCGACGTGAAGATGGGCGAGTTTGGCGGGGCCACCTTCACCGCCACCAAAGCTTAAAGGAGTCCCGCATGCTTTCTCGCCGCATCCGCACCGTCTTGTTGGTCGCGGCGGCGGTATGCCTCAACCTCCCTGCCGGCGCCCAGGAAGACGGCGCCCGCGCCCCGGCCCTGCCCGCCAACCCGCTACCCTACGACCTCCTCCTGGTTCACGGCCACGTCGTCGACGCAAAGAACCACCTCGACGCCGACCGTGACGTCGGCATCAAGGATGGAAAAATCGTCGCCGTCGCCCAAAACCTGAGCCCCAAAGACGCCTTGAAAACCATCGACGTGAAAGGCTTTTACGTCACGCCCGGCCTCATCGACCTCCATGTCCACGTCTACGCCGGCACCGGCGAAAAAGGCTCTTATGCGGGCGACCTCTCCCTCTACCCCGACGGGTATACCTTCCGCAACGGCGTCACCACGGTGGTCGACGCCGGCAGCTCCGGCTGGCGCAACTTCGACGACTTCAAAGATCGCGTCATCGACCGCAGCAAAACCCGAGTCCTCGCCGAGCTCAACATCGTCGGCGCCGGCATGCGCGGACCGAAGTACGAAGACAACCTCGACGACATGGACGGCAAACTCACCGGCGAAAAAGCGAAGAAATTTCCCGGCGTCATCGTCGGCATCAAGAGCGCCCACTTCACCGGCCCCGAGTGGAAGCCCTTCGACCAAGCCGTCATCGCCGGCAACATCGCGGACGTTCCCGTCATGATCGACTACGGCGCACGCCGCATCGAGCGCACGCTGCTGGAACTCGTCTCCACCCATCTGCGGCCCGGTGACATCTACACCCACTGCTTTTCCGGCCTGCGCGGCGAGCAGAACCCCGCGACCGGCCTCCCTTCCGAGGCTCTGCTCGTCATGCGCAAGCGCGGCATCTTCTGCGACGTCGGCCACGGCGGCGGCAGCTTCGCCTGGACCGTCGCCGCGCCCATCGTGCGCTCCGGCTACCGGCCCGACTCCATCTCGACAGACCTCCACGTCGGTTCCATGAACAACGGCATGAAAGACCTGCTCAACGTCGCCGACAAGCTCATGGTCGTCGGGGAATCGGTTCCCGAGGTCGTCGCCCAGATGACCGCCAACCCCGCGCACGAAATCCGGCAGGAACAATACGGCAATCTCTCCGTCGGCGGCCTCGCCGATGTTGCCGTTCTCTCCGTCGATACCGGCAACTTCGGCTTTGTGGACATGTACAACACCCGCATGATGGGCAACCGCAAGCTCGTCTGCCAACTCACCCTCAAGGACGGCAAGGTAGTCTATGACCTCAACGGCATCTCGGCCGACCTGTGGGACGCCGCGCAGCACTCCGCCGACGAGCGCCAGTCCCGCCGCTGGACCACCTTCAACGAGCGTCCCTTCGGCGCCACACGCGGGCAGCGCTTCCCGGTCTCCACACCCGCGGTCACACCCGCGCCGTCGGCACTGAGCCCTGATTCCAGCACTTCTAAATAGCGCACGCATCTAAATTCCATCCGGCTCCCACGGAGGCACCATGAAGAGACTCGCCGTCACCATGGTCTTGCTCGCGCCACTGTTGCTTGCCGCCGCGCCTTCCCCCCAGCCCGTCGCCTGGTCCACACTCAAGACCCTCACTGCCGACGCGGCCCCCTCCCCCGCCCGCGCGCTCGACAAGAAAACCGTCGCCGTTCCCGGCTTCATGGTGCCGCTCGAGGACGATGCCGAACAGGTGACCGAGTTCCTCCTCGTGCCCTTTGCCGGCGCCTGCATCCACGTTCCTCCGCCGCCGCCCAACCAGATGATCTACGTCAAACTGCGCAGCGGCAAACACGCCAAAATGAGCTTTACCGAGCCCATCCTCGTCTCCGGCCAGCTTCACGTGACAGCCGTGCAGAGCCCGTACGGCAGCGTGTCGTTCAACCTTGACGGCGACTCCGTCCAGCCCTACGCCCCGTAAACGCATGTCTGACGAACCCGCGGTGCACCTGCGCAACGTGACCTTTGCCTACCCCCGCGGCGCGCTTGTGCTCAGTATCGGCGAGCTCCTCATCGGCGCCGGCGAACGCGTCTTTCTCTGGGGTCCCTCGGGCAGTGGCAAAACCACGCTGCTCAGCCTCCTCTCCGGCATCCTCACACCCGCCGGCGGATCGGTCGATGTTCTCGGCCACAACTTCAACCGCCTCTCCGCTCGATCGCGCGACACGGTCCGCGGCGCGAGCATCGGCTACATCTTTCAAGGTTTCAACCTCATTCCCTATCTCTCCACTGGCGAAAATATCGCTCTTCCCTGCGATCTCCACGCACATCGCCGCGCCCGCATTCAATCCCCAACGATCGCGCAGGAAGTCCTCCGCCTCGCCCGCCGCCTCGACATCCACGCCCCCCTCGATGCACCCGTAACGCAGCTATCGGTCGGGGAGCAGCAGCGCGTCGCCATCGCCCGCGCCATCATCGGCGCACCTGCTCTGCTCATCGCGGACGAGCCCACCAGCGCCCTCGACACCGACCGCCGCGACAGCTTTCTCGACCTCCTCACCGAGCTCACGCAGGAGTCCAGAACGACCCTCCTCTTCGTCTCCCACGATCGCGGCCTGGCCACCCACTTTGACCGCTCCGTCTCCCTCACCTCCATCAACCGCGCCCGCCCCGAGGTGCAGGCATGACCCTTCTCCGGCTTGCCTGGAAGTCCCTCCGCTCACGCCGCGTCACCACCGTCCTCACCGTGTTTTCGATCGCGCTCTCCATCCTGCTGCTCGCCGGCGTCGACGCCCTCCGCAACGGCATGCGCGCAGGCTTCGCCGGAACCATCTCCCGGACCGACCTCATCGTCGGTGCGCGCGGCGGCGACCTGCCCCTCCTTCTCTCCAGCGTCTTCCACATCGGCAACGCGTCCAATACCGTCTCGTGGGAGACCTACCGGCACTTCGCCCAGCACCCCGCCGTCGCATGGACCATTCCCCTCTCCATGGGCGACTCCTTCCACGGCTTCCGCGTCGTTGCGACCGACGACAATCTCTACCGGCACTATCGCTATCGCGGCGGCCAGTCCCTCCATTTCGTCCAGGGCGCCGCTCCCGAACAACTCCTCGACGCCGCGGTCGGTGCAGAGGTCGCCAGCCGCCTCGACGTCCATCTGGACCAAAAACTCACCCTCGCGCATGGCATCGAAGAACACTCCATCCTCCAGCACGACAACGTCCTCTTCACCGTCACCGGCATCCTCGACCGCACCGGTACACCCATCGACAGCGCCGTCTACATCACGCTGCTCGGCGAGGAAGCCATGCACTTCCGATGGACCGGCGGAACACCGCCCGCCATCGGCGAAGCCGTCCCAAAGCTCGACCCATCCGAACTCAAAGTCGACGAGATCACGTCCTTTCTCGTCGCCGGCAAGTCCCGCATCAGCACCCTGTACCTCCAGCGTGAGATCAACACCTATAAGCCCGAGCCGCTCACCGCGATCATCCCCGCCTATACCCTGCAGGAACTCTGGGCGCTTATGGACTACGCCGACACAGCGCTCTCGCTCGTCTCCGCGTCCGTCCTCGTCGTCGGCCTGCTCAGCATGCTCGCCGCGCTCTACATCAGCCTCAACGAGCGCCGCCGCGAAATCGCCATCCTGCGATCGGTCGGCCTGCACGCCCGACAGGTCTTCGCGCTCTTCATCGCAGAGGCCGCCCTGCTCGCCCTGGCCGGAACCATCCTTGGCCTCGTCGTCCTCTACGCCGCGCTGTTTGCCTTTCACGGCACCATCGAACGCGCGACCGGCCTCTCGATCCTGCTCACGGCACCCTCTCGCCGCGTGGAGATCTACGCCCTCGCAACAGTGGCCCTCGCCGCCCTGCTCGGCGCCGTTCCCGGATGGCGCGCCTATCGTACCTCGCTCGCAAGCGGCCTCTACGCTCAATAATCGACTCGATCGATCCCCTTACTCACCTTCATCTCCCACCGGGCCTCGCTCTAGTCCCCGCCTGCCTGAAACGCGCGCACAATGCCGACATATTCCTCCGCCTTCTGCGTCACCCGCTGACTATGTCCCGCACGGATCGCCTCCAGATCGACAAGGTCCGCGCCCACTCCCAAAGCCATCGCTCCAGCCTCCAGGAACGCCCGCGCGTTCGATACAGAAACTCCACCGGTTGGAATCAACCGAACCTGGGGCAATGGGCCCGCGATGCTCCTGAGATACGTCGGCCCGCCCATCGAATTCGCAGGAAAGACCTTTACCGCGTCCGCACCCGCCTGCCACGCAGCGACAATCTCCGTCGGCGTCAGCGCCCCCGGAAGCACCGCAATCGAGTACCTCTGACAAAGAGCGATCGTCGCTAGGTTCGTCGCTGGACTCACAATAAACTCCGCGCCTTCCAGAATGCAGATCCTCGCCGTCTCAGGATCGAGCACCGTACCGGCCCCCAGCAGCAGCTCGGGACGCTCCCGTTTCAGCCGCCCGAGCACATGCATCGCACCGGGCAACGTCATCGTCAGCTCCAGCACATCCACGCCGCCGGCAATCACCGCTTCGGCCACCTGGAGAGCTTCCTCTTCACTCCCGGCCCGCAAGACGGGAACCAGCCCACCCGTTTCGATCCTTCGCAGTACGTCAACCTTGCCTGTCATCTTCTCAGCCCCTGCACCGTCACCGTATCGTCGCCGCTAGACCGCCTGCCATCACCTGCTCCACATCCGCCAGGGTTGCCTGCGAACCATCGCCCGGCGTGGTCATCGTCAACGCACCGTGAGCGACGCCGCAATTCAGCGCCCACGGCAGACCTTTCCCCGCCAGCAGACCATACAGCAGACCTGCCGCAAACGCATCTCCGCCGCCCACGCGGTCCAGAATGTCGAGCTCTTCAAACATCATGCCCGCATGCGCCGCGCCCTCCCCGTAAGCAAATCCGCTCCATCGGTTGCGGCTCGCGGTATGCGGCCGGCGCGCTGTGCTGGCGATCACCTTCACCTCTGGGAAATCGTGAGACACTCCCTCCGCCATCGCCCGGAAGCTCTCCAAGGTGTGCCATATCGGCCCCTGCGAGGCCTCGCCGAGATCCTCCGCAAGGTCGCCCTCATGGCCGAACAAAATATCGACCATCGGCATCAGCGACCGGTTGACCTCGATGGCTTTGCGCCGGCCGCCGCGGTCGTTCCACAAGGAGGCCCGATAGTTGCAATCGAAGCTCACCACAACTCCGTGCCGGCGCGCTTCCGTCATCGCCTCCCGCACCACCTCGGTGGCGCTCTCGCTCAGCCCAGCCATAATGCCGCCTGTATGAAAACACCGCACCCCCTGGTCGCGAAAGATCGTCGTCCAATCCATATCGCCGGGCTCGATCTGCGACACCGCCGTGTGTCCGCGATCCATCACGCCCATGCCCCGACGGACGCCGAAGCCACGCTCCAGAAAATAAATTCCGTTCCTCGCCCGCGATCCCATGCCGTCGAACGCAGACCAACGCACATGCGATTGATCCACGCCGCCCTGCAGCATCAGATCTTCAATCAAGCGCCCCACCGGATTGTCGACCAGTGCCGTCGCAATCGAGCTGCGCAGAGCAAAGCAGCGGCTCGCCCCACGCGCAACGTTATACTCGCCGCCACCCTCCCACACGCGAAAGTTCCGCGTGCGCGCAATGCGTTCCTCGCCTGGATCGAAACGCAGCATCACCTCGCCGAGCGCCAGCAGGTCCCACCGGCACGCGCCCCGAAGCCGCAACGCAAGACCGGCAGATCCTGACGCCTCCAAACCTGCATCCCCATCAAGCACAAATTGTCCCATGCCGCCGAAGCCTGTGTAGCATGTTGCGAATTGTCGCACAACGGCTTGCTGCAGATGAGGCCAGGTCCGTAGCCAGGGACTTTCGCTGTCCAGCTTTGGCGAAGGCCCTATCTGCGACCATGGCTTTGGCCGCGGATGCAGATTGAAGCAGAAGAAGGACGCACTCAAGCGTGTATCGAGGCTACATCAAGCAGGGAAGCCCTGTACTGAAAAAAACTATAGTAGGGGTGCCGGACAGTATGCGTTGCGACGCATACTGCAAGCATTCTGATGGCGGGTGGGCCACAAAGTTGGGCACAGTGCCCGGATTCCGCGATTCTCTCTAACGTTCCGGCGCCATATTTATGGTGAATAGGTTGGCTCCTGAGGTAGGACTCGAACCTACAACCCTTCGGTTAACAGCCGAATGCTCTGCCATTGAGCTACTCAGGAGTGTTCAGAAGACGCGGGAGACACACACACACGCTTCGCTTCCGTAGTTATAGCAAATCAGCTGGAGCGGGTCAAAGCCTCGTCCCCTCTCCCCCCGGGCTCTGAGCAACACGCGGTAAGCTAGAGCACGAGGATCTCCGATGCCAAGTACACCCCGCATCTCCCGCCTTTCTCGTGATCAGGTTCCAGATGCTGCCATCGCCATCTACGATCGCTACCTCCGCGATCGCGGAAACGTCCCCAACATGTTTCGTACCCTGGCGCACCGGCCCGAAATTTTTGAAACAATCATCGCCCACATGGAAGCCGTGCTCAATACGGGAACCTTGCCAAAGGCGGTCAAGGAACTCGTCATCGTCAGAACGTCGCAGCTCAATCAAACGCCGTATTGCCTGGCCTCGCACACCGCCATCTGTCGCAAGCTCGGATGGACAGACGCCCAGCTGAACGCCATGGAACGTCCAGCGTCGGAGTCCGGCTTCACCGAGCGAGAGCGCGTCGCCATCCACCTCGCCGAAATCATGACGCTCAACGCGCACGGCTACACCCCTGAAGACTTCGCTCGGCTGCGCACCCACTTCTCCGAAGGCGAGGTCGTCGAGCTGATGGCCGCTATCGGTCTGTTCAACTACTTCAACCGCTTCAACGACCTGCTCAAAATGGAACCAACCGCGCCCGCAACAGAAGAGGAACTGGCCCTTGCCGGCGTTGTCGCCTGAACGAATCACCCAAACACACCGGCCTCAACTGGCCCGGCTTTGCTGTACTACCGGTTGAGGTAAGCTGAGAGTTCCGCCCTACCCCGAATCGGGGTCGTTTGTCGGTTGCGGACGCCACTTCGGACAACTCAGGGTTCTACAACGTCACGCACATCATCGCGGGGCAGTACAGCGTAAAGGTAGGGAAGTGGCAGCCGGTTGGATCCATACGCCCAGCCTGATTGTGACCTCGCCCTCTGCTCGGTTGCCGTAGTCAGAATCGAGCCGCGGCCGCACGTCTTCGGGATGGCCACGGCGGCTTTTAGCAGGGGGTCTGCCTGGAGCGGGATCAATAGAAGAATTTTCTTGTGCCAACACCGGAGAGGCAAGTTCACCGACTACCAGCCCAGCAACCAGCAGAACATGCATATCTAAGATTCATGAGTAATAAGTACTTCGATTCGGCAAAGTTGCTGGAATTAGTGTAGGGCCCATACGGGCTTTACTGAAGCGGCTCCATCCCTTCTTTTACGACATCATGGGATGTGTGAACCCGAGGCTCTGGTTGAGCGACCTGTGCGAGCGTCGACTCTACCGCATAGATCGCAAGGTTACGACGACGGATGGAGTTACAACGGTTGCGCAGACTCGCGCGCCATGTACGCAAAGCCCCCAATCTGCTCGCCTCCATCGCTCAACGGACGTGCGATCCGTCGAACGGCACCTACAGTTCTCCGCGAACTACAGGTTCTAACGAATAGCCACGGTACGGAGCCGTCTAATTGATAGTATGGCGTTGGACCGAGTTAGAGGAAATCCTGGGTGGTTGATAGGATCAAGCCCTCAGCTTCATCGGCTGAAGCTTCCAGTAAGTAAGTGAGCGCCACGCCCACTCCGCCGGACCGAAGCGAAAGTATCGCAGCCAGAGAGCACTGACCGTCAGGTTGATCGCCCACATGCCCAGCAGAACCAGGTAGATTTTGTAATACTCCAGGTAGCCGTACCAGTGGAGCGGGCTACAGACAAAGACGGTCTGCATCAAGAGGCTGGTAAGCAGATAGTTCGAGAGCGCGGTCTGACCGACGGCCGCGATCAGCGAAAGCAGGCGGCGAAAGATGCCGTGCTTTACCAGCAGAAGAACGACCGAGGCGTTGCCGATCGCACCCGCCAGGCGACACCCCTGATAGGTGAACCACACCTTGTCCATGTGAAAGGGCTCGAAGCCGCTCTTCCACATGTACCAGGCGCCCCAGGCGGAGATCGGCCACGCCAGGCCCAGGCCCACGGCGGCGCAGATCGCGTAGGTGCGTGAGCGGAGCTTCGCCGTCAGAAAGCCGTTGCGACACAGGCCCATGCCGAGCAGCATCATGCCCAGCACGTCGGGCAGAAACGGCAAGAAGTATCCGGTCTCGAAGCTGTACGACTTCCCGCGCTCGTACATTCGCGAGACGCCATACGCCTGGTGTTTTGCGATCTCCTTGTACATCTCCTCCTGGCTGTGGCGTCCGCTGCGATGCTCCCACGTGGAGATGTCCTTCTTCTGAGCATCGGTCGGCGTCTGGTGCGCCCTCTGCGCGGCATACGCCTTCTCCGCGGCAGCGTAGTCCTTGCGAACATTGGAGAGATACACCGATTCGGAGATCATTCCGCCCGCCAGCAGGACGATGGCGCCTGCCCACAGCAGCGTCTTCGGCTTCAGGTTGCGGCAGGGAAAGAGAAACAGCAGCGCCGTCATCCCGTAGGGATAAAGGATGTCGCCGTGCCAGATAAAGTAGCAGTGGGCGATGCCGATCAGCACGAGCCACATGTTGCGCCGGACAAAGATATCGGCGGTGCGGACACCGGAGCCCCGCTCCTCGGCGCGGCCGGTCATCAGGATGACGCCCGCGCCGAACAGCATGGAGAAGAGCGCGCGCATCCGGCCCTCGGCCAATATCCAGCGCGCGAACCATAGGCCGGCGTTGAGGTGCCAGTGCGGTCCGCTGAAGACCGGCTTTACGGTCGAAACGGGGATGCCGGCCGCGAACGCCGGAAGAGCGAAGTCCGGAATGTTCATGATGAGGATGCCCATCAGCGAGAAGCCGCGAAGCACATCGATGGCGCTGATGCGCTCCGCCCGCCCAACCGGCGCCGCCCCGACGTGAGGCGGCCCGCCAGCTCCTCGTCGACACCCGGGAGAACCGAAGTCTGATCCTGAACAAGAACGTTGGTAGCCACCGTGGTTCCTCCTTTGAGCGTGGACTTCCGGGAGTCGAGTGCGTATGCAACTTAGTTACACGGGAACTTAGCCTGCGTTGTTACTTCGTCGCGGAATTCTAAGCAGGGATCTGCGGCCGACTCCCAGCGCGCCCAGCAACCCTGTACCGAGGATAACCAGGCTTGAAGGCTCGGGTGACTCGCTCACCACGACACTTCCCCTATAAATTTCAGAATCGATCCTGTGTGCCGTATTCGAGACGACAAAGGTGCAAGAGTGGGAACGGTGAGTAAGTTGTTACCGCTAAATACAAAGTCGTTCGTGCCGGGGCGTAGGTACTCTACCTGGCTCACGAAGCCGCCGACGATCAGGCTGGCGGGATATCTGGATCGTAATTGAAATCCGGCGTGGCTGCGAAGCCAGCCTCGTAGGGACCGCACTTCCAGAGGTAAGGATGGACAGGGTACGGATGCCGTCCGTCTCATCCGTATAACTAAGTGTTGGGTCGAACGTTATCCTGTACGAGGCGTCAAATGCTCCACCAGACCTTGCTTTGCTGGCGGTCACGTTAAATTGATAGGTTATTGTTGAAGCGTGCGCCGCGGGAACTAGTGTGAGGGCAACAAGTGCAACAAGGATCGGTAGACTCATTTGTAAGTCCTCCAAAGAAGGTTAGTTTGAGCGAGACTTCACCGGTAGTGAAGAGAGGTGTCGGCTTCGTGGCCTATTGGCAGAGGAAGCTGGTGCTGATCTGCTGTCCGGCTGCCGCGTCGGTTTCGCTGATCTGGTAGAGGGTCTTTGGTTGAAGAACCTTGCTAGCGCTGGCAGTACAGCTTGATTGGCCCACGGGAACGGTACACGCTAACAGATCGGTCGCACTCGTGAGGACATCCGTCAGGCTGAGGCTCACGGTTACAGGAGATTTCAATGGTTGCGCGTAAAGCATCACGTTGAAGTGGCTGGCCGTGCAGGCCACGGGAACGGTCTGGCCGAAGAAGGTGAAAAAGTTTGCGCCGGCGGAGGTTCCCGACAGCGGACCAAAGTAGCCGGTGGCGACATTGCTCGACGGCAAGCTCATCGTGCTGGTGAAGATCGCCCCCAGACCGCTGCCATTGACTCCCGCCGCACCTGGCGCGCCCGTAGCTCCTTTGGGGCCGGTCGGACCTGTCGGACCGGTAGGTCCCGCCGCACCAGGCGCACCAGCAGGCCCTTGATCGACCAACGTAATATCCAGCACCGCCGGGTGCGATGTCGTCGTGTTCTCCTTGCTGTCGACCGCAATGTCGAGTTTGCCGAGAGCGGAAGCGCGAGCCGCAAGATTGAAGTCGGCGACAGCTTTGCCGTTTGCGATGTCGGCCTGGACGATGGCCGTCACATCGAGCGTGACGAAGCTCTGGCTCACCGTAACCGGCACGGGCGCCGAGGCGGTGCTGGTGCCCGGTCCATTGTTGTAGTTGACGCTGCTTTCGTTGAAGGTCTCGCCCGCAAACTGCGCGACTAGGCTGCCCGGTTGGTTCAGCGTGTTGACGAACACCGTGATCGGGGCACGTGCGACCTGCGCCGGTGTGGTTTGAGTAGGCAGGTTGAGCAGGGAAAACTGCAGCAGACCGTTGCTGCTCGAGTTGACCACAAGGTTCGGCGAACGTCCATAGTTGGTGTTTGGAGAGGTGGCGCTCACCGTGGCATCCCCGGTGAGCGGGAGCGTGGTGGCGCGCGCCGCAAGCGGGGCGAAGAGAGAGAGACCAAGGCAGATCAGGGATTGCGAAGTAGATTTCAAGGGTGTCTCCTCGTTGGATTTGGGTAAGGCTTAGTCGCGGAACCATAGGGTGACGCTGCGCTTTACCTTATGCGGGCCATTTGCGCCGGAGGGCGTTGTTGGTCCAGCGGCGTTCATCGCTTTCAGCGTGGCGAGTGCTTGTGCCTTGTCGGCGGCGGGATCGAAGACAGTGGCGTCCGCTTCCGTGCAAGGTATCTGGACGTCGGGGTCGTAGGTGCAACTCTTTACCACCTGCGCCGCGGACGTCGCCGTGTCCGCCTGAGCCAGACACGAGATGCCGACACTGACGTTGCGAGTGTCCCTTGACGTGTTCGTAAATAAGCAAAGGGTGCCGTTGGGGTTGCTGGGGTCGATGCCTTCGTAATTGAGAACCACATTCTGCTGGTCGTCGGTGAACGTTGGATATTGGTAGCCGCAACTGGCCGCGATCGCTACTTCACGGTCGGGGCAAACTGCTTTTCCGGCACCCACAAAGAGGCCTCTTCCGAGGGTGCCTGTGATGCTGTACTGGTGGATGGTGTAGGCCAGACCAGAGCCCGGTCCGACTGGGCTCTGAGGTCCTGTGGGTCCTGTGGGTCCGGCTGGCCCTTGTGGGCCGGTCTGTCCGGGAACGCCTTGCAGTCCGGGTGTTCCTTGCAGTCCGCGAAGTCCCTGCGGCCCTGTAGCTCCAACTGGCCCTTGCGGCCCGGTCTGTCCGGGAACGCCTTGTAGTCCGGGTGTTCCTTGCAGTCCGCGAAGTCCTTGAGGCCCCCCGGCTCCGGGAGCACCCTGCGGTCCTGTTGGCCCTGCGGGCCCTGCTCATTCCACTGCACAACATTTTCGAGACTCGCATTGCAAGCTGACGGCACGCCGACGATCCGCGCCACCCCCGTCAGCTTCGACACGCACGATGTGATCGTCGTGCTCTGAGCCTCAACGCTGGCAGGCTGCATCGCCACCGCCAAAAGGCCGGATACAAGAGAGAGCCGCAGGGCAGAAAAGAGTTTCATGGAGTCCTCATCTTTTGGGTAAGGGTTAGTCGAGGAACCGGCAGCTCCAGCTTGGCCCAGCCGGCCCTTGCGGTCGTTCAGATTCACTGGCAATAAAGCGATACCGTATACCTCGCCGGAGGCGTGGTGTATCCCTGTACAGCGAAATTATCCAAGAAGTTTATGGACAGCCTGTCCCCAGCGCGGATCGTAGTTCTATGGGTGGTGTCGACGCACAGCAGGCCGTCAAAGGACGTGCATGCCATGGAGGTTGCAAGCCCGTTCTTGTACAAAGTGAAGGTCGTATTTGTAAAGAACGTCGATCGATCCCCATTGGCCGTGTTGTAAGTTGCCGCGCGAAGGGCGCTAACTGTGCAGCCGGAAGGGGCGACAAGGTAATTGCCGGAAGCGATGCTGTCCGTTGTTTCCGCGGATGTAAGCGTAGGCGATTGCGTGGGATCGAAAAAGTATCCACCCGGAGCGTTGTCTGCTGGCCCACTGGCGGTGGTGAAGCTCACCGTGGTGATGAAGCCTGTAGAGGACACGGTTCCTGTGGCTCCCGTAGGTCCGGCTGGGCCTTGTGGCCTGTGGGACCTGCAGCTCCGGGAGCACCCGTCGCGCCCACCGGGCCTGCTCGTCCGGCAGCACCCTGCGCGCCTGCGGGACCAGGAGCGCTAGCCGGACCCTGCTGGTTCCACTGCACTACATTTTCGACATTGGCGTTGCACGCCGAGGGTGCCGCCACGATCCGCGTGACCCCCGTCAGCCTGGAGACACACGAGGTGATGACGGTGGGAGATGTCGTTTGAGCTGCAAGGGGAGCGGCGTTCATCGAACAAAATAAAATGCCGGCGACGAGCGATAATCCGACGGCAGACGAGCTATGCAGGCGCATCGATTTCTCCTTGGGGTGTGAACGGTTTGAGGCTAGTTCTGGAACCATAGCGTGACGCGTTGCTTGCCGCTCTTTATTGCCGTCCCAGAACCCGTGGCAGCCGGCGTAGTGAGGTTCTCAGCGGTGCTCGCATCTGACGTCAAAGCTGGTGGACTCAGCGCTGTCCCCGGGTCGGCAATGACGGCATCGGCCGCTGTACACCGGGCCTGCGTGGCGGGGTCGTAGGTGCAGGCTTTGTAGCTTCTTCCTGAAGCGCCCGGAGCACCTTCCACACCGGCGCATCCGACCACGTAGAGGATGTCGTAGTCATGGATCAGGGTAGGATTGGTGAGCTCACACCGCCAGCCCCTGGGGCTCCCGTCGGAGTTGAGGTTGTGGTTTACTTCAGGGCCTGAGTAGTTGACGTTTACGTTGCTTTCCTCATCCTGTGATGTATTGCCGTAACCGCAGCCGCCACTCACCGCTTGCACCTGACTGCGATCGAAGTTGGCCGGACAAACGTTGGTAAAAACCTTGCTGTACTGCGAACCGGTGAGCTTTGCCCGTAGATAGAAGAACTTGATAGAAGTGGCGGATCCGGCGGAGCCCTGTGGTCCAGTGGTTCCCCGAGGTCCAGTCGGGCCGGTTGGTCCGGGTACACCCTGGATGCCTTGTGGTCCGGTGGCCCCGGTAGCACCCGTTGCTCCCTGCGGCACCAGCAAGGCCCACTCGTGCGAGGTGTCATTCAGGAAGCTGGTCGGAGGAAAACCCCCGGCGGTGCTGAGCGCAATGTAGGTGGAACCTTGATAGGTCACCACATCGTTCTTGTTATAGGGAAAGGTGTTGATGTTGAAGGCTCCGCGATAGGTAAGGCCTGGAGGCCCCTGCGGTCCGGTGGGACCGGCCGGGCCGATGGCGCCGGGTGTACCGGGTGTTCCAGGGGCACCTGCCGGACCAGCCGGACCTTGCTGGTTCCACATCACGACGTTCTCGACATTGGCGTTGCAGGCCGAGGGTGCCGCCACGATGCGCGAGACGCCGGTCAGCCTGGAGACACACGACGTGATGACGGTGCTCTGGGCGTGCAGGTCGGCGGTCGGCATGGCCAGCGCCAGGAGGCCGGAAACGAGCGAGAGGCAGGCGGGAGAAGGCAATCTTAGTCGCATGGGGAAGCTCCGTGTCTGTGTCTGAGAAGGAGGGTGAACGAACGGCTGGCGACGTCACGGTCGCCAAGGAGGTAACAAGTTAATCGCAGCTACTGACACGTCGTCTTCATAAGAATGTGGGCTCCCTGGAAGCCCGCATCGGCGGCGACAAACAGGGCGAAATTTGTAGCGCCTAGCTGCGGGAGTGTGTAGGTCGGCGAACCCGTGCAGGAGACCACCGCTCCATGGTTCGCGGTGACGGTGCAGGTAAGGGGGACAATGAAGTCGTTCTGCTCCGCACTATCGTTGCCAAACAGAAAGTAAAAGTTCGCGGTGGACGTTCCCTGCGCGTTCAGAACCGTTGCCGAGAAGACGGCTGAGTTGCAAGCGTTCGGCAAGGGGACCAGGGCGGCTCCGGCACTCTGCGGCGTGCTGGCTCCGACCAAGGGGAAGATGAACCCAATGGATGGGCCGATCGTCGCCGGAAGCGTGGCGTTCGCCACGAGGACACTGCCACCGGCAGCACCGGTCGTCCCCCGCGGCCCTGCGGGTCCAGCTGGACCCTGGAGTCCAGTCGGCCCGGTGGGTCCTGCCGGACCTTGTGGACCGGCGAGCCCTCTTGCTCCGGCAGGTCCTTGCGCGCCTGCGGGCCCCGGAGCGCCTGCCGGACCTTGCTGGTTCCACATCACGACGTTTTCAACCGCCGCATTGCAGCTGGTGGGCGAGGCAACGATGCGCGAAACCCCAGAGAGCCTGGAGACGCACGAGATAATGACGCTCGAGTAGCCGGTTTGGGCGGCGAGCGGCATGGAGATCGACATAGCCATGGTGGCGAGGGTCGATGCGAGCGAGACGCGGCGGGCAGATGAGCGGTTCATGGATGGAGGCTCCTCAGAGGTCGAGCGGCGTTGAAGTGTTCGAAGAAATCAGCCGCGGGTCAAGCGGCGGCGAGCTATCCCGGCCACTCCCAGCAGGCCGGTGCTGAGGAGCAGAAGGCTGGAAGGCTCGGGCGTAACGACGGCGGCGGCGGTGGTAAAGGTGACGTCGCCGGTCGCTCCGGTGACGATCAGGTCGCCCGCTGAGGTGTGCTCGGCGACGGGGCCGGTGCTTACAAACGCCCCAGCGATCGGAACGATCACCGAAGCAAGGTCATACGTGCCGAGCGCGTCGGTGTAAGCGCCTACCGCGAATCCGGTGGTCAGATCGTAAAACGCGGCGGCGTTGTACTCCGACTCGACCCCAAGGGCCGTGCCAGCGAAGGTGATCGGGTCATAGCCGCCCAGCAACAGTGTGCCGACGCCCGTCATATTGCCGAAGAAGCCAGGACCGAGCGAGCTAACGGTCGAGGTGTCGGCCTGGAAGAGGAAGGTGCCGGCGTCGTCCGTAAACGCCGATCCGCCGAGCGAGCCCGAGAAGTGGCCCGCCAGGCTGTAGGTTACGGGTTCGGCGTGGGCGGCGAGGCTGCCTGCCGCAAGGACAAAGGACGTGGCAAAAAAGCTGCGAAGTCGCATAGGCTGCTCCTGGATTGATTTCCGGAACCGGTTCGGAACCGGTGGGAGCCCGGCTTCAGGATCGGTTGGGGATTCGATTGCAGGCCCAACCTACAAGCATCCACGCGAAATCTCCTATGGAATCCCGGTTGTTTCGCTCACAATTCGGTATAGCGTCCTAAGCAGTTTCGTTTGTTGAACTTATGCAGCCGCTCCGGTAAGTATGGCAGAATAGGGCACACTTCGATAGCGCCCGGGGCCTCGCGTGAAGGTATTCCATTTCCGTCGGTATACGCTCCACCTGGGCCGATACGAACTGAGCCGCGGAACCATCGTGCTGCCCCTTCCGCGCATCGCCATGGAGATCCTCATCCTGCTCGTGGAGCGGCGCGGCGATCTGCTCACGCGGCAGGAGATCGCCGCGCGCGTCTGGCCCGGCTCCGATCCCGAAGATGTATTTCAGAGCATCAACACCGCCGTCAATCGCATCCGGTCCACCCTCCAGGACGAGGCGGCCAATCCAAAGTACATCCAGACCGTCATCGGCAAAGGCTACCGCTTTGTAGCCGAGGTCGAGGAGATGGACCTCGTCGAGGAGGCGCCCGCGGCTCCTTCCCCGCACCGGTCTGCACTCGTGCCCGTCGAAGCCGAGCAGCTTGTCGCCATCGGCGCCGGAAGCCAGCAGTCTCCGTCCATTCCATCGCCGCCGGCTCCGGCACCGCAGCTCCAGCTCGAGACCCTCCCCTCCCCGCTCCCCCTCGCGCCCGCCGTCGTCACCTCTCGCTCCCCCGCAACCACGATCCGTCCGCGTTGGGCAGCCGCGATCCTTCTCCTGCTTCTCCAGGTGAACCGCCAACGCCGCGCCGCCGTG
>CAXSGC010000006.1:0-93997 GCA_964236945.1 uncultured Acidobacteriaceae bacterium | reverse complement strand
TTCTCCTGCTTGCCGCCGTCGGCGCCTTCGCACTCTGGCAACGCTTCGGCGACGATCGAAACGAACCGCGCCACGCCTTCAACCTGGTTCAGCTCACCGCGAACGGCGCCGACGACCCCGTCACCGCGGCCGCCATCTCGCCCGACGGCAAGTCGGTCGCCTACGCCGATCCGCATGGCCTCAAGCTGCGCAATCTCCGCGGAGCCGCGCGCTCGCTCCCAACCCCGCCGGGTCTGGCGGACGTCAGCCGCATCGAGTGGTTTCCCGACGGTCGCCATATCGTCGTGAGCGCCACCCAGACCTCCACCCACACCCCGCAGATCTGGTCCATCTCGACCGCCTCCGACGCGCCCCGTCTGATTCGCGACCGCGCCGCCCACGGCATACCTTCGCCCGACGGTTCACAGGTCGCTTTCACCACAACCAACGATACGGCCTCCACTACGTTCTGGGTCGCGGACAGCGCCGGAGGCAACGAGACGAAAGTCAACACGGCGCAAGAAGGTAATTCGTACCCCGTCTTGCTGTGGTCCGCGGACGCCCGAAAGCTCATCCTCCAGGAGGTCAGTCCGCCCACATCCGTTGTCCCGGCCGGCAATTCGGAGAACGCCAGGGAGCGCGTAACCCATCGCCTGCTGGTCATCGATATTCAGCAGCACATTGAAACCGCCGCCGTGGATGGCGTCGCCTTCAACGCGGCCTGCCTCTGGGGAAAGTCCGGCATCCTCTTCGCCGGCAACGTCAATCAGTCCAGATACGGCGCCCTTTGAAGACTCGATCTGGACACAGACAACGGCACGCCGGTCGCCGCTCCAGTGCAGTTGCAGCTCGTCCCCAACGTGCTCGCCTTGAGCCGGTCGGCGGACGGCCGCCAGATCGCCGCCGTCGTCTCCAAAACCCAGCCCGACGTCTACGTCGCTACGCTCGCACAGCCCGCCCCCTCGTTGACCGACCTGCGGCGAATCACCTTCAGCACCGGGCAGGACTATCCCCATGCGTGGACTCCGGACGGCAAGTCGCTCCTCTTTGAGTCCCGAGACGGTGAGGTTGCAGGCAGTCCATTTCATATCTTCCGCCAGTCGATCGATGGGTCTTCGCAACCGGTGCCGCTCGTCTCCGACAGCATGCTGCAGGTGCTTCCGCAACAGAGTCCCGACGGCAAGTGGATACTCTTCGCCAGCAAGTCGAGGTGGCTTTCGGGAGAGCCGTACGCGCTCTACCGCGTTCCCGAGGCCGGCGGAGCTCCGGTGAAGATCGACATCGGTGGCCCGCTCGACGAGTACCGCTGCCCTATGTTCGGACCGCGCTGCATCCTTCGCGAGACCGAGGCGCACACGGCGTTCCACTACTACGCCCTCGATCCGGTCTCGGGCAAAGGCCCCATGCTGTGCAGCACACCATGGACCGAAAGCCTGCTTTGGAACTGGACCGTGTCGCCGGATGGCACAAAGATCGCGCTTCCGCTGCCGGATCCCGCCCGGCCTCGCATCCGCGTCATCCCCTGCGCTCCAGGCCACGCCGGCAGCGCGGAGCAGAGGGAGATCCCCGTGAAGATCGGGCACAAGTTGATGGGCGTGACCTGGGCCGCCGACTCCCAGAGTTGGTTCGTGTCGGCCGCGGCGCTTCCTTCAGGCGCCGACCTCTTCTACGTCCGCCCGGACGGCACCGCCACCTTCTTACGCCACGACGATCCGCTGTGGGGCGTGCCCTCGCCCGACGGGCACAAGCTGGCCTTTGTCGGCGAGACCGTCGACAGCAATGTATGGCTCTTGCGTTAGCGTCTTCGTCAGGAGATGGTGGCCGGGGCCCCACGGAATTCACAAAATGCAGAGGTGCTCTGTTGAGAGCCAAAGGCTGATCTGGATCGAGCGCAGCAATGCTGACGTTTTTTGTTGCTTTGAGTGCAATGGAAGTTTGCGAAAAAGACAAGTAACGGATGGGTAAGCAGGAACTCTTATACGAACAAGCTGTTTGCTCCATGATGTGAAATCACATTGTTTCCTCGGGCTCGAACGGTCGATTGAGTGGAAGGAGTGTATGCCCCGAAGGATCCAGGTTTCGTCCGATCTTCCGAATATGCCGACGTACCTGGAACCCGACCCACGTTCGTATCGATATGCTTATCGGGCGGATTGGTCCGGCCAGCCGCATCACTTCCGACGCTTGGCCAGCGAGTTCGTGGGCACGTTCGGGTTTGTATTTTCGTTGTCTGGCGGCGCCGCGATCTTTCATGCGTACGCGAAGCCACCGCTTTCGACCGGCGTCACGGTCGCCCTGCTGACGATGGTGGCAGCGATGTGGCTGATCATCGCGATCTATGCGTTTGGCGACATCTCCGCGCACTTCAACCCCGCCATGAGCTTCGCCTTTGCGCTCCGGGGCGACATGAGTTGGCCAAGATGCTTTCTTTACTGGATCTCTCAATGTTCTGGCGCCGGTTGCGCCTCCTTGCTGGCGCGGGCGTTCTTCGGGGGGAGCAGCGGCCTGGCGTCCGTTCACCCGCAGCCAGGACAGCCATGGCAGGCGGTCGGCTTTGAGGTGTTGCTGACGGCATCTTTCGTTCTTTTAGTCTTAGCCATGGCGCGTGGCCCGAAGTTGAACGGCCCATTTACGCCGCTGGCCGTAGCTGCCTATGTTCTTTCTTTCGGCACGGTGGGCGGCTTATATGAGGGTGCAGCCTTCAATCCCGCGCGGGCTTTTGGCCCGGACCTTGCCATTGGCCGCTTCGGCGATCTCTGGATCTACGTGCTTGGCGCGGCCATTGGATCTGCTCTCGCTGTAGTCATGGATCGCTTTTTCCGAGGTGCGGTGCACGTTGCCGATTCACCCGCGGCCGAGTCCGAAACCACCACGCAATCCTCACAGTAGTCCCCAAGGAGCCACGATGTCGTACGTCGAAGATACCCAGATTAAGGATGGGCACTACAAACCCGGAACTCTGCTGGATGACGGAAAGTGGAGGGTCGAATTCGATTCCATGGGCCAGGTCAAGGTGCCTGCAGATCGGCTGTGGGGCGCCCAAACTCAGCGTTCCCTGATCCACTTCTCGATCGGCGACGACCACATGCCCATTCAGGTTTACCACGCGTACGGCTATGTGAAGAAGGCCGCGGCGCTGGTGAACGAGCGTCTGGGACATCTTCCCAAGGACAAGGCGGACCTGATCGTAGCGGCGGCGAATGAGGTGATCGCGGGTAAGCTCGACGAGAATTTTCCACTGTTTGTCTGGCAGACCGGAAGCGGGACGCAGAGCAACATGAACGTGAACGAGGTGATCTCGAATCGAGCGATCCAGATGGTGAAGGGAACGCTGGGCGCGCAGGAGCCTGTGCACCCGAACGACCATGTGAATATGTCGCAGTCCTCGAACGATACGTTCCCGACGGCCATGCACATTGCGGCTGTGAAGGAGATCAAGGAGACGTTGCTTCCCAAGGCAGGCGCTCTCGCCACGGCAATCGAGAACAAACAGAATCAGTGGGAGCACATCGTCAAGATCGGACGGACACATCTGGAAGATGCGGTTCCGCTCACCGTGGGGCAGGAGTGGTCGGGCTACAACACGCAGATCCGCAATGCTCTGCTCCGGATTGAGCAGTCCCTCGACGGAATGTACCGTCTGGCTGCCGGAGGCACGGCGGTGGGAACCGGGCTCAATTCGCCACCTGATTTTGATGTGCAGATCGCGAAAGAGATCGCCGACCTGACGACGTTGCCTTTTGTCACGGCGCCGAACAAGTTCGAAGCGCAAGGCTCGCTCGATGCGATGGTGGCGGCGCACGCAGCGCTGCGTGGCCTGGCGGTCGCTCTGATGAAGATCGCCAACGATATGCGGTGGCTGGCCTCCGGTCCGCGATGCGGCCTGAGCGAACTGATTCTGCCGGCGAACGAGCCCGGATCTTCCATCATGCCGGGCAAGGTCAACCCTACGCAGTGCGAAGCCATGGTTATGATCTGCATCCAGGTTATCGGGGATGATGTGGCGGTCGCGTTTGCCGGATCGCAGGGAAACTTCGAGCTCAACGCGATGCGGCCGATCATCATTAATAACTTTCTGCACTCGGCGCGCATTCTGGCCGACGGTTGCGAGAAGCTGCGAATTTACTCCGTCGAAGGCACGGAGGTGAATGAGCCGAAGGTGGCGGAGTACGTCAAAAATTCGCTGATGCTCGTCACCGCGCTCAGCCCGGTGATTGGGTACGACAAGGCATCCGAGATTGCGCACACCGCGCAACGGGAAGGAACCACGTTGCGAGACGCCGCGGTGAAGAGCGGCTACATCGATGGCAAGAAGTTCGACGAAGTCGTCGATCCTCGAAAGATGATCTCGAACAAAGTGGCCTGAGCAGAAGCACGTTTGTCTTTGAATGCGGTGATTTGCGAGAGTGTATGTCCCTTCGTCTAATTCGGCTCCTTCCATTGTTGGCCTGCTCCCTTGCTCTTTCTCTGCGCGCGCAGCAGGAAAAGCAAGGGAGCGAGGAGTTAAGCGGACCGGACACGCATGAGCATGCTCCGGAGGACCGGGGGCATTTGTTAGGCGGGTGGAATGGCGAACGCCAACGTTTGCTGGAGCGCGGAGTGAACCTGGACGTGCAGTACATCTCCGACTCTTTATGGAATCTGCGCTCAGCCCAGAAGACGCGGCTGGCGAGCTGGAATCGGGTGCGTGGAACTCTGGACATCGACTTCGGCAAGCTGACGCATACGCCTGGGTTGTTCTTTCACATCACGGCTCCGTGGCAGGCGGGCGGCAATCTTGGCGCGTATCTGGGAACGATCACGGAGCCAAGCGGCATGGTGAGCGCCGACACCTTTCGCCTGGATTCGTGGTGGTTCGAGCAACGGATGAAGGAGGAGCGTATTGTCTTTCGGCTCGGACAGTTTGCCGCGCAGGATTTTTACGGCACACAGCATTTTGGGGGATCGTTTATAGCGGAACCGCTTGGATATGCCCTGGGCAATCTGAATGCAACTTATGAGACGTTCGATCCACCGTCGACACCGGCGGCGGAGTTGCGTGTCATCCCGCTGAAACATCTGTATGTGAAGTCCATGGTGTATGCGGCGGATCGCATACCGTACGCGCACAACAAGACCGGCCTTGTGCCCCAGTTTCGAGGAGCGGCCTCGAATGTTTCCGAGATCGGCTGGTCACCCGGGCAGCCAGCCACCGCCGTTCGTGCTTTCGACACGGTCGCACAACGCAAGGGCTACACCGGTCTGTATCAGTTGGGCAGCGCTTACAATCCGGGCAAGTTTCAATCGACGGAGTCTGTAAAAACCGTCTCTGGAAACTACCTTATCTATCTGATGGGCAGCCAAGCTGTCTGGCGTACATCGCCCAACTCCGGTGTAGGTATTGATCTGACAGCGGCGACCGACTGGACGCCATCCCACCGCAGTCACGTGCCTCGGCAGACGACGGTGGGTGTTCGGTTTGACGAGCCGTTGCCGTTGCGGCAGCACAACACGATTGCTTTCGGGTATGTGCGGAGTAGCATCAGCGACTCTTTCCCCGCCGAACGCGCCGGCATGCTGCACCGGAACGAAGATGTTCTGGAGCTTAACGGCCTGATCGACGTAACGCGCTCCATCACACTTCAGCCTGTGGTGCAGCGATTTCTCAATGTTGGCGGAACTTCGAAGCCGGGGACCGTCTTTGGATTTCGATCGAAAGTAGATTTCTGATCTGAGCGCTTTCTGTTTCGACCTCAGATCTTCAACCGAAGCGCAACCCTACCAAGCTTTTAAGGAGCACGCCCATGAGCCTCGAAACGAAAAACGGAGTGGAACTGCTGCACAATCCAGAGACGAACCGATCGACCGCCTTTACGGAGCAGGAACGCGAAGAGAAGGGTCTGATCGGCCTTCTGCCGCCACGGCAGGAGACCTTGGAGCAACAGGTAAAACGCTGCTTGTTACAACTCAGCAAGAAGCCGAACGATCTGGAGCAGTACATCTATCTTGCCCAGCTGGCGGACGACAATCAAACCCTCTTCTACGCCGTGCTCGCGAGCGATCCGGCCCGGTTCCTGAAGATTGTGTACGATCCGACCGTAGGCGCGGCGTGCCTTGCTTTCGGGCATATTTATCGCAAGCCGAACGGCTTGTATGTCTCGATCGATCAGCGGGGCAAGGTGAAGCAGGTGCTCGCGAACTGGCCGGTGAAGGATGTGCGTGTGATCTGCGTCAGCACAGGCGGACGCATTCTGGGACTCGGTGATCTCGGCACCAACGGCATGGGCATTCCGATCGGCAAGCTACAGCTTTACACCGCATGCGCGGCTGTGCCACCTGAAGTGCTGCTGCCGGTCTTGCTCGACTGCGGCACGGATAATCAAGAGCTTTTGGACGATCCACTCTACCTCGGTCTGAAGCAGCATCGTCCATCCACCGACGAACTCGACGCTTTTGTGCAGGAGTTTGTCGATGCAGTGCAAGACCTTTATCCAAAGTGCTGCATCCACTTTGAGGACTGGAAGGGTGTCGACGCGATCCGTCTGCTGGCCCGTTATGTCGACAAGATCAGCTGTTACAACGACGACATCCAGGGCACCGGCAGCGTCACCGTGGCCGGGCTGTATAACGCACTGAAGATCAGCAAGGGCGCGCTCAAGGACCAGCGTGTGCTGTTCCTGGGTGCGGGGTCCGCGGGCATTGGCATCGGCAACATGATTGCCGCCGCCATGAAGCTTGAAGGTCTTACGGACGAGCAGGCGCAAGGCCAGATTTCGATGTTCGATGTCGATGGTCTGCTTACACCGGACACGAAAGATCTTTCTGCGGAGCAGAAGAAGTACGCGCACCCGCACCCGCCCACGAAGGATCTCGTCGAGGCGATCAACACGATCAAGCCATCGATTCTGATCGGCGTCAGCACCGTCAAGGGCACCTTCACCCAGCAGGTGATCGAGGCCATGACCAAGCTGAACAAGCGGCCGATCATCTTCGCTCTGTCCAATCCTACCGACCATGCCGAGTGCACGGCGCAGGAGGCGTACCAGTATTCGGAAGGCAAGGCGATCTTCGCGGCGGGGGTGCAGTTTGACCCTGTGCAGATCAATGGCAAGACGTATGAGCCGAGTCAGGCGAACAACTTCTACATCTTCCCCGCAGTTGGATTGGCGATCGTTGTCACCGAAGCCAAGCACGTGCCCAACGAAATCTTCATCGAGGCGGCCCGCGCGCTGGCCGATCAGGTCACACCGGATCAGCTGGAGAAAGGCGTGCTGTTTCCGTCACAAGGGAGCATCCAGGCAAGCTGTGTTGACACAGCAACCAAGTCGGCGGAGAAGATCTTCGACCTGGGGCTGGCTCGCGTGAAGCGGCCAAATTCTGTCAAAGGGATGATTACCTCATACCTGTACACGCCGGAGTATCCAAAAGCACACGCGACCACACGTGCTTCGGAACACGCCTATGCCGCCGCAGACTGAAGACAAGCACAGTTCCTCAACAAGCCCGCGGGGTGCCAATGCGATGGTCGTTTTGATCGCGCTGGCCCTTGCTGGCGGTTTTGCGGATGCGGCAGCGTATCTGCTGGTGGGGAGCTTTACAGGTCACATCACGGGGAACACGGTGCTTGGCGCTCTTGCACTCGGTGCCGGAAAGATCGATGCCTTTTGGCTTCACATTACGGCGATCGCTGCGTTTCTGCTCGCGACCGGCGGAGGCCTTCTTCTGCCTCGGCTGGGACTGGGGAAGAATGGGACGCTCGCTCTGGCGCTCGTCGTTGAAGCGGCGCTGGTTGCGGTTGCGCCCGTGCCCCTGTTTTCGCAACACTCCCATACGAGCTTTTTTGTGCTGGTGTGCATGAGCTTTGCGCTGGGACTTCAGAACGGGACCTTCAGCAAGAGCGAAGGCGTCTCGGTTCATGCCACGTATATCACCGGAGACGCCACATCTCTGCTCGTCTCACTGCTTCGCCGACCTGAGGGCAACGCCTCGGAGAAGTCGCCAGACAAACGCACCACGGACTCAGTCCTTGGTGTCATCTGGCCGAGCTTCGCGACCGGCGCCCTGCTGGCGGGCATGGCCGTTCACTTCCTCGGTGTCGATGCGCTCTGGTTGCTGGAGGCGCCTCTTCTTGTGGCCACGGTTTTTGCCTGGGAGGGCGCGTCTCGATCTCCGGCGACCGAGAAGTAGATCCGCTCGACCTTTCTCAGCTTGTGGAAGTTGGCGAGGTGAGTTTCACGCAATGAGCCCGGCGAAGTGTACCTGGGGCAGATCAGAGCTTCGCCAGGGCAGCGCTCTCATCCGGTGAGATGGACGCGTATTTTGCCACACCAACCATGGTGAAGACCTTGGAAAAGTGCGGTGTCAGACCAAAGATTCCGATGCTGCGCTGAGCCGTTTTGTGCGCCTCCAGAAGCAGCTGAATGATGATGGCGATGCCCGAAGAGTTGATGTACTCGACCCCGCGAAAGTCCAGCAGAACGGTTTGGATCGCGCCGTCCAAGGATTGATAGGCATGCAGGATACCGTCCCGGGAGGTGGACGCGATGTCGCCCGAAAACGTAAGAATCGCCACCGTTTTCCCCGACGCTGCTGTCCCCGTTCGATGGGTCACTTTAGTTGGCGGCTGCATCAGATCGTCTCCCTTTCGCGATGGTGGCCCAGCCGGATCATGAGCCGGACATAACTTTTTCCCGGAGGCCCCTGGTGCCATTCGGCCTCATCCACAAGAGCCTGGATCAGAAACATTCCCATGCCTCGCGGATCCTCTTCCCCCAGCATCTTGCGGTCGATATCGGGTGAAGCTGGCGGCTCGCTGACACCATCGCCTTCATCGATCACACGTACTTCCAGTTCGCCGTCGATTTGCGAAAGAACCACTTCGACACCGGCGGCTTGATTCTGCTTGTTGCCGTGCTCGATGGCGTTGATGCAGGCCTCGGCGACAGCGGTCTTCAGATCCTCGATCCTGTCGGCGGAAAATCCCATCAGTGCTGCCATTCCGGCCGCGGTTCCCATCACTACCTTCTCAAAGCCGAGCTCGGAGGGCAGCCTGATCTCAACCGAGTTCACCGTCTTCATGCGACGTGTGTCCCTTCCGCGCCGGGCGTCTGGTGGATGATCGCAAGGGCCGTCATGTCGTCGGTCTGCGAGCCGTTGGAGAACGTGTGCAGATGTTGCCATAGCGCCTGCAGGCTCTCGCCAGCATCGCTCGTTGTGAGCGATCGAAAGGCCTCGGTCAGGCGCCCACATCCGAACTCCTCCTCGCCGCAAAACACCTCTGTAAGTCCGTCGGTGTAGAGCAGCAGCCTCGATCCGGTCGGAAACGGGACGATCTCCGCGGTGTAGCGCATGGAGGACAGCATCCCCAACGGCGTTCCCGAAGCCGCCAGCATGCGCACCGAACCATCCGGCGCAACCAGCAACCCAGGATCGTGCCCCGCGTTCACGACCTCCAACATCGCCGCGGCCGCGTCATACCGGACGCAGATCGCCGTGACATACCGCCGTCGCGCCTCCTGCCCCTCTTCCCAGTGCCCTTGCCCGACGCGTTCCACAATCTCCGCCAGGGCGAGCGGCTGCGTCGCCAACGATCGGAATGCTGCGCGAAAGCTGGTGGCCACGATGGCCGACGCCAATCCCTTGCCCGCCACATCGGCCACGATGAACAGGTGCGAACCATCGGGCATGGCGAAGGCGTCGAGGTAGTCTCCCCCCACCTCGAAGCAGGTCTCCGAACGCGCCGCGATCGAAAGTCCCGCAACGATGGGCATCGCTTTTGGAAGAAGAGAACGCTGCACACCGCGCGCCGCATCGAGGTCCTGCTGCACCCGCGCCCAACGCAGGTCCCGCTCATGCAGCGTCGCCTTCTCGAGCGCCACGGCAGTCTGCCGAACCAGGCCGTAGACGAAATCCTGCTCATACTCCGAAAGGGAGCATTCCCCCGAGGTCCGCACGATCAACTGCGCGAGCCGCCTTCCATCACGCGCCACCAGCGGAAACTTCAAACACGATTCAAACGGCGCCGTGGGGGGCAGGCCGTAGGATGCGATGGTTTTATCGCCGCTGTCGGCCAGAAACAGCGCGCCCTCCACCTCCAGTTCACGCACCAGGATGCGCGCCGTCTGCGTCAACACCTCGTCCACCGCGATGTTCGAATGAATTTGCCGCGATGCCTCCAGAAGCGCATGCAGACGCGCAACCTGCTCTTCGAGCGACAGCGGTTTACGCGCGGCCTGGGCCAGATGGGCGACTTCTCTCATGGAGGGTCTCGGCTCGGGCCAGTGTACATGAGCTTTGGCCGACTCTCCTCTCTCAACACATATTTTGCTTTGACCTCAATAGCAACTCCGTGTAACGTTAACCCACTTCAGGTCACATCTCATGCGGGCTCCAGTTCCAAGCTGTCACAAGTTCCACAGCGAGGTTTTCTGCCATGCGCATAAAATGTAGTCTTCTCCTATCTGTGCTGTTTATCGGCTGCCCGGTCCTGGTAAAAGCGGTAACTGTCAGGGTCCAGGATCCGAATTACACAAACGTCACCACCAGCCCTACTTCGTTTATGTTTTCGGTTTGTCCCGGCGCCGGCGATCCGGGTGGACCGTATCTTGACCTCGGCAATCCGATCAGCGCTGACGGTTGTTTCGGCGGCGTCAATCAGGTCGGTAGCAGCATTACCTCAATTTCGCTTACCTTTCAAAACACCTACGCCGTACAGAACTCCGGGGCTAACATCGCCGAGAGCGATATCTTCCAAAGCGCCAACTTTATTGCTCCTGCCGATTTAACAGATTCGAGTGAGATCTACACTTTTCTGTTTCGTGGCGGCGCATTAGTCCAAGGTCAGACGTTTGTCATTACCGAAGACGGAGTAGAGGATCCCAGCCAGTTTCCGCTAGTCACGGTCACATTTACGACCTCGAATACCTCCGTCACTCCAGAACCGGAACCTCTGCTTCTGATGGGCACGGGTCTGTTGTGCCTGGGTGGTCTGTGCCGACAGCGCGGCTATGTCTGATCTTTCTCGTGCTGTCTTTTCGTTGCCCGCCCGGTGTGGGACCGGGGACGGTACAGGGAATTGCGTGGATCGGATGCGCTGGTGGGTCACAAGCCTGCTGCTCCTCTCTGGTCTGTTTGCCAGCGGGCTGTTTGCCTCGGGGCAATCAGTTCCAGTAATTCGTTCGCTATCCGACTCGGCAGCCAGCCCTGTCCAAGTCACCATCGGCGAATCGGCCGCGGACCTCTTTGGTCCGTGGCGCTTCCGTACAGGGGACGATCCAGCCTGGGTGCAGACCGGCTTCGACGACACGGGATGGGAGCAGGTGGACCTTCATGCTCCCGACGATTCCCACAATCCGGAGTTAGGCGCTAGCGGTTTTGCACCCGGGTGGACTGCAAAGGGTCACCCGGGGTACTCCGGCTATGCCTGGTACCGGCTGCGCCTGAATGTTCAGGGCGCGGAGGGCAGACTCGCGATCAAGATGCCGGACGCCTTTGACGACGCCTACCAGGTCTTCGTAAACGGCCGGCAGATCGGCCAGTTCGGACACTTCGGCGAGCATCACGAATGGGCCTACGTGTCGCAGCCACGCGGCTTTCCTCTGCCTGCGGATGTACGCAATGGACCGATTGAAGTCGCCATCCGCATGTGGATGGATAGTGCCAGCCGCTTTACCGGCCCGGATGCCGGAGGTCTGCATGGGCCGCCGATGATCGGGTCGGCACCGGCGATCGCCACACAGGTACGCCTGGATTGGGATGGGCTCGACCATGATATCGGCATCGGCTTTCTGGAGATGCTGGTCCTCCTGCTGACGCTGTGCGTTGCCGTCGCCCATTACAGTCTCAATCGCAGCGATCGAGCCTATCTCTGGCTAGGCCTTGTGTCTCTGGCCACCTTGCTGGGCAACATGATTTTGCAGTTGGGTAACTACACAACCACGATCAGCACGACCGTGGTTCTGCTTTCCAGAGACGCCGTCCTTGCGCCACTCCGGATCGGGCTGTGGGTCTTCTTTTGGGCGGCGTGGTTTGGCCTCGGCCCGCCGCGATGGCTGCTTCGGCTGGTTTCGGTACTCGTGGTTCTATTGGCGATCGGCACCTTGATGCTGCGGCCTCCGCTGCATGGCCAGTTTGTGCCTTTGCATTTCTCGGTCTTTCTCAGCCCGGCTCTGCTGTGGGTCAAACTTGGGTTCGCCGCCCTCCTGATCTGGGTGACTTACAAGGGCATCCGCGAGGATCGGGCGGAGGGCTGGTTCGCCTTGCCGGCCATTCTGCTGGCTGTGGTTGCAAACTACCAACACGAACTGCGGCTTGCCCACATCCGTCTCGGATACGCCATCTTGGGTTATCACGTTACTCTCGGTCAGATCTCGACCATGCTTTCGCTGTTGCTCGTCACGTTTATGGGTTCGCGGCGCTTCCTGATGGCCCAGCGCCAGGAGGTCCAATACAAGCTGGAGGTCGAGCAGGCCTGCGAATTGCAGCAGGTCATCATTCCCCGCGCTCTGCCCCACATCCCCGGGCTGCGTATTGAAAGCGAGTACCGACCTTCCCGCGACGTTGGCGGTGATTTCTTTCAGATCATCCCAGACCCGCGTGACGGCGGCGTGCTCATCATTGTCGGAGACGTTACCGGGAAAGGGCTCCGCGCGGGCATGCTGGTGGCCCTCATCGTCGGCGCTATCGATACCGCCGCGAAACAGGATCCTCATCCGGCTCGCCTGATCAGCACGATCAACGAACGCCTTTGCGAACGCGGCTACGCCACCGCCACCTGCCTCGCCATTCGGATCCGCGACGATGGCCTGCTTACGGCGGCTAACGCCGGGCATCTGTCCCCTTATATAAACGGTCAGGAGCTGGAGATGCAAGGCGCACTCCCGCTTGGCGCGCTTTCCGGTATGACCTATGAGACTGTCGAGTATCAACTGAAGGAAGGCGACACGATCACCCTGATGACCGATGGCGTGGTTGAGGCGCAGGACGAGCACGGCAAGCTCTTCGGCTTCGATCGCATCAGCGAGATGGTGTCCCGGCAAGCCAGCGCGAGGGCCATCGCCGATGCTGCCCAGAACTTTGGCCAGGAGGACGATATTCTCGTGCTGCGCATCGAGCGCACGTCCAGGCACGCCTTGCGCGCCGCAGCCTGAGTCGCAAGGGCGGACCGACGGATCGGTGGGTCCATGAGAGCAAGCGGCTCATCACGCGCATGACATCCGGAATGTAGAGCAAGGTCGCTGCGGAAGTTATGTACGCGGACGGTCTCGTGAAGAATCCGCGCCGGCCACGGCGGTGATGGTCGGCTGTGCCTGGAGAGCGACAAGGGCAGAACGCGCTCGTGGATGAGCGTCGATGTCGGACGGCGGATCGGCGACTTACGGAGCAAGCGCGGTTTGCATTGGAGGTCATCGACGAATGCGCCGAGTTCCCCTAACGTTTGTCTAGCAGGTGTTTAGCGAATGTGTGCACGTCGACGTGGTTCGCCGCAGGCGTGATCGAAGCGACAAAGTTCCTGAACGACGAGGTCCCCTGATGAACTTCGTGTCTGACCACTGTCTGTGTGGTTGTGCGACAAGACACAAGGCTGTTCCGTGTTACAGAAACGAGGTGCTTGCATGATCGCAGATGCTTCCGCCGTTGCCAGCACACCTCGGTTTTCGCCGACGACGATCTTCTCGCCGGTCTCCACTCCTGCTCACGACGTGTATGGTTTGTCGCTATTTGCGCTGACGATCGGGGCATGCATTTTTGTTTTGGTGATCTCGCTTCTGATCTACGCACTGGTCAAGTTCAGGGCCCGTCCGGGGGATACAAGAGAGCCGGCGCAGGTGTTTGGCAGCACCCAAATCGAGCTGTCGTGGACTATCATTCCCATTCTCATCATCATGGTGCTTTTTCTCGGGACGACGCGTGTGATCTTCAAGATTCAGGACGCGCAGAAGCCGAAGTCGGCCCTGGATGTCGTGGTGATCGGACATCAGTTCTGGTGGGAGTTTCGATATCCCGGCTACAACGTTTCGACAGCGAACGAGTTGCATGTTCCGGTGAGCAAGAACGCCGGGGACCGGCCGACGTTTCTGAAGCTGACCTCCGCCGATGTGGTGCACAGTTTTTGGATTCCTCGACTTGCCGGGAAGACCGACCTGTTGCCGAATCGTGTGAACGAGATGTGGGTCGACCCACAGACGCCGGGGCTTTACGAAGGCCAGTGCGCGCAGTTCTGCGGAGTGGAGCACGCGAAGATGCTTTTGCGCGTGTATGTCGATACGCCGGAGCAGTTTGAAGCCTGGATCGCCGATCAGCAGAGAGTCGCGGTCGGAGCAGGCGCTGTTGGAGCAGGCCAAGGCATACAGACTGCAGCGCTGCGGCCGGTGAGTCTGCCGACCGGACCGAACGCGGCGGTCGAACGGCAAGGAGAAGAGCGGGGCGCGGAGGATCTCAGCCCAGCTTCCACTGCCGGCATGTCACCCGCCGAGGTGGGCCGGCAGACGTTTGAGCATCAGGCATGCATCAACTGCCATACGGTGCGAGGGACGGTAGCCGATGGCCGTTTTGGCCCCGACCTGACGCACCTGATGAGCCGTTCCACCATAGCGGCTGGAGCGGCGCAGAACACACCGGCTGACTTGAGGCGATGGATCGAAAATCCGGACGACTTCAAAAAGGGTGCACTGATGCCCCCGATGCACCTGACCCAGGAACAGAACGACCAGATCACAACCTATCTTCTGACGCTGAAGTAAGAGGTGCACGATGGCGACAAGTAGTCCTCCTATTCCGGGTTCAGTCGAAGATGGCGTCGAAGGCGCCGTCGATCGCACGCCGAAGCGTCCGTTCGGCGGAACGTACCTCGAGGTAGCGCATAGCTGGATCGTCACGGTCGATCACAAGCGAATCGGCCTGATGTATATCGGGTACGCTCTGCTGTTTCTGGTGGTCGGCGGCCTGGAAGCGCTGGCGTTGCGTATTCAGCTTGCGACCGCGAACAATACATTCTTGAGCGCGCAGGTCTACAACCGGCTCTTTACGATGCACGGGACCACGATGGTCTTTCTGGTCGGGATGCCGATCCTGTTCGGCTTCGGCAACTATCTTTTGCCCTTGATGCTGGGCGCCCGCGACATGGCCTTTCCGCGGCTGAACGCCTTTAGTTTCTGGATCAGCGCGTTCGCCGGAATTCTGCTCTATTACAGCTTTATTGGCGGCCTGGGTTTAGCCGGTGCCGGTACGGCACCGGATGTGGCGTGGTTCGCCTATGCACCGTTGACGGAGAAGGCTTTCTCCCCGGGCCACACCGTCGATTACTGGGCCATCGCGCTTATCCTTAATGGCATCGGGTCCATCGGAACTGCAATCAACATGGTCGCAACGATCGTCTGCATGCGGTGCAAGGGCATGACGATGTGGCGCATGCCGTTGCTGCCATGGATCTATCTGACGATGGGCGGGCTGGTTCTGGTCGCTATCGGCCCGCTTACCGCGGCGCAGATCATGTTGCTGATCGATCGATATCTGAACGGGCATTTTTTTGATACGCAGGCTGGCGGATCGGCCATTTTGTGGGTGCATTTCTTCTGGATCTTCGGGCACCCTGAGGTCTACGTTCTCGTCCTGCCGGCCTTTGGATTTGCCAACGAGATCATCCCGGTCTTCTCGCGCAAGGCGATGTTCGGATATCCGGCGATGGTCGCGGCTACGGTCGGCATCGGATTTATCAGCCTGAGTGTGTGGGCCCACCATATGTTCACCGTAGGCATGACTTCGGTGGGCAACACCTTCTTCACGCTGTCGACGATGATGATCTCCATACCGACCGGGATCAAAACATTCAACTGGCTGGGAACCATGTGGGGCGGCAAGATTCGTTTTGCCACACCCATGCTTTTCTCTGCGGCTTTCGTTTTGCAATGGGTGCTTGCCGGCCTGACGGGCATCATGCTTTCCGTTTCGCCCTTCGACTGGCAGCTGCACAACTCCTACTTTGTCGTCGCCCACTTTCACTACGTTCTGGTCGGAGCCATCCTGTTCATGATCTTCGCGGCGTTCTATTACTGGTATCCGAAGTTCACGGGAAGGATGTTGAGCGAGCGGCTTGGCAAGTGGCACTTTTGGTTGATGGTGCTCGGATTTCACCTTACGTTCGATTTCATGCACGTCCCGGGCCTGCTTGGCATGCCGCGGCAGATTTACACCTACGCTGCGAATCGCGGATGGGGCCCATGGAACGTGATCATCTCGACCGGCGCTATCTTTCAGGCGACAGCCGTCGGCATCTTCGTCTTCAACCTGGTCTGGTCTTACTTTCGCGGACGAGCCGCCGGACCGGATCCCTGGGATGCATGGACGCTGGAGTGGGCGACCGACTCTCCTCCGCCGAGCTACAACTTCGTCGACCTGCCGATTGTGGCAAGCCGCCGCCCGCTGTGGGATTTGAAGCACCCCGACGATCCGGACTCCGCTGTTGAGTAGAAGGCCCAAACGAGCAGGTTTTGAAAGAGTAGCCCTATGCCGATGACCGCAACCATACCTTTGCAGCGCACGGAAAACGAAGACGGCTGGAGCACGCCTTCACGCGGCTACGTCGGCATGGCCTGCCTGATCATCGCGGAGGTTGCTGTCTTCACAATCTTCGTGGTGGCCTATGTGTACTACATCGGCCGAGACATCTACGGACCCACACCGCGCGAGGTCCTGAAGCTGCCGATCTTCAACACGATCTGCCTGCTTTCCAGCAGCCTGACCATCTGGATGGCGGAACGTGCTCTCGGTCGACGGAACACGGGACAGTTCACCGCCTGGTGGGGCTTCACCTTTCTTCTTGGCGTGATCTTCATTCTCGGCACGGCGCAGGAGTGGAAGGGACTCATCACGGTGGATCACCTGACGGTGCGGACCAATCTGTTTGGGACGACGTTCTACTCGCTGGTCGGTTTGCATGCCACGCACGTGGTTGTCGGCTTGTTGATGATCCTTGTGGTCCTGGTTGCGGCACTCGGCAAGCATGTGCGGCCGGAGCACCACGAGAGGCTGTCTGTTCTGGGGCTTTATTGGCATTTTGTCGATGCGGTCTGGGTTGTTGTTTTTACCGTTGTGTACGTCCTGGGAAGGTGATCGTGAGCACACCGCAGCAATACCAAACGACCGAGCGCGTGCTCCAAATGCCCGCGCCAACCAAGTGGCCCATGCTGCTGGCGGCGGGGTTTGTCCTGGCGCTGGCATCACTGATCACAAATTATTGGATAGGGACGCTGGGCCTGGCGTTGATCGGCTTCGGTGCAACCGGCTGGTTTCGCGACGTGCTTCCAAGGGAACTGCACGAGTCGGTGAAGGTGCGCGAGCGTCTGGTTCCGATCATCGTCTCCGGCACCAAGGTGGAGCGGATCGAGTTGGGTGAGTCGCACCGAGCGCAACTGCCGCTCAAGACATACCCTGTTTTGAGCGGCATCAAGGGGGGCATCGCCGGTGGCATCGCAATGATCATTCCGGCGGAGTTGTACGGCATTCTGCGATTTCACAGCATATGGTATGTCGTCAACCTGTTGGGCGGCGCGGGTGTTGCGGGCTGGAAGAATCCCACGCTGCAGCAGATGGAACACTTCAAGCTTAGTGCGTTCATCATCGCCGTTGTGATTCAGTGCCTGACCTCTCTTCTGGTCGGCCTGCTTTACGGAGCGATCCTGCCCTTGTGGCCTTCCCGTCCCATCCTTCTTGGCGGTTTGCTGGCGCCGGCGGCGTGGACCGGTCTGGTTCACAGCGTGCTCGGTCTGGTGAACCCGTTTCTGGATGCGCGTATCGACTGGTGGTCGTTTGCCGCCTCGCAGGTGCTCTTCGGCGTGGTAGCTGGGTACACGGTGAGCCGGTCGAGCGACCTGAAAGCGTTGGCGCAGGCGCCGCTCGATGTACGCATGGGCGTGCAGAGCGCGGGTTTGCGGGCCGGCGGCAAGGAGTCCCACCAGTGATGGCACGACGTTCTCTCGCTTGTGTGCTGTGGCTTGCCCTGCTGGGTTGCGGTCTGACGGGTTGCAGCCTGCCGGGCAAGCCCAAGCCCGGACCAGAAGTGGTTCGGCCTGAAAGCGTCGTCGCGTTCAAGCCGCTGTATGCGCAGAACTGTGCCGCCTGCCACGGAGCCGACGGCAAGGACGGTGCCGCGATCGCGCTTGCAAATCCCGAATACCTCGCTTTGATCGACGATGGAGCTTTGCGCGAGATCGTCGCGCACGGACATGTGGGCAAGCTCATGCCGGGCTTCAGCAAGGACAGCGGAGAGGGTATGCTGACCTCCGCGCAGATCGATGCTGTGGTCCGGGGCATACGATCGACGTGGGGCAAGGGAGACGTGTTGGCCGGCCTCCATCCACCTCCCGCCAAGCCGTCGGCGCCCGGCGACCCGGCTCAAGGTGCGGCCGTGTACGCCGCTGGGTGCGCCCGTTGCCATGGCGCCGTGGGAGCGAAGCCGGGGCCCGCCGGGGACATCCTCAATGGAGATTTTCTGGCGCTGATGCCGGCGCAGACGATGCGCTCGATCGTAATTGCGGGACGGCCCGACCTCGGACATCCGGACTGGCGCGGCGATATCCCCGGACGTGTCCTCACGGACGCGGAGGTCACGAATCTGGTCGCGTGGACATCGAGCCTGCGGCCCGAAGCGCCGGGTCAACCTTACCCCAATTCGTCCGGCGGCCTGGCTTCAGACGGACGTGGGAAATAAAAGATACGGAGAACAAGCAATGAGCGAACCGACAGGCCCGCACGATCATGAACCGAAGCACACGGAGCACACCGGTCACGAACCGCTTGCGGGAAATGCCGCTGATGCGGACCCGAGCCATGACGGAGACGACCTCGGTAGCCCGGGGGACCTGGGAAGCGAAGACGACCTTGCACGCGACACGAACAAGTTGATGGAGGCGGAAGAAAGCGTGCCGAAGCAGACGCCTCAGCAGCTGACCCGTCGCACACTTCTGTTCTCTCTGGGCGTGGCTTTGAACGGTGCCGTCGCGCTTGCGATCGCCACACCTGTGGTGGCGTACCTCTTGGGCCCGATCCTGCGCCGCAAGGAGTACCGCCACTGGATCGAGATCGGCGCCGTCTCTGACTACAAGTCGGGCGAGACGCGGTTGATCGATTACGAGAATCCTTTCAGGGACCCCTGGGACGGTGACACGGCCAAGATCCCCGCCTATGTCCGCGTGTCTTCGACCAATGAGATCAAGGTGTTTGCCATCAACTGCGCCCATCTCGGATGCCCGGTACGCTGGTTTTCGGAGTCGCAGTTGTTTATGTGCCCCTGCCACGGAGGTGTGTACTACGCCGACGGCGCACGCGCGGCCGGGCCGCCTCCGCGCGGGTTGTATACCTACGAATCCAAGGTCGTGAACGGTAAATTGATGATCGATGCCGGCCAGATGCCCACGCTATCGAACAGGGCATCGGTCTCGCCTTGCGAAAAGAAACCCTCGGTTTACCCCGACGCACACGCTTCTCTGGTTACAAGGATCACACCATGCGCTGGTACAGACGCACCTACGATTGGCTAGAGATGCGCCTGCAGATCGCCGGTCCGTTGGAGGACACGGTCCTGCACAAGATCCCGGTCAAGACGGCGAGCTGGTGGTACGTCTTCGGCAGCGCTGCGTTGACGCTGCTAATCCTGCAGGTCGTCACCGGGATCATGCTGGCGCTGGTCTACGTTCCTACGGCCGGTCACGCCTGGAACACGCTTGAAGTGCTCAACCATCAGCTTCCGCTGGGATGGTTTCTGCGCGCCATGCATGGATGGGGCTCGAACTTCATGGTTGCGGTGGTGCTGATTCACATGGCACAGGTGTTCCTGTGGGGAGCGTATAAATTCCCCCGCGAACTCACATGGATGCTCGGCTTCCTGATGCTTCTGCTGACCCTTGGCATGGCGTTCACCGGCCAGGTGCTGCGCTTCGACCAGGACGCCTACTGGGGTCTGGGCATCGGTGCGGCGATCGCCGGGCGCGTTCCGTTCATTGGCAAAGAGGTGGTGGAACTGCTACTTGGCGGGCCTACCATCGCGGGCGCCACGTTGAGCCGTTTCTTCGCCCTGCATGTGTTCGTTATCCCCGGCACGCTGCTCGCGTTTACTGCCGTGCATGTGTTTCTCGTGCTGAAGCTGGGCATCAACGACTGGCCTGTTCCGGGCCGGCTCGTCAAGCGCGAAACGTACATGAAGCAGTACCACGCGCTCACGGAGAAGGGCATTCCCTTTGTTCCCGGCGGCATCTGGAAGGATATGGTCTTCTCCGCCGCGGTCCTGCTGGCGGTAGCGATTTGCGCAGCCGTCTTCGGGCCCTACGGACCTTCCGGCGTCCCCGATCCGACGATCATTCAAACCGTTCCCAAGCCGGACTACTTCTTCCTGTGGATCTACACCCTGCTCGCGTTTTTGCCGCCCGCCATGGAGACGCCTTTCATCCTTATCGTTCCGGTCGTCGCGATCGTGGGTGTACTCGCTCTGCCATTTATCGCGGGTTTCGGCGAAAAGAGCTGGCATCGCAGGCCGGTTGCGGTCTTCGCCGTTTCGTTTCTTGCAATCAGCTGGGGCGTGCTGACGCATCTGGGGACCTATACTCCGTGGAGTCCGAAGATGGATGCGTGGAGCGGAACGGTGGTGCCGGCGCGCTATGTGCACGCAGCCACGCCGCTCCAGAGGCAGGGAATCAACGTGTTTCAAGACAAGCAGTGCCGGAACTGCCACATGATCGCCGGCATGGGCGGCCAGCGCGGGCCTGCGCTCGATGAGGTCGCGACACGCCTCACGGAAGACCAGCTGTACCGTCAGGTCCTGCAAGGCGGAGGCAATATGCCCGCCTTTGGAAAGGCGCTCACACCGTCCGAGACCAAGGCGCTGGTCAGCTTTCTCGAGACCCTTCATCCCTTCTACGAAGCTCCGGCCCGTGACGCCTCTCGCGGCGTGGCGGCGACCGGAACGGTGCCGGCCGGCACGGACGTGGAGCGCGGTTCCGGACAGACGAAGGTACGCTGATCGGCGTGTGGATCGAGTCGCAAGACAACCTGTTGCTCGCATGGTCGTGGCCGCCGCTCCCCGGCGTCGGCATCGCGGTCACAGAGGTGGTCTATCTGCGGGGCTGGATGCAGGCGCGGAAGACGCGGCCTCGCGAACTTCCGATCTGGCGAGCCCTGTGCTTTTCTGCAGGTCTTGTCTGCCTTTGGATCGCGCTCGCCTCTCCGATCGATGCGCTGGACGATCTCCTGCTTACCGCGCACATGCTGCAGCACTTTCTGCTCATGTCGGTCGTTCCGCCGCTTTTGCTGCTTGGCGCGCCGGTGGTGCCCCTGCTGCGAGGTCTGCCTCGATGGCTTGTCCGGAGAGTGCTTGGACCGCTCCTGAAAAGGCGTTGGGTCCACGCCTTTCTGCGCTTTCTTCTGCACCCCCTAACGGCGTGGCTGTCCATGAATGTGGCCTATCTGCTCTGGCATGTGCCGGCGGCGTTTGAGCGAACGCTTCGGTCAGTGCGCGTTCATGACTTCGAGCATCTCTGCTTTCTTTTCACCTCGCTCCTGTTCTGGCGAGTCGTCCTTGCGCCGTGGCCTGCACGCCTCTGCTGGCCACGCTGGACCGTGATCCCCTATCTGCTCAGCGCCGACATCGTGAACACAATGCTTTCGGCCTTTCTTGTCTTTTCCGGCCGCGTTCTGTACCCGACCTACGCCGCTGCCGATCGACTGACCGGCATGTCTCCGCTTCAAGACCAGGCCGCGGCCGGTGCAGAGATGTGGGTGCTCAACTCCATCGTCTTTCTGTTTCCAGCGGTGGTTGTTATTATGCAGCAGTTGGCTCGGTCGCCTCGTTCCCGCTGAGACAATATGACGGGCGTACGAACTTCGCGCCGGCCTTCCACCAATTCGCGCCGGCGTTCCACCAAGGGGAGCAGAACTCTTTGGAGCCTTCCGAGGCTTGGGTTTTGAACCAAACCCTCTCTTGTTGAAGAGATTTGGCGTCCCCGACGGGATTTGAACCCGTGTTACCGCCGTGAAAGGGCGGTGTCCTGGACCACTGGACGACGGGGACGCATATGGTTTCAGCCCGGATGGCCGGGTCTGCCTATAGAAGTCTATCATACGGCAGGTGCCCCGAAGGTCGGGCTGGCCGGCTCTGAAGCGACGTTCAAGCGTTGGTTGCGCCCCTGAACTCGCTCGGTCAAGATGCTCTTCGCTTGAGGATCCGGAGCAATTGCTAGGTCCCTTTTTGCACCCCGCAGGCGGCCCGGACCAGTCGATAAAACTTTGCGCACCTCTCCGATACCGACGGTCATCTAAAACTTGCTGTTTCAGATCTGGGTTTTCCAGCCTCGATTGCGTTGGGGCCGTATTCGGCTGTGTCGGCCGAACGTTGGGGCAGAAGACAGTCTCTCGAGAGACGATGCGAGGCAGGGTCTCATAAACGCGCGCCAAAGAGCAGGGGAGTTGCAGGTGCATGGAGGTCGGCCATTCATGGCCGTTCGGATCCGTCAGGCAATCAGCTGCAGAGCAGAGCAGATCGCTTCAAGAATAGATCGTTTACATAGATGTAAAGGAGTTTAAGTGCAGACCAGGACGAAGTTTCAGGCCGGCGTAGCCAGGTTCAGCAGGCTCGCTTTGAGCGCCGTGCTTGTGGCCGGTTGCCGGGCGAGCAAGCCGCTGGCTGCCCCAGCGTTTCAGGCGCTTCCGGTGCAGGTCGCGCCGGTGTCCCTCGAGCCGGTGCCGACCAGCGACACCTACGTCGCGACGGTGAAGAGCCGACGTTCGGCGACGTTGCAGCCCCAGGTGGATGGCAATTTGACGCGGATCTACGTGCATTCGGGGCAGACGGTGAAGGCCGGCCAGGTCCTGATGCAGATCGATCCGCTGAAGCAGGTGGCGACAGTGCAGCAGCAGGTGGGAACCGAGGCACAGCAGAAGTCTGCGTACCAGTACAACCAGGCAGAGGTGGAGCGGCAGAAGCAGCTCTACCAGGCTGGCATCACCTCCAAGCAGGCGTACGACCAGGCGGTGCAGTCGTTTGGCAACTCCAAGGGAGCGTACGACGCGTCGGTGGCGCAGACCAACACACAGCGGCAACAGCTGGCGTATTACCAGATCCGGGCGCCATTTTCGGGCATTGTCGGGGATATTCCCGTGCATCTGGGCGACTACGTTGCGACGACGACGCAGCTGACCACGGTGGACGAACACACCGATCTCGAGGCTTACATCTATCTGCCAACCGAGCGTGCGTCTTCGATCCACAACGGCCTGCCGGTCGAAATCCTCGACGATGCGGGCAAATCGGTGGCAGAGACCTCGGTCTACTTTCTTTCGCCGCAGGTCGAGAATGGTATGCAGAGCATTCTGGTAAAGGCACGTCTTCCCGGAAAGGCCTCGGACAATCGATTTCGCACCGACCAGCTGGTGAAGGCGCGCGTGATCTGGAGCACGGCTCCGGCTCCGGTGATTCCGGTGCTGGCGGTTACGCGCATTGGCGGACAATCCTTTGTGTACATCGTCGCAACCGCGCCCGCTGCACCGGCGGCCGCGCATAGCTCGGAGGTACAGGCGCAAGCGGCTGCTCCGGCAGCAAAGCCGGGCTATGTCGCTCACCAGGTGCCAGTCACGCTGGGCGACACGATCGGCAACAACTACCCTGTACTCAGCGGTCTGAAACCCGGCGACCGGGTGATCGTCTCCGGCTTGCAGATGCTGCAGGATGGCGCACCGGTTCAGCCGGTCAACTGAGGTTCTGAAACATCTGGAGTCGGCAGCCTTGAGCGTGACTTGTGTCTTCGTGATCTGGCGCCGAGTCCCATACACCCGGCGCAAGCCGTCTCTGTTTGATCGAGGTTCTTGTGGTTGATTTTTTTATCCGGCGACCCATCTTCGCTACCGTCTGCGCCCTCTTGATTATTCTGGCCGGTGCTGTTTCCATCCCGACCCTGCCGATCTCGCTTTATCCCACGCTGGCTCCGCCGCAGGTGGTCGTGACCTGCAACTACATCGGCGCCAACGCGACCGACGTCGAGGCCGCGGTGACGACCATCCTCGAGCAGTCCATCAACGGCGTGGAGGGGATGCGGTACATCTCGTCCACGTCATCGAACGACGGCACCTCGGCCATCACGGTGACGTTTCGGACCGGCTACGACCTGAATATCGCAGCGGTCGACGTGCAGAATCGCGTGGCCTCCGCCCAGGGCCGGCTGCCGGCCGCCGTCAATAACACGGGCATCTCGATCACCAAGGCCAACTCAAATTTTGTCTTGGCTGCGGGCTTTGTCTCGCCGGATCACTCGCTTTCGCCGGCGTTTATCTCGAACTACCTGGACGTTTATGTTCGCGATGCACTCAAGCGCGTTCCCGGCGTGGGCGATGTGATCATCTTCGGCGAGCGCAAGTACGCTATGCGCATCTGGCTCGACCCATCCAGGTTGGCTGCGCGCTCGCTGACGGCGCTTGACGTGACCAATGCACTTTCCGAGCAGAACGTGGAGGTCGCGGCCGGCCAGCTCGGACAGCAGCCGTCCGACCCGCACCAGAATTTTCAGATGGCCGTGCGCGTGGTAGGCCGGCTCTCCGATCCGAAGCAGTTTGAACAGATCATCCTCAAGAATGATTCGGCCGGCGGTCTGGTCTTGCTGCGCGATGTGGGACATGCGGAGATCGGCGCCGAAACGTACGCCACAGATCTCAAGTTTTCGGGCGGTGCTGCCATCGGCGTCGGCGTGCAGCAGCTCTCAAACGCGAATGCGCTGGACGTCGACAAGCGCTGCCGTGCCGTGCTCTCCGATCTCCAAAAGCAGTTTCCTCCAGGCATGAAGTACATCATCGCAGTCGACACAACGCAGGTTGTTTCGGATTCGGTGCGCGAGGTCGTTCAGACGATCGGGGAGGCCATCGTCATCGTGATTGTGGTGATCTTCTTGTTTCTGCAGGACTGGCGCGCGACCATCATTCCCGCGGTGACGATCCCGGTGTCCTTGATCGGCACCTTTGCATTTATCAAGGTCTTCGGGTTCTCGATCAATTCCTTGACGCTGTTTGGCATAACTCTCGCCACAGGTCTGGTGGTCGACGACGCGATCGTTGTGATCGAGAACGTGCAGCGGCACCTCTCCGGCCATGCGGTCGCCGTCACCCCGCCTACCGACGTCTCACCCGGCGCTCAGATCGACGATCCAAACCGTGCCGGTCAGGTCTCGCGTCGCGCTATCGACCTCGATGCGACCGAAGGCCTCGGCCACACTGAAGCCAAGTTAGCCGACGCGCACGAGGCCACGTCTGTCGCCATGGCAGAGGTGACGAGCGCCGTAATCGCAACGTCGCTGGTGCTGATCTCGGTGTTTATCCCGGTCTCGTTCTTCCCTGGGACGACAGGTATTTTGTATAAGCAGTTTTCGTTGACGATCGCCTTTTCGATCGCAATTTCGGCGTTCAACGCGCTTACCCTTTCGCCCGCGCTGGCCGCTCTTCTGTTGCGCCCGGAGGCGCCGAAGACCGGTCTTCTCGGGCTTCTGCTCAATCCGATCGAGCGCGTCATTCAGTGGGTAATCCGCGGATACGCGCGGCTCGTCACCTTTGCCGTCCGTATCCGATATGCTCTGCTCGCCGTCTTTGTCGCGTCCCTTGCGGCCACTGCATTCATGTACACCCATGTGCCTACGGCGTTTATCCCGCAGGAGGATCAGTCGTACTTCCTGATCATCGTCCAGACGCCGCCGGGAGCCTCGCTCAGCTATACAACCGAGTTTGCCGACCGTGCCGCCGCTCTGGTGCAGCAGAATCCCGGCGTCTTCGGCACCTTCTCCGTCATGGGCTTCTCGCTGGCTGGCGGATCGTCGCCCAACGCGGGCCTGATTTTTGCGCCGCTGAAGCCGATCGATGAGCGCAAAGTGATGGGCGCCAAGTACACGGCCCACAACATCGTGGCGGATGTCGGTCCCAAGCTGTTTGGTGTTCCTGGCGGCATCGCCTTTGCCGCGGAACCACCGGCGGTGGCGGGCATCGGAACGGTCGGCGGCTTCCAGTTCATCCTTCAGGATGAGGGTCGCAACACGTTTGGCGATATCGACCGCGTCGCGCACACGTTGGTCGGCAAGGCTCGCACAGGGCATGAACTGGTCGGCATGAACACAACCTTTACGGCGAACGACCCGCAGGTGCTGGTCACGATCGATCGCGAAAAGGCCAAGTCGGTCGGCGTTCCGTTCGGCCAGATCACGGCCGCGATGGGCACGTTCATGGGATCGAGCTATGTGAACGACTTCGATTTCAACAACCGGTCGTATCGCGTCTACGTCCAGGCCGACGAGCAGTTCCGACGCACGGCCAAGGATCTGGGCCAGTACTACGTTCGGTCGGGGACGAACCAGATGATTCCGCTCGACAACCTGGCGACGCTCAAGGAGACCTCCGGGCCGCAGGTCATCAACCACTACAACCTGTTTCGATCGGCGGAGATCGACGGCTCGGCCGGGCCGGGGCTATCGACGGGTCAGGGCCTTGAAGCCATGCAACGTCTGTTTGAGGCCAACAAGATCCAGGGTATGACGTACTCCTGGACCGGCCTCGCGCTCGAAGAGGTCGAGTCGGCGGGAAAGGCGATCCTCATCTTCGGCCTCGGTCTGCTTGTCGTTTACCTGACGCTCTCGGCGCAGTACGAGAGCTTTGCCCTGCCATTTATCATCCTTTTGGCCGTGCCCACCGCCATCCTGGGGGCGCTGTCGCTGGTGAGCCTGCGCGGCCTGGTGGATGATGTGTACGTGCAGATTGGCCTGGTGATGCTGATCGGTCTGTCCGCGAAGAACTCGATCCTGATCGTCGAGTTCGCCGAACAGCTCCTCGCCCAGGGCCGCACGGTAACGGAGGCCGCGATCGAAGCCGCCGAGCTTCGCCTGCGCCCGATCCTGATGACGTCGATCGCGTTCATCCTGGGCGTGCTTCCGCTCTACTTCGCCACCGGCGCGGGCGCGCTTGGCCGACACTCCGTCGGCACGGCTGTGGTCGGCGGCATGATCCTGTCCACTGTCCTGAACCTGTTCTTTATTCCGGTTCTGTACGTGATCCTGAAGTCGCTTCTGGTGCGGTTCTCGAGCGGCGGAAAGGGCGCACGGCAGCTTACACCAGCAGAAAAGGCCAAGCAGGAGCAGACGTCTGCTCCGGTCTACGCGAGCAAAGCAGGGACGCCCTCAGGCTCGGGAGAGCTCGGGCAGGTGTCTCGGTGAGGCCATAAAGATCCCGAGCGGCGCAGCGGGATCTCCGGGCCATCACGCTGTCGCTTTTGCCGGAAGCTTTTGATTGATCTCGGCCATTGCCTTCCACGGATCGGACCTCAGGCGGCTGCACCACTCTGGGAAGTTGGCGACACGGAAGACGGGCCGATCGGGCAGGCTTAGCTCCTTCCAGTCCAGCGGCATGCTGACGCCCATGCCAGGCCTGGCGCGCGGCGAGTACGGCGCGACGGCCGTAGCCCCACGTTCGTTGCGGAGGTAGTCGAGGTAGATCTTGCCGACACGCGCGGCTTTGGTCATCTTCGTGAGATAAAGCGCTGGCCGTGCTCGCTCCATGTCGCGCACAAAGGCATGGGCCCAGTCCTTGATGGCGGGCCACTCCGCCTGGGGCTGGATCGGAACGACAACGTGCAGGCCCTTGCCGCCTGTAGTCTTGAGAAAGCTTTCGAGGCCGATCGCACGGAGCCGGGCGCGGACGTCGTCGGCGGCCGTGGTGACCTGCTCCCAACCGAGTGCCTCGTCAGGGTCGAGGTCGAAGATGAGCCGGTCGGCGCGTTCGAGATCGTCGTTTTGTGATCCCCACGGATGCACTTCGAGCACGCCCATCTGCGCCAATCCAGCCAGCGCCTCACGCGTGCTCAGTGTGATGTACGGCTCGTGCACGCCGGTCTTCTTGTCCGGCACATCGACGCTGCCGACCCCCGGTGGGAGCATGTGATTGACATGCTTCTGAAAAAAGCATGGCTTGGCCGACCCCTCCGGGCATCGCACCAGGCTGAGCGGACGGTCCGCGATATACGGCAGCATGCGTTCGGCGACGGCCCAGTAGAAATTCGCGAGCATCTGTTTGGTGACGCCCGAATCGGTGTCGAGGATCTTGTCAGGGTGCGTGAGACGAACCGGGGCTTTCTCGATCGGCGCGGCGGATTTGAGGGCCGGAGGCTTTGCTGCTCGCTGCGCTTTCGGTGCTAAGTTTTTCGGCTGGGGCGCAGCGCCCTCGCGACAGACCTCGGTGGCGGCTTTGTCCTCGCGCAGGCCGAGAAACGCTGCCTGCCGCACCAGGTCGTCGGCAGTCCAGGTAGCGAAACGGACCTGCGCGACGAGCTCCGGCCGAACCCAGACGACGCCCCGCTTCGCATCCGTCGGCACAGCGGCAAAGTCTGGCCTGGCAGCTTCGAGCGGCGTCAATTGTTCTTTGAGTGAGCGGCGGGATTTCTGGGTGAAGCCCGTGCCGGTTCGTCCGGCGTAGACCAGCTTGCCGTCACGGTAGTAGCCGAGCAGAAGCGACCCGATACGGTCCGGGCCGTCCGACGAGAGCGTATATCCGCCGACCACAAACTCCTGCTCAAGCAGGCACTTGCTCTTGAGCCAAGCGCCATTTCTGGAGCCGCTGTACGCTGCGTCGGCGCGCTTGGACACGATGCCCTCGGCGTGGAGCTCGCAGGCCCGGCGAAACATCTGCGCGCCCCCAACGTCGATGTGCTCGCTCAGGCGGACCTCGTCGCCCTCGACGGCCGCAAGCACTTCGGCAACCAGATCCTTGCGCGACCGCAGCGGTAGATCGCGCGGGTTGCGGCCGGCCAGGTGGAGCAGGTCGAAGCAGAAGTAGGTGAGCGGATTGCGCGCACCCTCCTGGAACGAGGCCTGCAGGTCGGCGAAGTTGGTTGTGCCGTCCGGGCCGAGCACGACCACCTCTCCATCAAGCGTGATGGCTTCGACCGGCAGACGCGCGACCGCTGCCGCCATTGCTGGAACGCGATGCGTCCAGTCGAGGCCGCTGCGGGTCAGCATCTGAACAGTCGGGCCACTCTTGCGTGCCTGGATACGGTAGCCGTCCAGCTTCAGCTCATGGATCCAGTCCTTGCCTTCGGGGGGCACCGTCGTCTCGCCGGCAAGCTGCGGCTTCAGAAAGTCCGGCTGCGCCTCCTCGGGAAGAGTGTTGAGCTGCGGTTGAAGCCGTCGGAGCAGGTTGGCTTCCGCTGTGCCCACAGAAGGGGCCGACGGTTGCGTCGAAGCCCCGTTCCGAGGAGGCGGGATGGCCGAGCTCGGAGGAGGGCCGCGGAACGCCCTCACGGGGGATCGCCAGGACCTGCTCGTGGGCACAGCTTCGGCGTCATCCGGCCGGCCAACCCGCCGATACCACGCCTGACCCGTTCCTGCCGTCTCTTTCGAGTTCCAGACGTGGTCTTCATTGTGCGCAATCTGCTCCATCGTCCGGCCGGTCACCACGCTGTTCGGCTCGGCGTCGGTTACGCTCGGGTCATTGGGTCCACGCTCGAGGTCGTCGTGCTCCTTGATCAAGAGCCAGTTCGGCTTGCGCTCCGTCGCGGCCTTGCCCCCCATCCGGATCAGCGCCCATTTGCCCTTGATCTTGGCCCCGTACATGAGGAACTTCAGATGTCCGTCGCGCAGACCGGCGTCCACATCCTCGTACCCGGGCTGCGGCGCCCATGTGCCCTGATCCCACAGCACCACCGTTCCTCCGCCGTACTGCCCGGCCGGAATGATGCCCTCAAAGCCGCCGTACTCCATCGGGTGATCCTCGACCTCGACGGCGAGACGCTTGTCCTTCACGTTGTAGCTCGGACCTTTGGCGACGGCCCAACTCTTGAGAACACCGTTCCAGCCCAGACGGAAGTCGTAGTGCAAACGCGTCGCCGCATGCTTCTGGATGCAGAAGGGAAGCGCGCTCACCGTGCCGTCGCGAGCACCTCCGCTGGGCTCGACGGTGACATCGAAGTGCCGCATGGAGCGATACTTCGCGAGCTGCGCATCGACGGCATCGGCCGCGCTCTCGGCAGATGCCGGAGTTGGCGCAGCTATGCTGTCCGACCCTGTAGACCCGCGTTTTGTCCGTGGCGCTTTTGGGGGCGTCTTCGCGGCCGCCGATTTTTGTCTCGCCATATGTGTGCGTCTCCTACCCAAGGGGAAGGGAGGTGCAGGAAAGATCCTCACACCTCCCTTATCGGCGAATCTGTGGTGAACTTCTTACACCTTCTGGGTATCCCGAGCGCAACGCAGCCCGCCCTACGCCGATTTTTTCCTGCCACCGGCCTTGGCCGGCTTGGTGGCAGCAGGGGCCGCAGGCTCCTTTGCTTCAGACTTGACAAGCGTAATGCCGCGGATCTCGTCCGGCTTGGCCGCGGCTGCCTTCGTTCCAGTAGAAGCGCGCTTCTTCGCGGCTGCCGGCGCCGGCGCGGCTGCCGGAAGATCGTCCGCGCCCACACTGCCGACGCTCTTGCGCAACGCATCCATCAGGCTGACGACCTTGCCGCGGGCGGGCGCCGCCGGCTCATCCACGGGTACCGGCGCGTGATTGACCTTGGCCTCGACCAGCTCCTTGAGCGCCACCTCATAGCCGTCGACAAACTTCGACGGATCGAACGGCGCGGCCTTGCGCTTGATCAACTCCATCGCCAGGCCGAGCGAATCCTCGTTCACGGCGACCTTTTTGATGTCGCCGAAGTATTCCTTAGGGTCGCGCAGCTCCTGCTGGTAGCGCATCGTGTACGCCATCATGCCGCCGAGGTCGTCATCTTCATCGGCGGTGATGGCCAGGACATGCTCGCGCCCGCCAAAGGCGATCTTCCCGAGCGCCGCCTTTTTGGTCGACCGCAGCGCCTCGCGCACGGTTGCGAAGGCCTCGGTCTGAAGGTCGTTCTCCGGCACCACGAAGTAGGGCTTCTCCATATACTCCGGCTCCAGCTCGTCGAGGTTAACGAACTGCTCGATGCTGACGGTGTGTTTGGACGCAACGCGCAGATGGGCGATCTCTTCGGGCTCGATGGTGACGTACTCGCCCTTGCGATATTCGTACCCTTTCACGATGTCGCCCTTGTCGACCACCGGCGCCGCGACCGCGTCCTCGCCTGCATCCTGCTGCGCCTCGGCCACCGACGCCGAGACCTTCTGGTACTTTACCCGTTCGCCGGTCTTGCGGCTGATCTGGTGAAACCGAATCTCGTTTTTCGCTTCGGTCGCGACAAAAAGCTTGACGCCGAAGGACACCAGCGATATCTGCACCTGGCCAGACCAGTAGGGACGCGGCATAGGCAACTTTCCTCATCTTCCGACAGGGGCGTGTGACAGAGCTGCGGAAGTTCTTAGGATGAAATCCTAGCAACTGCAGGATGCTTTACGGCGCGAAAGAGTTTGTTGCAGAAATTCTTGTTAGTAACGAACTGGTTAGTACCTCCGGCACTTGCGGCAGCTTCGGCCGCTGGGACGCGACGGTATGCGGAAGCGTCAGGAACTCCGTAAACCTCGGCGCCTGGATCAGCCTGGATCAGCTCGCGCATGAAAGAGGAACAAAAGAAAGCAGATTGCGCTTTTAGCGTAGATCCGCTGCGACGTCCTCGGTTGGCCGATGATCAAAGCGCAGACCCACGCGCCCGAGGGAGGAGAAAGTGACATCCACGCCGGCCCTCCGTTCGGCCTGGACGTTGCCGGTCCAGCTTCCGGTTGTGATCCATTGTCCGGCGCGAAGCCCGCCTGTGCGCTGTGCGCCCTCCGTCGCCAGCCAGGGCAGGAGCCGGAAGAGGTCGCCCGCTGTGTTCGAGCCGGTGCGCTCCACACGCACGATTCCGTCGATGGCCAGGGTGACCCGCTCGCGGCGGAAGTCGACGGCCTGCCAGTCCGGGTACGCTGGACCGTAGATAAAGCCGCCGTGCATCTGAAGGTCGGCGACCATGCTGAGTCGGTTGGCCGCGGAGGGGTCCCGCAGACCGCTCTCAAGCACCTCGATCACTGGGTGGCAGCTCGCGATGGCTGCGAGCACCTCCTCCCTGCTGTACGGTGCGGAGCGCGCCGGGAGGTCCGAGGCGAGAAGAAAGGCGACCTCCCCTTCGAGGCCACGGTAGCGGCCATTATTCAGGAGAGCACCGCCGGCAGCCATCCAGCGACGCGGCATGGGAGCGAACATCGGCGTCGCTTCCGGGGACGGCGCCCCGACCTTCCAACCGCCGGTCTCGCCGCCCACGGAAGCGGCGATCGTGTCCTGGACGAAATAGGCTTCGGCCTCTGTCTCTGGTCGGACCTCCGGGGGCAGATCGTCGATGGGTGCCGACGTACGCCGCGCGTCCATGAGGAGGTTGGCTGCCCCGATCAGCTGCTCCGCTCGCCTGGCACTTACCGTCTCTGCGGGTCGGTCCATGTTCCCTCCTCTGGATCCCTGCCGTCCGGATCTCTGCTGTCTGGATCTCTGCTACCTGCATCGAGATGCACGAGATCGGCTCCTGAGCTGTTTTGAGGCCGCGCGTTCCGATCTGGTCCGCGGCTCATCCGAAGACGTTACTTCTGAGCAGGAGATCCCTTTGTGGGTTGCCCCTTCCAGGTCCTCTACGCGTCTAATCAATATTGAGACGCACGAGAAAGGCTGACGGCGAGATGTTTGTTCGAAGCACGAAGGACCTCGGACCCGAGCCACGCTCCTCCGAGATCACGCCTGAGACGGCAGTTGCCGAGCACAACCGGACGCGACGGCGCTTTCTGACCGGAGCAGCCTACGCTGCTGCCACAGCGGCCGCCGGAACCATCGCCGCGCGCAATATCCCGGGGTTCCTGCATCCTGGGCCGGTCGAGGCGGCGGCGCCGTTGAAGACGGTGGCCAGCAAATACGCCGTCTCCGAGCCGCAGACGCCCGAATCGAAGGCGACGACGTACAACAACTTCTATGAGTTCGGCACGGACAAATCCGATCCTGCGCGCAACGCCCACACCCTGCAAACGCGGCCGTGGACCGTGGCGATCGAAGGTTTGGTGAAGAAGCCGCAGACTCTCGATATCGATGCTCTGATGAACTTCCGGCCCATCGAGAGTCGCGTCTATCGACACCGCTGCGTCGAGGGCTGGTCGATGGTGATTCCGTGGGACGGCTACTCCTTGTCGGAGCTGATCCGCTTCTGCGATCCTTTGCCAAGTGCGAAGTACGTCCAGTTTGTCTCGGATCTCAATCGCAAGCAGATGCCGGATCTGCCGGGCGGCTACGACTGGCCGTACACCGAGGGCTTGCGAATGGATGAGGCGATGAACCCGCTGACGCTCCTGACTTTTGGATGCTACGGCAATGTGCTGCCCAACCAGAACGGAGCTCCGGTCCGTGTGGTGGTGCCGTGGAAGTACGGCTTCAAGAACGCGAAGTCCATCGTCCGCATCCGCTTCACCGACAAGCAGCCAAAGACGACGTGGAGCGGGATCAACCCGAGCGAGTACGGCTTCTACTCCAACGTGAACCCCGGTGTCGATCATCCGCGATGGTCGCAGGCCCGTGAGCGGCGGATCGATTCTTCGCCCTTTCCGCACAGCATCCCAACGCAGATGTTCAACGGCTACGGCGACCAGGTCGCGAGCCTGTATAACGGCATGGACCTGCGCAAGAACTACTAAGCTGTCAGGGGAAAGGGTGAGGGTCGGGAGCAGATGTCGAGGCAAGCGGTCGTTGTGCTGAAGGCTTTGCTGCACCTCGCTCTCCTGGTCCCGCTCGCGTGGCTCTTGGAGCGATATCGGTCCGGTGCGCTGGCGCTCGAAGCCGACCCAGTGAACACGATCACGCACCTGACGGGCGAATGGGCGCTCTGGATCCTGCTTGGATCGCTGGCGATCACGCCGCTGCGTCGGATCTCTCCGCGGCTGGGCGTTCTGGTTCGTTTCCGCCGCATGGTAGGTCTGTACGGCTTCTTCTACGCGACCCTCCACCTCGCCACCTATGTCTTTCTCTTCTCCGGCTACGATCTGGTCGCCGCCGTGACCCAGACGCGCGCGGGCGACCCCGGGGAGATCCTGACTCAGTGGAGCGCCACCTGGCCGACGATCTGGGACGACCTCAAAAAGCGCCGTTTCATTCAGGTCGGGCTTTTTTCGTGGCTCGTCCTCTTCGCCCTGACGGTCACCTCACCCCAAGCGGTTTTGCGCCGGATGGGCGGAAAGACCTGGGCGCGCCTGCATCGCCTGGTGTACGTGGCGGCGATCGCGGCCGTCATCCACTACTGGTGGCTGGTGAAGGCAGGCAATCGCGAGCCATGGAAGGTGACTGCGGTGCTCGCGGCGCTTTTGCTGGCCCGCCTTGGCTACACCTTGTACAAGCGGCGCCGGGTCGTCTCCGCAACGCCGTCCCGCGCCTCCGCCGCCTCGCTGCATTGACGCACCTGGCTTCAGGGAAACAGCCGCTCTACACGCCATCCGACCGGTGCCCGCTCAAAGAGAAACCGGTCGTGCAGACGGTCGGGGCCATCTGCCCAGAACTCCACCCGTTCCGGCCGCAGGCAGTATCCCTTCCAGGACGCCGGCCGCGGCACGTCGCCGGGGAACTCGCGGTCGATCGTTCGGACCATCTCTTCGAGCAGGGCCCTGCTGGCAAGCGGTCGACTCTGCGCGGAGACGGCCGCCCCCAGCTGACTGCGCCTCGATCGGCTGTGAAAGTACAGGTCGGTCTCGGCGTCGGGGAGCTCGGAGACCGGACCTCGAAGCCGAACCTGCCGTCGCAGGCTCTTCCAGTGAAAGCACATTGAAGCTCGAGGGTTCTCGGAGATCTGCTCCCCCTTTTCGCTCTCTGCATTGGTAAAGAAACGGAAGCCGAGCTCGTCCATCCCTTTCATCAGCACCATGCGCACGCTGCTCTCGCCGGTCAGCGTGGAGGTCGCGAGCGCAACCGCGTTGGCATCGTTTGGCTCGCTCTCGACTGCCTCGCCGAACCATGCGCGAAAGACGTCCATTGGATCCCGGCTCTCGATGCCCTCTGTCACGTTCATCTCACCACTCCCTTCGGTTAGATGAGAGTAGATCTAAAATCTATTTGCCGCGCCTTGACGCCTCCAACGGGCAACCTCGCGCGTTCGACGGCATCAACACGGAGCCGGTTTCCGCTCGATGAGAGCAGGCGTAGGCACGGGCGTTAGAGGCCGGCGAAGAGATCGGACCTCTGCCGTGCCGGTTCCGGCTCAGGCGTGGCGGCCAGCGTATAGAACTCCTCTGCGCCGTACTGCTGAAACAGATCGCGCGTCTGCTCCATCAGAGGCGCCTGGGACCGATGCTGCCGGAAGGCCTCCAGCTTCAGATCGCGTACGTCCTGGATGTTGAGCGTCACGGTCCAGGGGCAGGGAAGCGGGGGCTGGCGGCCCGGAACAAAGAAGTTGGTCGAGAGATAAAAAAGCCGCCGTGGTTGAAAGGCCGCACCGGCGTCCGGATAGCGCTTCGCCCGACCGGACCAGTGAAAGGCCGCGGTGGTCAGCATAGACACCATCATGTGGTCGGGGTGCGTATTCAGACCGCCCTCAGGACCAAAGGTGATGACGACGTCCGGCTGAAGGCGGCGCATGCGCCTGACCAGGCAACCGGCGACCTCGGGGAAGTTGACGTGCTCGATCTGTCCATCCCCGAAGTCGAGCAACTCCTCCTCGGTGACGCCGAGCACACGGCACGAGGCGCGGAACTCGTCGCGCCGCATCGCTCCGAGCGCTGCACTGGAAGCAGCGTCGCCGCGATGGGTTGCGGCCTGGCCATCGGACAGGCAGACCACGTACGTTCTGACGCCGTTCCTGCCGGCGAGCGCCAGGGCTCCGCCGAATCCGAAGCACTCGTCGTCCGGGTGGGCGACCACGCACATCAGCTTCAATCCTGATTCCATGGCTCGGTAGCCTCCAGATCCTCGTCTTCAAAGAGCAGCTCGGCAGAGATCGTGTCCTCGATCGCGGCGTGGACGTCCGAGATCCGGGGGTCCGCGGCGGCCACCGGCGCAAAGCTGCGCCGATGCAGCGGCGTCGGTCCGTGCGTCCGGAGCGCTCGGCGGTGCTCCGGCGTAGCGTAGCCCTTGTGCGAGGCAAGGCCGTATTCGGGATGAAGGCCGTCAAGCGCACGCATCAGAGCGTCGCGATGGACCTTGGCGACGATCGAGGCGGCCGCGATCGAAAGACTCAGGGCGTCGCCGTAGAAGAGCTTCGTCTGCGCACAGGCGTGATCGACCCGCATGGCGTCGATGAGGAGGTGATCGGGCGCGAGAGCGAGGCCTGTCACGGCGTCGAGCATCGCCTTCCGCGTGGCCTGGTAGATGTTGATCCTGTCGATGGTGGCCGCGTCGACCTCGGCCACGCTGATCGACAGCGCGACCCGGCGGATGCGGCGATCGAGACGTTCGCGCACATCGCGCGGAAGTTGCTTTGAATCCTTGAGACCGGCGCGCGCCAGCGATTGCATGCGTGGTGGGTGCGGCGAGAGAATGACCGCGGCCGCAACCACCGGTCCGAACAGCGCGCCGCGGCCCACCTCGTCCACACCGGCGATTGATCGAAATCCGCGGTACCGCAGCGCCTGCTCGGGAGCATCCGAACACACCAGCTGACGCAGCATCTGCTGCTTGGCCGTCGCCTTCGAAACCGCTTTCCGGGCCGTGATCTCTGCTGTCTGGAGATCCGCCAAATGGCTACGAGGCGCGCTCGACCTCGCGCAGACGAGCCGCTTTGCCCCGCAGCCCACGGAGGTAGAACAGCTTCGATCGGCGCACCTGGTAGGAGCGAATCTTCTCGACCTTGTCGATCACCTTAGAGTTATACGGGAAGATGCGCTCAACGCCCTGCCCAAAGCTCATCTTGCGAACCGTAAACGTTCCTTCCGGGCCCTTGCGCGAGGCAATTACCATGCCTTCAAACGCCTGCAGGCGCTCTTTTTCGCCTTCCTTGATCTTGACCTGGACGCGAACCGTGTCGCCGGGGGCAAACGCGGGAAGATCGGTGCGCTGGAGCTTGTTGGCCAGCTTCTGCATGATGGGATGAATCGACATAAGATCTCAGTTCCTAACCGTTGGTTTCAACCTCTAAGTCTACACGAGCTTCGGGCGAGAGTGCGTACTCGCAACTCCGGTGCCAGAACCGTCCACCCCGCCCCTAAGCTCCCCGAGTTCGCGCCGGTCTTCGGCGGAGAGCTCTGCCCGGGCGAGCAGGTCGGGGCGATTCGCAAGCGTCTTGGCGAGTGCCATGCGGCGACGCCATCGGCGAACCGCCTCATGGCTGCCGCCGAGCAGCGTTCCGGGAACTTGCATGCCGTGGAACTCCGCTGGCCGCGTGTAATGCGGGTAGTCGAGCAGACCTCCCGCGCCATGCGTCGATCGCGGAACGGCGCCCGGAATGGGCGGCTCCCTCTGGTCGAGGGCGCCAAAGCTCTCGAACCGGGCAGAGTCGGGGTTGCCGAGAACGCCGGGCAAGAGACGTACGACCGCGTCGACGATTACGGCCGCGGCCAGCTCTCCGCCGGACAGGACATAGTCGCCGATTGAGAGTTCGCGGTCGCACAGAGCCTCGTTCACTCGCTCGTCCACGCCCTCGTACCGACCGCACAGAAGAGCAACCCACCGGAGTCCGGCGAGCTCGCGCGCAATGGCCTGGGTGAAGGGCCGGCCCTGCGCGGAGAGCAGGATCACCGACTCGCCCACAGCCTCGCGGTCCGCTTTGCTTGACACCCCCAGCGAGCTGACGGCGCGAAAGAGAGGCTCGGGCTTCAGCACCATGCCTTCTCCGCCACCAAAGGGACGGTCGTCGACGGTGCGATGCCGGTCGTCCGTAAAGCTGCGAAGATCGTGCGTTTGAAGCGTGACAGTGCCGGCGTCGCGAGCCCGCTTGAGGATGCCGTGACTGAACGGTCCGTCGAAGAAGCCAGGAAAGATCGTGACGAGGTCGAAGCGCATAGAGGTTGGCTCGGGCAGTACGGAAGCGTGGGCCGAGGTTTACCGGTTGACGTCGATCAGACCCTCCGGCAGCCGCATGTCAATCCGCTTCGCCGGGACGTTTACCTGGAGGAGAAGGTCCTTCGCAAACGGCACCAGCAGATCGTCTGCCTTCGCGTCTCCTTCCGACCCCAGATCCGTCGTTGCCAGATCCGTCGTTGCCAGATCCTCCGTGGCCGGAACCTCCGTGGCCCGGCCGATCAGAAGCAGAGGTATGCCTTCGGCGATCCGGCGGCGGCCATCCGCGGAGACCGGAAACTGTACGTCCCGCACCACACCGATGGCGAGGTCGCGATCGTACAGCGTGCAGCCGACAAGATCACTAATATAGACCTCGTCTTCGGCGACCGGAACACGATCCTCGATCGGCACCAGAACTTCGTATCCTGACCATCGCGCCGCCTCGTCGATGGTGGAGGCGACCGAGATCTCGAGGACGATCCGGCCCCGGTTCTTTCCGTGAGGCAGCCAGGACGAAAGCACCTCCGCCCGGACCGCCTCCTCCCGGCCTCCGGCGAATCCAGGCGCCGCCAGAAACACCTCTTTGCGCTCGCGAAATCGCTCCGGAAAGTCGGTCAGGAGATCGGCGAGAATCTCTCCATGCCGCCCTTGCGGACGAATCAGGCGAGCCAGCGCGACCCACTCGGTCGACGGTGCAGACGACATCTGAAAAACCCCGGAGCACACAAAGACTCAGAGCAAATCTAACGAAAAAACGAGAGCAAATCGAACAACCCATAACAGGTCGTGCGGAAAGAACAGGGAACTAAGCGTCCTGCTCGGACGCCCCTGGCGCCTCCGGCAGAGCCGCCGACTTGAGACTTTCGCCCTCTACAATATCGAGTGAAAATCTTCGCTGCAACTTCATGCTCGCCGCGCTCAGAATCGTCCGCAAGGAGCGCGCTGTGCGCCCCTGCTTTCCAATCACCTTGCCGACATCTCCTTCCGCGACACGAAGCCGGAGCAGAGTTGCGCCGTCGTCCTCGATCGGTTCTACGGAGACCATCTCCGGCTGATCGACCAGGGACCGAGCGATCTCGGCTACCAGCTCAACCAGATTCACAGCAGGACTCTTTGACGCCAGCGACGTACCGGCTTCGACCATAAAGCTCACACCTCCTGGGAGATCACGACGTTTCGCTATGAGCTCCCTTTCGTCTCGTCTTGTCTGGGCGAGATCTGCCGGGAGGCACTAAATCAGCGAACCATCGGATGTTGGGTCTAGCCCGGGACAGGATCGTCCTGAGGAGCCCAAGGTGACCTCTTCGAGGCGGAGAGACCCGCGTTTGAAGAGGCCACTGTCACCAGAGTTTACGTGAGGAGGAGTCGGTCTGCGCTATAGCAAACCGGACAGAGGTCGATCGATCGGAACCAGATTCGCTATCGAAAGTCTCGGTCGGCGGTGACTTAGGGGGTGACCGGGACTTCGGCCGGGGTGGCCGGCATCGCGGCCAAGAGCTTACCCACACGCTCGGAAAGCTGCGCGCCGTTCCCGGTCCAGTAGCTGATCCGGTCGCGCTTCAGGTTCACCTGCGCAGGGTTGGTGCGCGGGTTGTAGGTTCCAACGACTTCGACCGATCGTCCATTGCGGGCACGATCTTTCTCAATGACAACAACACGGTAGTGCGGCTGCTTGCGCGCTCCAACACGCGCCAAACGAATCATCAACACGGGCGAAACCTCTCAGAGATCCTATAAAGTAGCTGGTCGGGGAAAAACGCTAAAAGCGCAAAACCACCGTGTGACCGCGTCCAGAGCAGGGCAGAAAAGAGCAGGGGAGAACCCGTGCCCTCACATCGGCCGGCGCACAAGACCAACACCTAAGTATGCGGGAACGCAGACGTTTCCGCAACGCCTTCGGGCGCCGCCGGGCGAAGCGGAAACAGAAACCGGAGCACATCGCCCAGGCGCCGGGCCCAAGCGCCTTCGTCGTGCACGGCGCCGTCCACGCGCTCGTACCGGAGATCCGCACCCGCGATCCAGCCGCGATCTTCAAGCAACTCCGCGAGCAGATCGGCATCATGGAGGTGCCGCGCGCCTTCGGCCGTCCCCATATCCATCCATATTCGCAGCTTCGGCCGGGGCTCGGTGCGCGCCACCAGACGCAGGATGCTGCCGCGATTCCACCAGATGGAAGGCGACATCACGGCGAGCTTCCCGAAGACCTCTGGGTACCAGAAGCCCAGCGCCAGCGAGATCAGGCCGCCGAGCGAAGATCCACCGACTCCAGTGTTCTCGGGTCCGGAGAGCGTCCGAAAGATCGCGTCGACGGCGGGCTTCAGATCTTCCACCAGCATCCGTCCGTACACAGGTCCGAGACCGCCCCCCAGCCGGGCGTCCGGTGTCGGCGTGTACTCCGCCATGCGGCCAAGGCCCGCGTTGTTGACGGCCACCAGGATCAACGGATCCAGAACCCCTGCCTCCGTGAGCCGGTCCGCCGTCGTTTGCGCCTCCCACGTGCAGTTGCCGACATAGGAGGTCCGACCATCGAAGACGTTCTGGCCATCGTGGAGATACATCACCGGATACCGACGATCGGGGTTCTCGTCGTACCCGGGCGGAAGATACACCAGCACCGGCCGCTCTCCAGCCAGGACGTCTGAATGAAAGGTGTAGACACGGTACCGTGGGTTCGACAGGAGATCATCCGAAATAATCTCCGGCCGAACCACCCGTCTTAGCCGTGTGTCGTCTGCCACGCCCTCGGCCGAGTAGCTGGAATTTTCTGCTGTCAGGTCCAAAGAGGAGAAACGCTCCGTTACGGTAGGATGACGAAACAACGGCAAAGGGGGAGGCCATGAAGCGCGAATTCTGCCGTTGGTACTCGCCCTCGCTTGGGCGCGACATGGAGATGCTGGTCTTCGGTTACGCCGGCCTGCCCGCCGTCGTGTTTCCGACCTCCTGCGGCCGCTTCTTCGAGTTTGAAGAGCGCGGCATGGTGGAAGCTGTTCGCGGAAAGATCGAGCACGGCCAACTCCAGCTCTTCTGCGTGGACTCCGTCGACGCGGAGAGCTGGTACAACCGGGACGTCCAACCGCGCTGGCGCATCGCCCGACACGTGCAATACGAGGAATACATCCTCCGCGAGGTGCTCGCACTCCAGCGACAGTGGAACCCCAACCCGGCTCTGGCTGCGATCGGATGCTCGCTCGGCGGATACCACGCCGCCAACATTGCGCTGCGCCACCCGGACCTCTTTACCGGATTTCTGTCCATGTCCGGCATCTTCGACATGTCGCGCTTTCTGGACGGCTACTACGACGAGGACTGCTACTTCCATACGCCGCCGCACTTCCTTCCGAACCTCCACGACTCCTGGAGGCTGGACCAGTACCGTCGCGGAACGTACGTCTTGGCCACCGGCGTCCACGACCAATGCTGGGATCAGAACGAGCAGATGGCCCGCGTTCTGCGCGATCGCGGCCTCCCGGTCCGGCTCGAGGTCTGGGGCGACAACGCACGGCACGACTGGCCGTGGTGGAAGCGCATGGTCGACATCTACCTCTAACGAGAAGGCGCGCCTTGCTCAAACAAAAAGCGCACCCCTGAGAGCCCATCCTCGCATCTGAAATCCAGCAGACGCTTGGAGAGTCCCTTCTAGGAGCGACCGCGTCCTATGAGTGAGCTTTGGCAGCAGACCAGAAAGGCCGGAAGAGAACGATGAAAAAGATCGGCGTGTTGTTCGGCGTGGAGAACACCTTTCCCGGAGCCCTGGTCGCCAAGATCAACTCCATGCAAATCCCGGAGATTACGGCCGAGTTCGCACAACTGGGAGCGGTCGAGATGGCCGTCCCGTCCGGGTACGCCGTTCTGGTCGACCGCATCTCGCACGACCTTCCGTTCTATCGCTCCTATCTGAAGAACGCCGCGCTCAACGGAACCGAGGTCATCAACAATCCGTTCTGGTGGTCGGCCGATGACAAGTTCTTCAACTACTGCCTGGCCGCCAAGCTCGGCGTGGCCGTCCCGAAGACAGCGCTCTTGCCGCACAAGCAGTTTCCGCCGCAGATCAACTCTCAGTCCCTGCGGAATCTTGACTATCCCTTGAACTGGGAGGCCGTCTTCGAGTACGTCGGATTTCCCGCGTTCCTCAAGCCCCACGACGGTGGCGGATGGCGCGATGTCTATCACGTCCACTCGCCCGCTGAGTTCTTCTCGGCGTACGACCAGTCTCGCGATCTCTGCATGACGTTGCAGGCCGCCGTCCGCTTTGAGGAGTACTTCCGATGCTACGTCGTCGGCCAGAGCGAGGTTCGCATCATGCCGTACGACCCGCGCCGGCCGCACGAGTTCCGCTACGTCCAGGACCCGCCCGCCTACGCGCCCGGTCTTCTGGAGCGCGTCGAAAAGGATTCCCTGACCCTCTGCCGCGCTCTGGGCTACGACTTGAACACCGTCGAGTTCGCGGTCGAAGACGGTGTCCCGTACGCCATCGACTTCATGAACCCGGCACCCGATGCCGACCTCAACTCCGTGGGTGAGGCCAACTTCGACTGGATCGTCGATGCCGTCGCGCGGCTCGCGGTCAAGAAAGCCCAGACCGCCGGAGCCGAGCCACTTGCTCTAACCTGGTCTAGCTTTCTCGCGAACAGCAGCCAGCCCGCGCAGCCGAAGGTGAGCTCTGAGGTCGCCGCTCCGGCAGCACCCCGGAAGCGAGCTGCAGCCAAGAACGCCGCGAGCAAGGGCAGCACGAAGACCTCCTGACCCAAGCGGCTGGGTCCGTCCAAGCACCCGAAATCAATCGCCTCTCCCAACATAAAACAAGCCAGCATCTTTCCCGTTGACGCCGGGGCAGAGACCGTGCATCATGTGGTTCATCTCGTCCAGTTGGCAGCGCCGCTGTTCTCGATCGAGCAAGTCTGTGGCGACGCCGAGCTCTTGGATTCCCCTGAACGCTGGCCCCCGCTGGCTGGCGAAGACGTGCGGCACGGCAACCAAGCTCCTCCCAACGGAGCCCAGTGAGACCAGGAGGTCTCGTGATGACGGGCAAAGCTAAAGCTCTCCTTCCACTCTTTCTCGCCGCTTCGCTTTCCGCGTACGCCGAACAGCTCATCCCGGCCGGATCTCTGGTGCAGTGCACCGTCTCCGAGCCAAAGCTGTCGTCCAAGACCGCCAACATCGGTGACCCCGTCCTCTGCCGCGTCTCGCACGTCGAGCTCTACGGCCGATCCGTATTTCCGTATGGCTCGTACCTGGTCGGCCGCTTTGAGGACTACAAAGACCCTGGCCACCTGGTCGGCAAAGGCTGGATGGAGCTGAAGTTCGATCGCATGGTGATCCCGCCGGAGGGCGTCCTCCCGATCACCGCCAAGGTCGTCAACGTCCCCGGATATCCGGTCGACAAGGAAGGCCGCATCCACGGCAAGGGACATCCGATTCGCGACATCGTCGAGTGGTCGATCCCGCTCCTCTGGCCCATCGATCTCCTGAACCTGCCCCGTCGCGGACCTCGCCCCACGCTCAAGGCGGAGACCCGCCTGACCATCAAGATCATGGACGACTTCGGCGTGCCGCTGCCGCAGCAGCAGGTGGCGCAGTTCCAGACCGCTCCGCCGAGAGACCAGTATGGCTTCGCGCAGCGATCTCCTCAGGCCTACGCTCCTCAGCAATACCAGCAGAATCAGCAATACCAGCAGAATCAGCAATACCAGGAGAATCAGCAATACCAGCAGAATAAGCAATACCAGACCTACGCTCCGCAGGCTTACGCTCCGCAGGCCTATGCCGCCCAGCCCCCAGCACCGCCCCAGCCGGAGCAGATCTTCTACCCGGCCCCGGTGCAGCAGCAGCCCGCGATGATGATCCAGAGCTCGCCGATCGTCACAGCTCTGGTGACGCGCGATGGCTCCGAGATGTTTGCGACGCAGTACTGGATCGAGGCCGGCAACCGTGTCCGGTACATCGCAACCAACGGAGCTCCGGTCGTGATCCCGATGGCGCAGCTCGACCTCGCCACCACAGTGGAGATCAACCGCAGGCACGGAGTCAATTTCGCGATCCAGACCTTGGGGATCCAGACCGCCAGCTACTAAGCGCCTCACCGCCCGTCACGTCACGCAACTTCTCTTCAAACCAAGTACGGCTCCCGTCACGGGGAGCCGTACTTGCGTTGCCCGAGCTCTTTCACGGTATGCTCGGTGTCTACCAATTGCAGAGGCGACAACCATGCGGCCCACATTTACGCTCGGCATTGAAGAGGAGTATCAGACCATCGATCCGGAGACCCGCGATCTCCGTTCGCATGTGGCGACGGAGATGCTCGCCCGCGGAAAGATCCGCCTCGAAGAGCGCGTCAAGGCCGAGCTCCATCAATCGGTCATCGAGGTAGGCACCCGCATCTGCCGCGACATCAAGGAGGCGACCGAAGATCTCTTCGACCTGCGCCGCAACATGATCCGGCTCGCCGAGGAGAACGGCCTCGTCCTCGTCGCCGGCGCCACCCATCCCTTCGCCGACTGGCGCGTCCAGGAGATCTACCCGGACCCGCGATATGCGCAGGTCGTCGAGGACCTTCAGCTCGTCGCGCGCGCAAACTTGATCTTCGGCCTCCACGTCCACGTCGGCATCGAGGATAAAGAGGCCGCCATCCGCGTCATGAACTCGATGCGCTACTTCCTCCCGCACATCCTTGCGCTTTCGACCAACTCGCCCTTCTGGCAGGGCATGGCGACCGGATACAAGAGCTACCGCGCGAAGATCTTCGAGAACTTCCCCCGCACCAATCTTCCGGATACCTTCAACAGCTACTCCGAGTTTGAAAACTACGTCAATCTCCTCATCAAAACCAACTGCATCGACAACGCCAAAAAGATCTGGTGGGATATCCGGCCGCACCCCTACTTCGACACCATCGAGGTGCGCGTCTGCGACATCCCGATGCGCGCGCACGAGACCATCGCGATCGCCGCTCTGATCCAGGCGACCGCCTGCAAGCTCTGGCATCTCCATTCGCGCAACGTCGACTATCGCGCCTACTCGCGCGCGCTCCTGATGGAAAACAAGTTCCGCGCGGTCCGCTACGGCCTCGACGGCAAGATGATCGACTTCGGCAAGCAGGAAGAGGTCCCCGCCCGCGACCTCATCCTCGAGTACCTGGAGTTTGTCGACGATGTGCTCGACGAACTCAACAGCCGCCACGAGATCAACTACATCCGCACTATGCTCGAACAGGGTTCGGGCGCGGATCGTCAGATCCGCGTCTTCGAGGAGACCGGCGATCTCAAACGCGTGGTCGACTACATGGTCGCCGAGACGAGGGCAGGCCTCTAAGCCGGCACGTCCAGTTTCCCTCACACCTCCGTCGGCAGTCTCTCCCCCGGAAGATCGCATCTGAAGATCATGTGGTCAGGTAAACGACAGGTAAACTCTGTAGAGATGACAACGTCCGACATCCCCCGCCGGGTGAGTTCCACGGCCGGCCGCACCGCGGCGCCGGCGACCGACCTGCTCTCCGTCCCCTTCCCGGAGACGTTCCGGCCGGGCGCCCACAACGCGGTCGTCACCTGCCTCAAGGTGCAGCCCGACGAGAAGGTGACGCTGATCGCCGACCGAAGCTGCCTCCAGATCGCGGCGTCGCTCGCCGACGAGCTCGAGCGCTCCGGCTGCAGATGGAACGGCTTCGTCCTCGAAGACCTCACCTCCCGCCCTTACCCCTCGATGCCCGCGCCCATCCTCGCCGACATGGAGAGCTCCCAGGTCTCGATCTTCGCCGTCAACGTGCAGCCGAATGAGCTCGGCGGCCGCATGCAGATGACCGACATCGTCAACCGCCGGCGCATGCGGCACGCCCACATGGTCAACATCACCGCCGAGGTGATGACGCAAGGCATGTGCGCGGACTTCAACTTGATCGATCGGCTCAGTCAGGCGGTGCTCGACAAGGCACGCGAGGCAACCTACATCCGCGCGACAACCGCGGCCGGCACCGATATCCATGCGCTCCTCTCGCCCGAGTACCGATGGTTCAAGACCTCCGGCATCATCTCCGCCGAAAAATGGGGCAACCTGCCCGGCGGCGAGTGCTTCACCGCTCCGCTCGAGGTGAACGGCGTCTTTGTCGTCGACGGCGTGGTCGGCGATTTCCTGTGCACCCGCTACGGCATCCTGCGCAAGACGCCGCTCACCATCCACATCGAAGAGAATCGCATCACCAAGGTCTCCTCCGACAACAAGGATCTTGAACGCGATTTCTGGGCCTACACCCACACCGACGAGAACTCCGACCGCGTCGGCGAGTTTGCCATCGGCACCAACATCGGCGTGGAGCGCGTGATCGGCAACATCCTTCAGGACGAGAAATTCCCCGGCGTCCACATCGCGTTTGGCGACCCGTACGGCGCCCACACCGGCGCCCGCTGGAAGTCGTCGACGCACATCGACGTCGTCGGCCTTGGCTTCAACATCTGGCTGGGCGACGCGCACGGCGAAGAACAGATTATGCGTGACGGCGCCTTCCTAATCGATCCCATCTAGACGATTGGAGCCAGGCCCCCGGAGTTCGGCCCACAGAACCAGATCGACCCACACACCCATGCTCCAGCCCTTCCGCGACCGCTTCAACGCCAACTTCACTCCTGCCGCGTACACCGATCTGCGGTCCGTGCTCAACCGGCAGACCCGGACGGAGATTCAGTTCCGCGTCTGCGAGACGCCGTGCTTCTTCTCGCCCGATCTGCTCGACCGGATGGTCGACGCCGGCCGCGATCTGACGCTCTCGCTGCTGGAAAACCGGGCGTACATGGAAGCCTCCGACCGAGCCATCCCGGAGCTCTACCGCGTTCCAAACGAGAGCCCTCGACCGCACTTCATGACGGTCGACTTCGGCTTTGTCCACGCCGAAAACGGCGGTCTTGACTTCAAGCTCGTCGAGCTCCAGGCCTTTCCGTCCATCTTCGGATTTCAAACGCTGCTCGCCTCCGAGTACATCCGCGCCTACGGTCTCCACCCCGACCTCCGCTGGTTCTTCGGCGGCCGCGATGAAGCAAGCTACTGGGGTCTGCTCCGGGAGGTCATCGTCGGCCGGCACGACCCCGAAAACGTCGTCCTGCTCGAAGTGACGCCGGACAAGCAGAAGACGCTTCCCGACTTCCGCGTCTACGAGCAAAAGCTCGGCATCCCGACCGTCGATATTGCCAAGGTTCGCAAGCGCGGCAACCGGCTCTTCTACACCGAATCGGGTCGGGAGCGACCGATCCATCGCATCTTCAACCGCGCCATCGTCGACGAGATCGAGCGCCGATCCATCACGCCAGGCTTCGACTTTCGCGATGATCTCGATGTGGAGTGGTCCGGGCACCCTAACTGGTACTTCCGCCTGAGCAAGTTTTCGCTCCCTTACCTCGACCACCCCACGGTTCCGAAAGCAGTCTTCCTGAACGAGTGGTTTGACAGCGATGGCCCGCAGAAGCTCCCACCCAATCGGTCAGAGATCCTGCTGAAACCGCTCTTCTCCTTCGCCGGAAAGGGCATCCACTTCGCTCCCACAGACGCCGATCTCGCCGCGATTCCGCCCTCCGACCGCCACCTCTACCTCCTTCAGGAGCGGGTTCACTTCGCTCCAGTCATCGAGACGCCCGCCGGCCCAACGCAGGCCGAGGTTCGCATCATGTATGTTTGGCCCGACGGCGACACCGCCGAGCTCGAACCCATGATCAGCCTCGTTCGACTTGGCCGCGGCCTGATGATGGGGGTTGACCACAACCGCGAACAGGTCTGGGTGGGCGGATCGGCGGCTCTGTTTCCGTCAAAGGAGGATTCCCATTTCGAAACAGTTGAACCAAGGTAACCGGAAGCCATTCTTTTCCGAGCGAACATCGCCCACGGTGAGATAAACTCCACCATGTCGGACCGGGGCGCGATCTCTCCTCCTCTGAGCTTCCTCATCGCTCCCGGGCTGCTGAAAGGAGCAAACGCGTGAGCTCTCCTAACTTGCCGGTCGACGACAATCCACTTCGTACCGCAGTCCGGTTCCCAATGAAGCTGCCCGTGCGACTTGAAACTGAGAACGGACACTTCGACGCGACGACGGAGAATATCTCCGCCAACGGCATCCTCCTGATCGGGCAGAAGCTCCCTGCCGTCGACAGCAAAATCGAGTTCACCATCAACATGCCGTCCGCCGTTATGGGCTCAGAGACTGACGTCACAATTCACTGCTCCGGACGCGTCGTTCGGCATCAACAGCAAGGTCGCGAGCAGAAGGCCGCCGCCGTGATCGATGAGTACTTTCTCAAGGCCTGACCATGACCGTTATCAATTTTGATCCCAGTCAAAAATCCGAGGATTCTCCCGAAGAGATCGTCACTCCCGGCATCCGCGTCATCTTAGCGGACTCGCAGGCGATCTATCGGGTTGGCATGAAAAAAGTGTTTGCGCTCGAGGATGACATCCGCGTCATCGCTCAGGTGGAGACGCTGACCAATCTCCAAGCAGCTCTCGAGCGCTACCCGACCGACGTGGTGGTGCTGGAGGGCCAACTCCTCGCCGGCTCCGTCGAGGCGATCCCCGATCTCGTTCGCCAGGCGCCCAACGCGAAGCTCATCGTCCAGGTCACCGAAACCGATGAAGCCCACACCGTCGAGCTCTACCGCCGTGGCGTTCGGGGCGTCGTCCCGCGCTCCATCTCGCCCGATCTGCTCGTCAAGTGCGTTCGCAAGATCGCCGACGGTGAGACCTGGATCGACAATCAGTCCGTCTCCTGGGTGATCGAGGCGTATCGCGCGCACGCCGCCAGCCTCACCAATCCGCGGACCCAGCCCAAGCTCTCGAAAAAAGAGCTCGCGATCATCTCCTGCATCACCCGCGGCATGAGGAACAAGGAGATCGCCTACCAGATCGGGACCACTGAACAAGTCATCAAGAACTACCTGCGCAAGGTCTACGACAAGCTGGGCGTCTCCGATCGCCTGGAACTCGCGCTCTACTGCCTCCATCACGAACTCCTGAAGCAGTACACACAGGAGCCTGAAGCGGAGCTCGTGCCCATCCGCGAGGCAAACCAGCAGATGACAGCAAAGATGTAGACACCCCTACTCACGGCTTTCCCGGTGAGGAGACGGGATCGATCTCGCCCCGATCCCGTTTGCCCGGACTGATCTCGCCCGGACCGATCTCGCCCTGTCCGGTCTCGTGGTCGCGCCGGAGCGCATCTCCGATCAGCAACATCACCGGCGCCGGTCCGACCTCCTTGTCCTCGATCGTCCCCACGCTCGCAAACCGCACCTGCTCGTCTCCCGTCGAAACCCGCGAAACCGCCGCCACGGGCGTGTCCGCCGCCATCCCGGACTGCACAAGCCGGTCGCACAGGTCGCGCATTCTGGGACCCGGCATGTATACCGCCAGCGTCGCATCCGCCGGCAGCGGCCCCTCCCACACCTGTGCCGTCGCGTCCCGCCCCGCGGCATGGTGAGCCGTCACCAGCACCAGCTTTGACGCGCTTCCACGGTCGGTCAACGGCACACGGAGGCTGGCCGCCGCCGCAAACGCCGCCGAGATTCCCGGCACCACCTCAAACGGCACACCGGCCGTCCGCAGCGCGGCCATCTCCTCCCCCGCTCGCCCAAATACCAACGGGTCGCCGGACTTCAGCCGCACCACGGCCTGCCCTGCACGCGCGCCTTGCACCATCAATGCGCCAATCTCCGCCTGCGAGATCCGCGCCTGACCACATCGCTTCGCAACCGAACGAACCTCGGCGTGAGGTCCGGCCAGCGCCAGCACCTCGGGTGACACCAGGCCGTCGGCCATCACCAACGTCGCCGTCTGCAGCAGATCGTACGCCCGTCGCGTCAGCAGATCGGGGTCGCCCGGCCCAGCGCCGACCAGATAGACCATCCCAGCCTGAGCACGTCGCGCGCTCACCTCTGCCGGACCGCTGCAAGCTCTGGATCATCCCCCATCGGCTCTGGCTCGATCGGATTGCCGCGCGCATGGTGCCGCGCCATCGCCCGCGCCGGACATCCATCGTAGGCGCACACTTCGCGGCCCGCGAGCTGATGCAAGAGCTCCTTGCGAGCGTCGTTCAGCGGCTCTAACTGAAGCACCTCGCGCCGCAAATTCCCCAGCTCGGACAGCCAATCTCCCGCATCGAGTGGCAACAAAGCGTTGATCTCCTTACGTAGCCTCTGCGCCAGCGCGGGCGATTGCCCAGCCGTCGAGATCGCAATCTGCAGATCGCCCCGCCGCACCACGGAAGGGAAGTAGAAGTCGCAAAACGGCGGATCATCCACTGCATTACATAAGATCCCCGCAGCTTCCGCCTCGGCAAACACGGCCCGATTCACCGCTGGATCATTGGTCGCCGCAACCGCCACAAAGCTCCCCGCGAGATCGCCGGCAGCATACGTCCTCCGATGCCACGCCACATCTCCATTCGCCGCCATCTCGGCGATGCTCTCCCGCGCCGCGGGTGCGATGACGGTAACCTGCGCATTGGCGGCGTGCAACGAGGCGATCTTCGACTCCGCTAGATGCCCGCCACCGACTACCACCGCCGGCCGGCCCGTCAGCTTCAGGAAGATGGGAAACAGGGACATCGTCCGACCTACGCGTCCACCGCGTGCGCGCCGCCGCCCGGTGCTGGATCGCGCGTGTCGGGCGCCGGCAGATCGCTCACGCTGGTCCCGTTTAGCTGCGCCCGAAGCACCTCGATTTCGGTGCGCCCGAAGTAGCTCCGCAGGTCTTCGCCTGGCAGCCGCTTCGCAAGATACTCGCGCAAAAGCCGCTCGATCGCCGCCGGAACGTCCTCCGCCGCGGCCCTGTATCCGGTCGGCCGGGCGGGCCGCGCATATCGTCCCACAGCCCCGCCGACGCAGAAGAAGAACGCGTCCACCAGCGTCCCATTCTGCTTGATCTTCTTGCCTTCAAGCCCGATGTCGGCAATCCAATGCTGGCCGCAGGAGTTCGTACACCCGGTCACATGCAGCTTGATCTGCTGATCGAATCCCGGCAGCCGATCCTCCATCTCCGAAACCAGCCACTTCGCAAATCCCTTGGTCTCCGTGATCGCCAGCTTGCAAAACTCCGTTCCCGTGCATGCGATCGCACCGCGCCAGAACGGATTCACCTCGACGTGGAGATCGATGTGCCCAAGCTCCCCGACCAAGGCCCGCACGCGCTCGTTCGGGATGTTCACCAGAAGGATGTTCTGCATGATCGTCGTCCGCAACTCGCCCGCCCCGCCCGCGCCATACTCGTCCGCCAAATCCGCCAGCCGGTGGAGTTGGTCGCCCGACAACCGCCCGCGCAGCACCGATGCGCCCACCGCCGAAAGCCCCGGCTCACGCTGCGGAGTCACGCCGATGTGGTCGCGATACACGTCATCCGGGATGATCTCTTCGGCCGCCGGCGCCGGATCAAGCGTGTAGCCCAGCTTGGTATTCAGCGCGTCGAGAAAGCTCTCCGCCGTCCATCCATGCCGCATAAACAGATATTTCAGCCGCGCCCGCGTGCGGTTCTCACGCAGTTCGGTCTGCTCCCGAAAGATCTCGGCCGTCGCGATCGCAACCGCAAGCGCCTGATCCTGCCGGACAAACGCCGGGATGCGCACGGCCATATGCGGCTCCGCCGAAAGCCCGCCCCCAATTCGCAGCGTATACCCAACCTCCCGCTCTCCCCCGGCAGCCTCCCGCGCAACCGCCGTCAGACCGACGTCATTGATCTCCGGGTACGAGCACCACAGCGGGCACCCACTCGCAGTCACCTTGAACTTGCGCGGCAGATTGTAAAAGTCGGGATTCCCCGTAAGATCTCGCGCAATCTCCCGCGCCAGCGGACTTGCATCCAGCAACTCGTGCCCGTCCAGCCCAGCCAGCGGACACCCCGTCACATTGCGCACCACGTCGCCGCACGCGCCCTTCGGCGATAGCCCGATCGCCGTCAGCTCATCGACAAGCTCCACCAGCGACTCGATCGTCAGCCAGTGCATCTGAATGTTCTGTCGCGTCGTGATGTCGGCCAGGTTGCGCGCGTGCGTCCGGGTAAGACGTGCGATGACGCGCATCTGATGGGCCGAGACAATGCCGTTCGGCAGACCGATCCGCATCATGAAATATTCGGTGGCCTTGCCCTCGCCCCCCACGCCGCCCGTCGCGCCCACACCGTCGCCCTGCGTGTAGATGCCCCACCACTTGAAGTAGAGCCCAGCCCACTCCGGCAGCACGGAACCTCGGCCCTCACGAGCAAACGCCCGCACCTCATCCCAGGCGTCCCACGGGTTCTTCTCGAGCTTCAGCCGCTCCGAGCGCTGCGCCTTCGATTCCTTCGCCGGCTTCGCGCCAGGCGCGTCAAGAACATCTGCCATCAGACCTTTTCCAAAGCGTTTCGTGAGAGAAAGGAGCCACCATTGAGGCTACGTTGGCCCGGAAACGCAGTCAAGGTCACCCGCCGAGACACGCTGAGAGCCAAGTACGACTCCACCCAAGGACGAACACGCGGGCGCAGACCGTGACCTCGCGTCGTTCCTCATCGCAGCAAAGCACGCCCGAGCCACAGCCCAAACTGCCTAGAGCTTGTACGCCTTCCGAACCAGGTTGACGGTCAGATCGCGAATCACCTCCGCCGCCTCATCCTCGTCCATCCTTCCCTCTGCGACCAACCGCGCCAGAAACGCCGCATCCACACGCCGCGCCACATCGTGCCGAGCGGGGATCGAAAGAAACGCGCGCGTGTCGTCGTTGAACCCGACCGTGTTGTAAAACCCGGCCGTCTCGGTTGCCTGCTCGCGAAACCGCATCATGCCCTCGGGCGAATCGTGGAACCACCACGGCGGCCCCAGCCGCAAGGCAGGGTAGTGCCCCGCCAGAGGCGCCAGCTCGCGCGAGTAGCTGGTCTCATCGAGCGTAAAGACGACCAGCGTCAACCCGGGCTCATTGCCGAACTTCGACAGCAACGGACGCAACGCCCGCACATACTCGGTGGCAGCCGGAATGTCCGCGCCTCGGTCGCGTCCAAATCTCCGGTACACCACATCGTTGTGGTTGCGCACCGACCCCGGATGCAGCTGCATCGTCAGACCGTCGTCGAGACTCATGCCTGCCATCTCGGTCAGCATCTGCGCCTGAAACAGCGTCACCTCCGTGGCCGTGGCAGACCCCGCGTAGATCCGCTCATAGAGTCGATCTGCTTCCTGCTTGTCCAGGTCCGCCGTCATCGCCGTCAGGTGCCCGTGATCGGTCGCCGTCGCTCCGTTCTTCTGGAAGAAGGCGCGTCGCGCCCGCAAGGCGTTCAGATATCCCTTGTAGGTCGAGACGTCCTCGCCCGCAATCTCGCCAAGCCGGTCGAGGTTAGCCCGAAACCCGGCAAACTCGGCGTCGATCACAGCATCCGGCCGAAACGTCGGCAGCACCCGGCCGCCCCACCCGGATGCCCGAATCGTCCGGTGATGCCCGAGGTCGTCGAGCGGCGAATCCGTGGTCGCCAGCACCGCAATTCCGAACTCATCGTAGAGCGCGCGCGGCAAAAATCGCGGAGTCAGCAGCGCCTCCTCGATCACGTCGAAGTATCGGTCCGCATTGGCCGCCGACAGCCGATCGTCGAGCCCGAAGAGCTCCGAAAACGTGTGGTCCAGCCACATCCGCGTCGGCGTTCCGCGAAACAAGAAGTAGTTCTCGGCAAAGATCCGCCACACCTCGCGTGGTTCAGGCGATCGCGGCGCGCCCGCTCCCGGACTTGCACGCTGCTCCGCCATCCCCAGACGATCGAGCGAAATGCCCTGGGAATACAGCATGCGGTAGATGTAGTGATCCGGCTGAATCAGCAACGCCGCCGGGTTCGGAAACGGTTGGTTGGAGGCAAACCAAGCCGGGTCCGTGTGGCCGTGCGGCGAAAAGATCGGCAGCGTGCGCACCAGCTCATACAAACGTGCCGCCACGGCGCGAGCACCAGGCTCGGAAGAGAAGAGACGAAGGTCGTCGAGCATCGGGTTTGGGCACACTCCTAAAACGGCAAACAGCGAAACAAGATCGCCAGGCAAGACTAAAGCGAGAAAACGAAAACAAAGAAAGAATAAGCAACGAACAAACGAGAAACAAAAGAGGCGCCCCAATGTCAGGACGCCTCCTTCGCGGAAAGATCCGTCGGGGAAAATTCTACGGGATGTAGTACCGCATGCCGCCAAAGATCATGTTGTTGGACGCCTTCGGATCAAACGGTGTCGCCGTCGGCGTTCCGTAGGTTCCGCTGCCCAGACCCGTCCACGAAACGCGGCTCAGGTAGTTGTAGTTGAACTGGTACTGCAGCCGACCGTACCGCGGGCTGTTGACCACGCGATAGGTGAAGCCGATCATGCCTTCCTGGATGTAGCGCGTCGGCGATCCGCAGTTGGCCGTAGCCGGCGATCCTGCCACACCGGTCGCACCCAGCGTCGCCGAGGTTGCAACGTACGTATTGCAACCCGTGTCGACGATGTTGTTCGGACCGTACCCCTCGGGCAGGCCATTCGCATTGCGATACACCGTCCGCTGCGCATACTCCGCACCGTAGTAGGCATAGGCGTCCAGCTTCTTGGTCGGGTGCCCTTCGAGCGAGAACAGGCCGTGGTAGTTCCGGATCGGCTCCAGCGTTCCATCCGGATGGACGGTGATGTCCGCCAGCTGCGACGAACCGTACCGTCCTGTACCGTCGCCGATCATTCCAGCCAGAGCGACGTCAAGATACTTCGTGTTGGTGCGCGCGCTGGCAAAGGCGCCGCCGCCCAGCTTCGTATCGTTGTAAGGCTTGCCCGTATATGTGGTCACACCTGCTGCGTTCGTCGTCGAAGGCGTCAGAGGGTACACCCGATCGCGGAAGAACCGCGCCAGGCCCCCCAACTCAAAGTGGCTGTGCGGAAAGTCCATCGCTGCCTTAAAGACCACATCAGGAGCGACGTTGTTGGCATAGTTCCCCGCAACGTTGTACAAGCCGCCCGCCGTTCCAGGACCGCCGAAGAAGAAGTTCGTGGGCGCGCCCGAAGCGGTAAAGCTCTGATCCTGCGCGTTCTCGATCGAGGCCGCCAGCGTCAGGGCGCTCCCAAAGAACGGATTGCCCATCCTCTGCTGAAGCCGCAGCGCCGGCTGCCGAGCCCAGCTGAAGCCGACCATGTACTGCGGATCGACCGTATTCGGCAGCTTTTCCGTCCGGTTCTCGGTCCCCTTGCCGTTCTCCGTCACGAGCGACCACATCTGCCCGCCGACCACGGCAAATCCGCTCTTGGTCTCGCCCTTGCCCCAGATCTGCCGCTGCCGCAACGTGTAGCTGTTCGACTGGTTTGCATTCGAAGTCGCGCCGGCGCTCAGAAAATCCGTTTCAAAGTAGCCCGACAGCTTGTACGGCCCCGCGTTGCCCTCGATCAGACCACCCAAACGGCTCTGCCGGCCGGAGAAGTTGAACTCGCTGATGTGGCCTTCGTTCGACCCCGGAAACGGCGTCGAGTTGAAGGGCGTATTGATGTCGGAGTTGATCGAGTGTTGCCGGTACACCGACTCCAAGGCGAAGAAGGCCACCGGCGTAATCGTCACGCCCTTGTAGTGAATCGTCGTCGGCGACTCGATCTTCTCGTTCAGGTCGCGCTTTGTATCCGAGATGCTCTGCGCTAGACCGGAATTCGCCAGCTTGAGATCGCTTACATCGCTCGAAAGCGTCTGGACGCTGGAGGAGTTCTGCTGAATCAGCGTCTGCAGACTCTGCGCCTGCGTTGCCGCCGCCTCCGCCTCCGAATTGGCCGTCTGCGCCTGCACGCTCGCCACCGCCAAAGCCGCGTCTTTGTCCGCATTCTGCTGCCGCAGGGCGTCGATCTGCGCCTGCTGGTTCAGCATCAGCTCCCGCAGCTCGCGGATCTGCCGCTCGGTCGAGCTCTCAGCCACCGGTCGAGCCCTACGCGTGGAGCTTCGCTTGCCGGTCACCCTCTTCGACCCTTTCGATCCCGATCCCGTGGTTGTGGAAGACGACTTGGAGGGAACCTCCTTGGTGATCACCGTCGTCTTGGTCGTCGTCGGGTTCGGCTTGGTCACCGTCGTCGTTGTGCTTAATTGCGCCCGGACGGAGATGGTCGACATCACCATAATGGCAGCCAGGGTCGCTTGAAGTTGCTTCGTCATGAATCCTCTCAGAGTTGGATCTTCCATCTGCTTGAGCACAAGGCAGCGCGGGGGAGATCGACTCTTCCCGTACGTTCTCTACACTGCTCTGCTCTTTGCCCTTATCGTCACAGATGTGTGTGAACGAGAGGAGAATTCCGTCCCACGCCCGGTACTTTAGTGCGAGCGAACCTCGCCGGGTTCCTCGCCGGAGCTCGGCTCCAGGCCTCCGTCTCTCATTTCCACGGACCTTGATTTACCCTCGATTCACATGCGTCTGCCCGGACTTCTGCTCGCCCTCGCTGCCATCTTCCCGCTCGCTCGGGCCACCTCTGCCCAGACCCCTAACCAGATCCCTAACCAGACCGCGAACCAGGCCACCAGGCTCATCCCCATGCCGCGCGAGTTCCACGCCGGCCGAGCCACCTCGCTCGCCGGCGGCCTGCGCGTCCTCTGCACCGCTCCCTGCAGCTCCGAAGACCAGTTCGCCGCCGACGATCTTCGGGCCGCGGCAGCCGAGCGCGGCGTCCCGTCGGGCACCTCGGGCGCAGTCACCATCGAGCTCGTCCGCATCGGCGCCCGCCCGCTCCCCACCGGCCTCACCTTCGACGACGCGATGAAGACCGAGGGCTACATCCTCTTTCCCTCCGGCAACGGCGGCCTCACGGTCCTCGCCGGCAGCGCCGAAGGCATCTTCTACGGCGCGCAAACCGCCAAGCAACTCATCCGCTCCCGCCCCGGCGCCGCCCCCGAGATCCAGACCGCCACGGTCCGCGACTGGCCCGCCATGCGCTATCGCGGGCAGGACGACGATCTCTCCCGCGGCCCCATCCCCACGCTCGAATACCAGAAAAAGTTCGTCCGCACCCTCGCCAGCTACAAAATCAACCTTTATTCGCCGTACTTTGAACACACCTTCAGCTACACCGGCAACTCGCTTCCAGCCCCGCCGGACGGCGCCATGACCCCCGCCGACGCACGCGCCCTCGTCAGCTACGCCCGCCAGTACCACGTCACCGTCGTCCCCGAGCAGGAAAGCTTCGGCCACCTCCACCACAACCTCACGTGGGAGCTCTACCAGCCGCTCGCCGAGACGCCCCACGGTGACGTCCTCGCCCCCGTCCAGGCGGGCTCCATCACGCTCATCAAACAGTGGTTCATCGAACTCGCGCAACTCTTCCCCGGACCCTTCCTCCACATCGGCGCCGACGAAACCGTCGACCTCGGCCTCGGCCAGACCAAACCCGACGTCGACGCGCGCGGCCTCGGCGCCGTCTACCTCGACTTCCTCCAGAAGATCACCACCGCCCTCCATCCGCTCGGCCGCAAGCTCCTCTTCTGGGGCGACATCGCCATGGACGTCCCAGACCTCGTCAAGGCCATGCCCGAAAGCTTCAAGCGCGAGACCGTCGCGGTCGCCTGGGAGTATGTCCCGCAGCCCAAGGGCTACGATCGCTGGCTCCTTCCCTTCACCCGCGCCGGCTTTGAAACCTGGGTCGCCCCTGGCATCAACAACTGGTCGCGCGTCTACCCCAACTTCAACATGGGCCTGCTCAACATCCAGGGCTTCGTCCGCGATGGCCAGCGCCTCGGCTCCACCGGCATGCTCAACACCATATGGAACGACGACGGCGAAGGCCTCATCGACCAGGACTGGTACGGCGTCCTCTTCGGCGCCGCGGCCGGCTGGCAAAAGGGCGAAAGCTCCATCCCGCAATTCGAGGCCAGCTACGGCGAGGTCTTCCACGGCGACACCACCGGCAAGCTCAGCCAGGCACAGATCGAGCTCATGGCCGCCCACAGCCTCCTCCGCGACCAGGCCAAAACCGGAGACGGCTCCGACGGCCTCTTTTGGATCGATCCCTGGTCCAAGGATGGTCTCGCCGTAGCGACTAAGATGCGCCCCTTCAGCCACGACCTCCGCATCCACGCCGAACGCGCCCTCACCCTGATCGCCGAAGCTCGCTCCGCCGCTCCGCCAACCTCTACGCCGCCCACTTCCTCCGCCACGCCGATCTACGACCCGGCCAACGCCTTCCCCTCCACCCCCACCAGCCTGCGCGAGCGCGACGCCATCGACGCCATGGAGCTCGGCGCCCGACGCCTCGACTTCATCGGCCTCAAATTCCAGCTCGCCGACGAGATCGCTCAGGTCTACGATCGCGCCTACGCCGGTCAGCGATCCACCGACCGCAAATCCCGCACCGAGGTCAGCCGCGAGCTCTCCGAGATCAACGGCATCAACGGCAAACTTGGCGACATCAAGGACACCTACTCGCTCCTCCGCGACCTCTACGCGCAAACCTGGCTGCGCTCCAACCGCCCCTACGCCCTCCGCCCCGTCCTCGAGCACTACGACTACACCGTCGGCGTCTGGCTCGCGCGCTCAGAGAAGCTCCGCTCCGCCCAGCGGCAGTTCTCGTCCGACGCCCACACTCTACCGACCGCCGGCGATCTGGGCATCCCGCCTCCACCCGCCGGCACCCGCTAAGGCAGCCCTCCAAGAGACGCCCCGCAGCCTGTGGTACTTTGCTCCTCATGGCACAGAGTGGACGATTCAGCCTAGGCGTGCGCGTCCTCGCCGTCCTCGCGGCAAAGCCCGACAGCATGCAAACCTCCGCCGGCATCGCCGAACAGCTCCACGCCAGCGCCGTCATGGTCCGGCGAACCTTTCTCCTCTTGCAGAAGGCCGGCTTGATCGCCCAGCGCAAGGGCCCCACCGGCGGCGCACGCCTCCTCCGTTCGCCGAAAGAGATCGGCCTCGGAGACATCTTCGCCGCCACCACCGGCCCGGACTGGATCAGCATCGGCCACGCCGCGAGCCCAGCCCTCGATCAGCTCCTCAAACGCACCCGCAAGGACGCCATCACGACCATGAACCAAACCACCCTCGCGCAGGTACTCAAGCGCCTCGCGAAAGTCGAGTAGGAGCCTGCCGAAATGCTCCATTCCGCTTTGCTCTAAAAGCATGTCGAAACATTCCGATTCGCTTGCCGTGTTGAAACACTCCGTCTCGCTTAAGGGCACGGCTTCAGCCGTGCCGTAGACGCGTTCGTTCGCAGCGCGGCTTTAGCCGCTGAGGGCCGGCTTTCCCAAGCTCCTACGTCGCCTTCTCGGCCCCGTCCGGCTCTGCAGCCTTCTTCGCCGGCCGCATCAAGGGAAACAAAATCACATCCCGAATCGACCGCGACCCCGTCAGAATCATCGTCAGACGGTCGATCCCAATCCCCTCGCCCGCCGTCGGCGGCAACCCATACCCGAGCGCCCGCACATAATCCTCATCCATCGCATGCGCCTCATCGTCCCCACGATCGCGATCGAGCAACTGCTGCTCAAACCGCTTCCTCTGCTCGTCCGGATCATTCAACTCCGAAAACGCATTCCCCACCTCAAACCCACCAATATAGAACTCAAACCGCTCCACCCACTCCGGCTCCCCCGGCTTCTGCTTCGACAACGGCGAAACCGGAAGAGGGAAGTCATAAATGATCGTCGGCTGGATGAGGTAAGGCTCAGCATTCCATTCAAAACAGTCAGCAATGCTGCTACCAAGCGATTTACCGGTCCGGATCCTTTCGATCTGTCTGGTCAGAAACTTGACGTCAGCGTACCTTTTCGCGATGTCTGGATATGACATTGCTATGTAAGCGCTATCGAAGTCGAGGTCCTTGTGTGCCGGGCTGGTTCGCCAGTACCAGATGCTTGTCTCAAGCAAGCTTTTCGAGCGTTCCAGAAGTTCGATCCAAACCGCATTATCATCAAAGGCCTCAAAGCTCGGGGTTGAACACCAGGACTCTGGCCACCGCTTCACAATCGCCTCCCGCATCGTCAGCCTTTCCCACTTCCCCAAATCAATCTCCACCCCATTGAACCGCGCCACGGTAGTCCCATTTACCTCCATCGCCACAAACCGAACTAACTCCTCCGTTAACCCCATCAAGTCCTCATAGTTCGAGTACGCCTGATAAAACTCCAGCATCGTGAACTCCGGATTATGCTGCGTACTCACACCCTCATTGCGAAAATTCCGGTTGATCTCATACACCCGGTCCATCCCACCCACCACCAGCCGCTTCAGATAAAGCTCCGGCGCAATCCGCAGCGACAGATCCAGATCCAATGCATTGTGGTGCGTCGTGAAAGGCCGAGCCGCCGCCCCACCCGCGACCGTATGCATCATCGGCGTCTCGACCTCCAGATACCCGCGCTCATCGAAGAACCTCCGAATCGCCCGCAGAATCGCCGCCCGCTTCACAAACACCTCACGCACATTGCGCGGCGCATCCCTGTGCTGCGCTTCCGGCGGTGCCGTCTCGGTCACCGGTCCCGACCCCGGCTCGACTGCGGCCTGCTCTCCCGGCAGCTCCACCTTTTCGAGCGTCCCCGAGTTCATGATCAGGTCGACATACCTCTGCCGGTACCGCAGCTCCACATCCTCCAGACCGTGGTACTTGTCCGGCAGCGCCAGCATCGCCTTCGCCAGAAACGTCAGCTCCTCCCCATGCACCGAGAGCTCGCCGGTTCGCGTCCGAAACAGGTACCCTGACACCCCCACGTGGTCGCCCAGATCGAGCAGCTTATAGAGCGCAAACCCACGCTCGCCTACATCGTCCTTACGCACATAAATCTGCAGCCGCTGCCCGCCTTGCTGCAGCTGCGCAAACCCGGCCTTGCCTTGCGCCCGGATCGCCATCAGCCGCCCGGCAACGCGCACCTCGATCGGTGCCCCCCCCGCCTTGGCCACGTCAAACGTCCCCGCGCCGATCGGGTCGTACTCGGCCCTGATCTCCGGCACCGTGTGCGTCGTCCTGTAGCTGTTCGGATACGTCGCCGCCGCCTCCGACAGCCCAGCCTCCGCCCCGAGGGCAGCGATGGCCTTCAGCTTGTCGCGCCGCAACGCATACAGATTTTCCTCAAACTCCGACTCAAATAAAGCCAACCTCATCCCCCTAAAACGGTCCATGCATCGCGCTCTGTCGCGATGTATAGACTAACGCGATACGCCTCCAACTCGGCCCAAGCCCCGGCCAGGACAGCCGCGGACGTGATGTAATGGACAACGATGGCCGACCCAGGCAAAAAGAAAAACGGAGCTCTCGGCGACCTCGTCACCGCCGAGTCGATGATCCAGCTCGCCATCGCGCTTCCGGCCGGATGTCTCATCGGATGGCTGCTCGGCGCCTGGCTCGATCACCACTTCCACCAGCACTGGATCGGTGTCGTCGGCATCCTGCTCGGCGCCGTCGGCGGCTTCCTCCAGATGTTCACCACCGCCTCGCGCTTTCTCAAGCGCGACTAGCACACCGGACCATGAACGCCCCCAGCACCATCTCCGAGAGCTTCACCGACGCAGACTTCCGCGCCACCATGCTCCGCTCCCTGCGCCTGCTTCTCGTCGTCACCCTCGCCGCCGTTCCTCTGCTCTGGTGGAAGGCCGGATGGGCGAGCGCGGCGCTGCTCCTGGTCGGCGCCCTCATCTCCGGCTCCGGCCTCTTCGAGTGGCTCCGCCTCATGACCGCCGTCATGGCGCGCATGGATGCCGGCGGAACCCCTCGCCCGATGGCCATGGTCCTCGTCGGTTTCTTCCTCCGCCTTGCACTGACCGTGGTGCTGCTCTATGGTAGCCTTAAGTTTCTGCACGGATCCGTCTTTGCGCTCGCGGCAGGGCTCGGCCTCGGTGTCTTCGCGCTGTCCGTCGAAGGTCTCCGGCTGATGAAGCTCTGGACGGTATAAACAACAGTTTCATCAGCGAGCTCGATCGAGATTTAGACCAGCTTTCCAGACACAACGCTCATGCCACCACAACTTCTCTTTACCCGCATCCTGAACGACCATCTCGCCGCGCCCACCACGGCGATGCTTAATGCGCTCCACATCCAGCCCGCGTACCCCCAGGCCCCCATCACCAACGCCTTCGCAATGGAGCTCTTCGTCTTCGCCCTCCTCCTCCTCTACTTCATCGTTGTGCGCGTCTCCCTCAGCGTCGAAACCCCCGGAGGCGTTCAGCATCTCGCCGAAATGACCCGCGAGTTCGTCCACGAGCAGAGCGAACAGATCATCGGCCACGGCTTCGAGCGTTTCACCGCGTACCTCTCCGCCCTCTTCCTCTTTATCCTGCTCAGCAATCTGATGGGCCTCATCCCCGGGCTCGAATCGCCCACCGCCAACGTCGTCGTCCCGCTCGGCTTCGCTCTGGTCACCTTCTTCTACTACCATTACAACGGCATCCGCGCCAACGGATGGGCCTACATCAAACAGTTCCTCGGCCCCGTCTGGTGGCTCTACCCGCTCCTATTCCCGATCGAAATCATCAGCCACTGCTCGCGCGTCCTTTCGCTCACCGTCCGTCTCTACGCCAATATGTTCGCCGGCGATCTCCTGACGCTCGCCTTCTTTTCGCTCGTGCCCATCGGCATCCCTCTGGTCTTCCTCGGCCTGCACCTCGGCGTCGCGGTCATCCAGGCGTATGTCTTCTTTCTTCTCGGCGCAATCTATCTCTCGATGGCCGTCGCACACGACCACTAAACCCTACACAGCCCAGGTCCCTTCTCTGAAGAATCTTTGGCTAAGCCCGCGGTGTTAAGGGCACCGCTTTAGCCGTGCCGTAAGTGCATCCGATCAGTGACGGCTTCAGCCGCTGAGGGCATGCTCCGGTCCTACTTCCCTAGGGACCGGAGCTGAAACTCCAGGCCGTCCAAAGTTTTGCCCCGGGGTCTCAACTCCCGCCCCAGGGTACGTACCATCGCCGTTCAGCGTGAGGGGGCCAGCACGGTGAGCCTCAACCACCCACTGGCGGCGTCATCCTGGGAGAGTAGGAGTCGGTCTCAATGAAGCTGATGAAGATGCTGCAATACCTCTTTATGTCCCTCGCCGCGATGCTCCTCGCAACCCCGGCCTTCGCGCAGGCTGCCGGCGGAGACGCCTCGCGTACCCAGTGGGTGCCGCTCGCCGCCGGTCTCGGCATGGCCCTGGCCTCCGGTCTGTGCGGCCTCGGTCAGGGACGCGCCACCGCCTCGGCCACCGAGGCCCTGGCTCGCAACCCAGGCGCCCGCCCCGGAATCTTCATCTTCCTCATCCTCGGTCTCGCTTTCATCGAGTCCCTCGCGCTCTTCACCTTCGTCATCATCTTCCTCAAGGTGCAGTAAGCCTTCCCGCAGTCTCCTCGCTCTCCAAAGCAGCAAAAGGCCCCCGTCCGCGGAGGCCTTTTGCATGTCCTCAATCGCGTGAGCCCCTGCTTACCGCGCCTCCAGATGCGCGTCCCCAAGGCACATCTCCGGATGCGTCCCGCAATCGGTGCGAATCGTCTCCAGCCGGTTCGTCGTGCTCGCATACTGCGCTAGCCAAAGCGTCGGCCCAGGCAAAATCCCCAGCAGCAGCGTCGCCACCGCAGCCAGCGCCAAACCGATCCCCGCCGGCACACCACCCGACCGCCCCGCAAACGCTCGAGCGTTCTCCGTCGCCGGTCGCGTATACAGCGCCGCCAGCAGCCGCAAATAGTAGAAGCACGCCACGCCCGAGTTCAACAGACCGATCACTGCGAGCCACACGTGCCCGGCACGAAGCGCCGCGGTAAACACATAAAACTTCCCAAAGAATCCGCCCGTAAACGGAATCCCAATCAGCGACAGGAGAAAGAATGCCAGCAGCCCTGCCAGCAACGGACGCTTCAGCGCCAGACCCGTGTAGTCGTCGATCGTGCGCGTCCCCTCGTCATACCCCGAGATCTGCGTCAACACCGCAAACGCGCCCACATTCATTGCCGCGTAGGCCGCCGTGTAGAAGCAGGCCGCCGCAATCCCATCTCCCGGAAATGCCGTAAACGCGACCAGCAGATAGCCCGCATGCGCAATGGACGAATACGCCAGCATGCGCTTCACATCGCTCTGCGCAAGCGCGCCAAGGTTGCCGATCGTCATCGACAACACAGCAAGGATCCAGATCAGCGCCGACCAGCGCGGCTCTAACATCGGAAATCCCGAGAACAGAATCCGCAGGAGCACCGCAAACGCCGCCGCCTTGGGCGCGGTCGACATCAACCCCACCACCGGTGCGGGCGCGCCCTGATACACATCCGGCGTCCACACATGGAACGGCGCCGCAGAAACCTTGAAGCCCATCCCGATCAGGATCATCGCGACAGCCATCAGCGCCAACCGTGGGGTCCCTGTCGCCGCCATACCGGCGGCAATCACCGGTATGCTGGTCGATCCCGTCGCTCCATAGGCAAGCGCTACGCCGTACAGAAAAAACGCCGTCGCAAACGATCCCAGGAGGAAGTACTTGATCGACGACTCCGTGCCCGTCGCCTGCCCCTTGCGGAAGCCGCACAAAATATAGGTCGCGATCGACGAGATCTCGAGCCCGATAAACACCACCAGCAACTCGGTCGCAGACGTCATCAGCATCATCCCGACCGCCGCAAACAAGAGCAGGGCAAAGTACTCGCCCGCATGGGACGCGATCGGCGAGCCCGAAAGATCCGCGCCCGATCCAGAAGCCCGGTTGCCCTCAAAGTAGTTCAGCGAGGTCAAGAGCGTCACCAGAACCACGCCCGAGATCACCAGATGAAAGAACACCGAAAAAGCGTCCGTCTGCACCGTTCCCGAAAAGGCACGTATCGTCCCAAAATCAAGCTGATACCACGAAGCGAAGCCTGCCGCGAACACACCCACGATGGCCAGCCAGCCGAGCGGTTTGCGAGACCGGCCCTCGGGAAGAATCGGTTCCAGCAGCATGATCGCCGTGCCAAACACGGTCAGGATCACTTCCGGCAAAAGAGCAAGCAGGCTTGGCAACATTATTTGTGAGCTCCCTCAAACGCGCTCGATCCAGATGCGCTCGATCCAGACCCGCTCGGGCGGCTCGCGGCCAGGGCATCGGTGTGGGTCGCGGAAGCAGGGGCGCCGGCCTGCAAATCGCGATCAAACGTCACGCCATGCGGAAACCGCACCGCCAGGCCAACCCCGACAGGATCGATCGCGCGCATCCAGAACGGCGACGCCAGACCCATCAGGAGAAACATCGCCACTACCGGCCACAGCGCCAGATGCTCGCGCGCCGAGACATCGCGTCCGGTGAGCTCCGGGCCAGTAAAATCCCCGCCGCGAAGCTGGTTCGTCCGCCGTCCATCCCCCCCCAGGAACACCCGCTGGATCAGCGTCAGCATATACGCCGCGCTCAGGATCACGCCCGTCGTCCCCACCACCGTCCACAGCACATGATGCTGCAGCCCAGTCTGCATCGCGCCCGAAAGAATCAGAAACTCGCCCACAAATCCGTTCAGCATCGGCAGCCCCGCAACCGAAAGCGCCGTCACGACAAACATCGTCACCACCCACGGCAGCTTCGCCGCGAGGCCGCCGTAATCCCGCATGTCGTACGTCCCGTACCTCTCATACAGCAAGCCCAGCAGCATAAAAAACGCCGCCCCCGAGAGGCTCTCCGACACGATCTGGAAGATGCCCCCATCCAGCCCCGACACCGTAAACGTAAACAGGCCCAAGACGATAAAGCTCAGTGCCGACAACGTCGAGTAGGCAGCCAGCCGCTTCAGATCGCTCTGCACCAGCGCAATCAGCGCCCCGTACACGATCCCAATCCCGCCTAGAGCAATCAGGAGCGGAGCGATCCGGTGCGACTGCTCGGGAAAAATCCCAAACGAAAACCGCACAATCGAGTACAAGCCCAGTTTGCCTACCAGCACCATCACCGCCGCGGTTGGCGCCTCGGCGATCGCATCCGACATCCATCCATGCAGCGGAAACACTGGCACCTTCACCGCAAACGCCACCAGAAACGCCAGCGAACACAACCAAAGTGCAACGGAGCTCGTCGAGATCGCGTGCGCCGCGGCCATCTGCTCGATCGCAGGCAGATCAAACGTTCCCGTGCGCGCGTAAATCCAAAGCACGCCCACGAGCAAGATCGCCGACGGAATGAAGTTGTACAGGAAATACTTGATCGCGGCCCGCCGGCGATTGTCCGTCCGGCCAAACGTCGCAATCAGGATCGTCATGGGAACCAGCGCCAACTCCCAGAACGCGTAGTAAAGAAACAGATCCAGCGCAACAAACACGCCCAGCATCGCCACCTGCTGGAGCAGAAACAACACGTAAAACATCTTCCGCCGGCTGCTCACCGCGTTCCACGAAATCAGCACCCCAAGCGGCGCCAGGAAGCCCGTCAACACCACCAGCCACAGCGAAAGCCCATCCACACCAAGGTGATACCGGATCGCAGGCGACGCGATCCACGAAACGTTCTGCTCAAACTGAAACGCGGTCTGGCCAGCCGCGATCGACGTCCGGCCCAGGCCGTAGGCAAAGTGCGCGGGCAAGTGCAGCGTGCAGACAAACGTGAGGAGCGTCACGATGAGAGCCCCCCACTGCATCGTCTTTCCGCGATCCGGAAGGAGCGCCAGAACGATTGCACCGACGAGCGGAACGGCGAGGATAAGGGTCAGGATAGTGTGGTCTAAGTTCATCGATTTTTACTTGGTCGTGCCTTCTGTCCTGCGGTCCTAGCATCGTGCGTTATAGTCCGGAAAACTCAGTGAAGCCAAGAGCCCCGGCCAAAGATCATCACGGCCAGAACAGCAGCCGCTCCCAGCGCCAGCCAGCCGGCATACGATCGGATATTTCCCGACTGCACCCGACGCACCAGACCGCCCAGACCCCGCGTTCCAGCCGCTGCTCCGGTCCCCGCGCCATTCACCAGGCCACGGTCAAAGATGCCATAAAGCAAGAGCCGTGTCGCCATCATCAGCGGCGTCACAAGCAAGGAGTCGTACATCTCATCGATGTAGAACTTGTTCTCGACCAGCCTATACGGAGCAGGGAAACGCCGCGCCAAAGCCGCCGCCGTCCCCGGCCTGCGGAAGTAGAAGAGATACGCCACAGCGAAACCCGCAAACGCAGTCAACAGCGACACCAGCGCCAAGCCACGTTCCAGCCCGTGCGAAACCTGGTCAGCGTTCAGAGCATTCGGCGCCTCCGACCCGGCCGCAAACACCGGATCGAGAAAGTGCTCAAAGTGATTCGACCCGCCCAGCGCCTGGGGCACTCCGATCCACCCGCCCGCAAATGAGAGCAGCGCCAGAATCACCAGCGGCCCGAGCATGATCCACGGCGACTCATGCACACCGTGGTGTGCCTGTGCTACCTGCGCCTCATCGTGCTCGTCCGCCCCCGGATGCGCATCCGCCTGTTGCGTCCCCAGGCGCCGCTCATCAAACCGCTCCGCTCCGAAAAACGTCTTGAACCACAGACGAAACATGTAAAACGACGTAATTCCGGCCGTAATCAGGCCCACCAACCAAAGCACTTTGCCCAGCCCAGGATTGCTCTCGAGCGTAAACGTCCGATACAAGATCTCGTCTTTCGAGAAGAAGCCCGCCCACGGCCAGATCCCCGCAATCGCAAAGACACCCATCGTCATCGTCCAGAAGGTCACCGGAATGCGCCCCCGGAGCCCGCCCATCAGCCGCATATCCTGCTCGCCCGAGAGCGCATGAATCACCGACCCCGCCGCCAGAAACAACAGCGCCTTGAAGAACGCATGCGTCAGGAGATGAAACACGCCGGCCGAGTACGCGGCCACACCGCAGGCCAGAAACATATACCCCAGCTGCGAGATCGTCGAGTAGGCCAGAACCCACTTGATATCCTGCTGCACCGTCCCAATCACCGCCGCAAAGATCGCCGTCGCCGCACCGATGATCGCGACCACGCCTAGAGCATACGGCGACCGGTCGAACAACACGTGGCAGCGCGCCACCAGGTACACCCCCGCCGTCACCATCGTCGCGGCGTGGATCAGCGCCGACACCGGCGTCGGCCCTTCCATCGCGTCAGGCAGCCAGATATACAGCGGAATCTGCGCCGATTTGCCCGCCGCACCGACCACCAGCAAAAGCGCTATCGCGGTCAGAAAGCCGCCGTGCCACTCCGGATGCCGAGCGATCTCCGCAAACACCGGACCGAAGTCGAGCGATCCAAAGTGCGCGATCAGCAAAAACATCGCCAGCAAAAACCCAAAATCTCCGACGCGATTGACGACAAACGCCTTCCGCCCCGCACGCGCCGCCGCCGGCTTCTTGAAGTAAAAGCCGATCAGCAGATACGAAGCCAGACCGACGCCCTCCCACCCCACAAACAACAGCAGAAAGCTACGACCGAGCACCAGCACCAGCATGAAAAACAGGAACAGGTTCAGGTACGCAAAAAATCGCCAGTACCCCTGCTCATGCGCCATGTACCCAACCGAATACACATGAATCAGAAAGCCGACGCCCGTCACAACGGCCAGCATGATGAGGGTGAGGTGATCGACCGCTAACGCAAAGTTGGCCTCAAACCCGCTGATCGCAATCCACGGACGGCTGACGCTTTCGATCGATCCAATGCCGCCAGACAGCATGGTCGACCAAAGCCATGCAACCAGAAGCGCCGGAACGGCCGTAAACACGAGCGCAATCGCCGAAACAGCAGATCGCGACAGCCTGCGTCCGACCGTTCCATTCAGAAGGAAGCCGGCAAAGGGAAACAGCGGAATGGCCCACAAAAACGAGGTCGGCATCTATCGAGTCTCAGTACACAGATCGGTGACAGTCAAATCGGTTCTCACAGCTTCATCAGGTTGATCTGGTCGACGTTAAGCGTCTGCCGCGTTCGGAAGATGGCGATGATGATCGCCAAACCAACCGCGGCCTCGGCCGCCGCCACCACCATCACGAAGAATACAAAAATCTGCCCCTGCACCTGATGCCACATATGCGCAAAAGCGACAAAGGAAAGGTTGACCGCGTTTAACATCAGCTCGATCGACATAAAGACCGAGATGATGTTGCGCTTGATCAGAAACGCCGCCACACCGGTTGAAAACAGGATGGCGGCAAGGATCAGGTACCACGCAATAGGAACGGCGTTCAGCATCGTGGGCCTAAGGCTCCTTCCGCGCGAGCACGACGGCCCCAAGAATCGCAACCAGGATCAAGATGGAGGTCACCTCAAACGGCAACAGCAGACGCGTAAACAACACGGTCGAAATCTCCGAAATGTTCGAAACCGCACCGGACAGATACTCGCCCAGCCGTGCCACACCGAGCGCCCGGCCCTCCGACAGAAACACAAAGGAGAGCAGGCAAAAGATCGCCGCCGCCCCCGGAAATCCGGCCAGATACGCCGCTCGGCTGCCTGTCGTCCGCTCCTCCTCGCCGGCGTTCAAAAGCATAATCACAAACACAAACAAGACCATCACCGCGCCCGAATACACGATCACCTGCGCCGCCGCCAAAAACTCCGCGCCCAACGACCAATACAACACCGCCAGCGACATCATCACCACCACCAACGACAGAGCGCTGTTGATCGGGTGCCGCTGCAGGAGCAGGTTCACCGCTCCCAAAACCGCAAGCGCACCGAAGATGACAAACAAAGCAAGTTGCATGATGGGTTTGCTGCGTCTCCTAAAACAAACTCAGTAAACGGACGACCGCAGTCGGCCAGGGACGTTGGTGTGCCCTGATTGTAATCGAGCACAGCACCCCGCGTGCGGACGATCTGCCCTTAGCGGTTTAGGATTGTGATCGCGGTTCAGAACCGGCGATCAAAGAGCGCCAGAGCCAGCGACGTGGCCACAATATTCGCCATCGCCACCGGCAGGAGAAACTTCCAGCCAAAGCTCATCAGCTGGTCATATCGAAATCGCGGAACCGTCGCTCGTATCCAGATATACAGAAAAATAAACGCAAAAACCTTGAAGACAAACCAGAAGATCGGCAAGATCGCCTGCAGGAGCGCCGGCCCGAACGCCGGAATCAGATGCCCAAACGGGCTCGACGCACCACCGAAAAACAACAACGTCGCCACACATGAAACCGTAATCATATTCGCGTACTCGGCCATGAAAAACATGGCAAATTTCATCGACGAATACTCGGTGTGATACCCCGCCGTCAGCTCGCTCTCGGCCTCCGGCAGATCGAACGGCGCGCGATTCGTCTCGGCATATGCCGCCAGGAGATAGATCACAAACGCGACAAACTGGAAGCCTCCGAAGACGTTCCACGACAGCATCCCATGCGCGTTCTGGCTCGCCACAATGTCTCGCAGCCGCAAAGATCCAGCGCGCATCACCACACCCACCAGCGACAATCCCAGCGCCAGTTCGTACGAGATCATCTGCGACGTCGCGCGCAGCGACCCCAGGAGAGCGTACTTATTGTTCGAACTCCAACCCGAAAGCGCAATTCCATACACGCCGATCGAGGTGATCCCCAGAATCACCAGCAAGCCAATATTGATGTCCGAAATGTCGAACAGATCGACACCCTTCACCTGAAAAATCGGCCCAAACGGAACCACGGAAATCGAGATCAAAGCGCACGCGAGCGCAATCAACGGCGCCGCGATAAACAATGGACGCTCCGCCGCCAGAGGCGTTAAGTCTTCCTTCAAAAAGAGCTTGATTCCATCGGCAATCGGCTGCAAAAGCCCAAACGGACCCGTCCGCGAAGGTCCCCACCGATTCTGCATCCGGCCTAGCAGCTTGCGCTCAAGTAGAACGGTATACGCGACCGCCGTGAGCATAATTACCAGCACAACCGCGATCTTCGCGATCGAAAGCAGAAAGAACGTAAGAAAGGTGGGGTGTGGGCTCATAGTTTAGGACTGACGAAATGTAGTTGAACACACATTCGTTATGGCCGCCGTTTCTGACACTTTACGGCTGTGCCATAAACCAGCACGCTCTTTTCTAAGTTTCGACCCATAATTGCACACCGAAATCCCACAACGGCATTCGCACCTCGTTCAGAAGCGGCTTGAGCCAATTGTTGCTTTGCATCGAAAAGCATGTTTCCTAGCTCGCCACCTTGAACTACTCCCATTCCGCCGACCGACATTGCTGCAAACGACTTCTCGACTACAGCTTCAATCGGCCCAAGCATGCCAGTGATGTCGAATCCGACCAGGTCTTCGGCCGTTGTAATCATATTCTGACTAATCTGCGAATCTGTCCGGCTTAATCCAAGCATCTACCTGCCCTCAAAGGCTTCGCACTACACTCTGCACACCATCTTCAATCCGCCGCGTGATTCAACTCCGCCTCGGTCCGGCTCTGGAAACTCTGAATATCGTTCAGCATCGGCGAGTAGCGCCCCAGGGTCCCCGATGTAAACAGCGAGTCGTTGGCCGGCAGCACCAGATCCCGCCGCGCCGGCTCGATCTCGACCAGATTCCCACCTCCCGCCGCATCCGCCGGCGGCTGGAGGTGCTGGTCGTTGCCGCTCAACAGCTGCAAGCGCAGCATGTCGTACCCCGGCACCACACGCTGGATCTCATCGGTAATCGCAAACGGATCGAACGGACTCAGCCGCGGCTCCAGATTGTTCGCCGTCAAGAACACCGCGTGTCGATCCGCCTCGCCCGACTGCGCCCCACGCGTCTGCCCCATGTCCGCCCGCACGCCCTTGCCGAACGGCACCAGCGCCCGCACATCCGCGCCCATCTTGTCGGCGATCCGCACCATCATCTCGAAGTCCGTCCGCACCCCCGCCCGATCTCCCGCCTTCGATACCTTCTGCAGGTCGCCATACGAGTTCGTCACCGATCCCGACTTCTCATACAAATTCGCCGCCGGCAGGATCACATCCGCCAACGCCGCCGTCTCGGTCAAGAACATGTCCTGGACCACAACAAAGGTGTCGCGCAACGCCGCCCGGTCGACCCCGAAACGCCCCACCGGATTCGCCCCCACCACATACAACGCCGAAAGCTCAGCACGCCCGGCCGCGTCGAACATCTCCAGAAGATCCATCCCCGGCTCAGGGCTCGCGACATACCCCGGCAGGCGATCCGGCAACAGACCCATATCCGCCGCCCCACGCGAGTTCACATACCCCGCCAGAAGCGCCAGCTTCGAGTTCGGCAACGACAGCCCAAATTCGACCAATCGCTTCAGCTCCGCACCCTGCAACTCCGACCCAATCAGGATCAGCAAACTCTCCTCGGCGCGCAACGCCTCGCGGAAGCCCGCAAGCTTCTCCCCATCCCCAGCCGCACTCGCCGCCGCTCCCTCATCCCCGCCCAGGTAGCTCGCCAGCGCACCGTACCCAAACGGCGCTACAGGCAGAAACGCCTTCGCCTGCCGCCTGAGCTTGATCTCCTCCGTGTTGGCAATGTAAATTCGCGCCCGGTTCAGACGCACATCCGACCGCAAATTCCACGCCGTCAACGGACTCTGATTCGACGGATCGCCACCGACCAGCAACACCGCCGGCGACACCTGATTGTCGCGCTGCGACGCGGCCCGGTCGCCGTTCCCCGCCATCGCCTCGGCAAACGCCACGTAATCGGCCGTCCGGTGATGGTCGATATTGTTGGTCCCGAGCACCGTTCGCGCAAACTTCTGCAGGAGATACGACTCTTCGTTCGTCGTCCGGTTCGATCCGATCACCCCGATCGACCGACCGCCTCGCGTGTCCCTCAGCTCGCGAAACCGCCTGCCCACATGGTCGAGCGCCACCTCCCACGACACGCGCCTGTGCGTCCCGTCGGGCTGCCGCACCATCGGGTCCGTAATCCGGTCCTCGTTATTCGCGAAGTCAAACGCGTACCGTCCCTTGTTGCACAAAAAGTCGCCATTCATGCCGCTCTTGTCGCGATTGTCGCCGCGCACAATCTCCGATCCATCGGCGGTCGACCGCACACCCAGCGTCACCTTGCAGCCGTCGCCGCAGTGCGTGCAGACCGTCGCAACGTGGTTCATCTCCCACGGCCGCGTCTTGTACCGGTACGTCCCCGAGGTCAGAGCGCCCACCGGACACGCGTCGATGCACATCCCGCACTGCTCGCAATCGACATGCGCCAAGGCGTCCGGGCTCTCGGACGGCGGCACATTCGGCGCAATCACCGACGCCGACCCACGGTTCTGAATCCCCAGCGCAAACACATCCATCCCCTCGCCGCACATCCGAACACAGCGATAGCAAAGAATGCAGCGCGGACGGTCGAAATACACCACCGGCGACCACTTCTGCTCCTCGCGATGGTTCTTCGGCTCGGCATAAAACGAGTCCGCCGCGCCGTACTTGAAGGTCATATCCTGCAGTTCGCACTCGCCGCCCGCATCGCACACCGGGCAGTCCAGCGGATGATTGCCCAGCAGCAGCTGCAACGTCGCCTTGCGGGCCTGCGCAATCTCCGGCGTCTCGCTTGAGATCACCATCCCCTCGGCCACCGGCGTCGTACACGCCGTCTGTAGCTTCGGCATCTTCTCAATCTTCACCACACACATCCGGCAAGCCGCCTGCAGGCTCAGCCCCGGGTAGTAGCAAAACGCCGGAATCTCAATCCCCGCGCTCTTGCACGCCTCAATCAAAAGCGTTCCCGCAGGTGCGGTAATCTGGCGTCCGTCAACGGTAAACGTTACATCTGGCATGGTGCTGTTTCCTTATGCCGCCTGCATCGCGCGGCGTCTCGGCGTTTTGCTGCTGCGAGTTGCTGAACTGCCCTTGGTGCGCGGGCGTGGGGCCGAGATCGTTAGGTGTTCGACAACATACGTGGTGTTAGGATCGGTCTCGCCTTCTATAGGAAGAGTCACTGTGCGAACCGTCGGTTCGGGAAGGTTGTAGCCAAGCTCCGTAGAAGTTTCCATGTAAAGTTCCAGAGCTTCCCGAAGGTTCACTCGCATCTCTTCAAGGGTATCTCCCATCGATCCGCAACCCTCGACATCCGGCGCAAAGCCGCTGTAGTTCGTCTTTCCCTTTTCGTAGACCACCAGAAATGTCTTCTTCATAGCAGACCCGCCCTCTTGAGAATGTCCCTTTCCGTGCCAATCTTCAAGTTGCCTTTATGCATGGGTACGATAATGATGCCCGGCACCGTATCGTGAATGTAGATGCGATGGCTGCCTTTCTGCCGAAGAAAGCGCCAACCGACTGCTTCGATCTTCCGTATGATTTCCTTTCCGTTCAGTGGCATCGTTCTAACTTCCCAGGAGACTAGTTCAGTTGATAGATCAAAAGCCTCCCCGCAGGTGCAGTAATCTCGCGTCCATCAACAGAGAATTTACGTCTGGAATCCTGTTTTCCTTATGCTGCCTGCTGGGCAGTTTCGTTTCGAGACGTTGCGCCTTCCGGAACGTCGATCGTGAGCCACTCAATCACATATTGACTCTGAGCGGGATTCGGATCGAACTCAGAAAAATCAACGCTGGTCGAGATCGCCTCGGGTACCGAAAGTCCACGTTCCAGCGCGTCTTCAAGCATGTAGCCAATCCCCGCCCGAAGGCTCTCACGTGCCTCCTCAAAAGAGTCACCCAGCCCTCCCGTGCCTGCAACGTCTGGAGCAAATCCGCTCCAGCTATCGACGCCTTTTTCAAACACCACCAAGTAAGTTCGCTTCATCGTAAACCTGCCTGCTTCAGTAGTTTCTGTGCCAATCCGATTCCTAGATCCTTGCTGGCGTGACAAGGAACGATCAGGGTATTCGTTCGCACCGCATGACGAAGGTGAATGTGGCTGCCCGTCTGCCTTACCTCATACCATCCATTCTCCTTCAGCAAACGGAGCAGTTCCTGCATCCTCAGTGACCAGCCCCCACCAGCATCTGCTCCGTAATCAACGGAACCCCGACCCGGTGCCCCTCGATATACTCCTCAAACTCCCTCCGAAACTTCTTCACAAACGCAATCGTCGGCATCGCCGCCGCGTCGCCCAGCGGGCAAAACGTCCGTCCCATCATGTTCTCGGCCAGATACTGCACATTGTCTACATCCTTGCGCGTCCCGCCGCCCTGGTACACCCGCGTCAACGTCTTCTTGATCCAGTCCGTCCCCTCCCTACACGGAATGCACCAACCGCAGCTCTCGTGCTGGTAAAACTTGATTACCCGCAGCGCAAACTCAACCATCGACACCGTCTCGTCCAGCACCACAATCCCGCCCGACCCGAGCATCGTCCCCGCCTTCGCCATCTGGTCGAAATCCAGGCCCACATCGATCTCCTCCGGCAGCAGCACCGGGCACGACGACCCTCCCGGAACCACCGCCTTCAGCGCCTTCCCGCTCTTCACCCCGCCCGCCACCTCATAGATCGCACGTTTCAGGTTATATCCCATCGGCAGCTCATACACCCCGGGCCGCTCCACGTGCCCCGAGATCCCAAACAGCCGCGTCCCCCCATTCCGCTCCGAGCCGAGCTTCGCGTACGCCTCGCCCCCCATCAATAAAATGTGCGGCGCCGACGCAATCGTCTCCGCGTTGTTGATCACCGTCGGCCCCCCGTACAGGCCCACCACAGCAGGGAAGGGAGGCTTGATCCGCGGAATCCCGCGCTTGCCCTCCAACGACTCCATCAACGCCGACTCCTCGCCGACCTCATACGCTCCCGCCCCCGTCTGCGTCACAATGTCGAAGTCCACGCCCTCGCGCCCAAAGATGTTCTTCCCCAGAAACCCCTTCGCGTACGCGTCCGCAACCGCCTTCTCCATAATCTTCAACAGGTACCGGTACTCGCCGCGCAGATAGATAAACCCCACCTTCGCCCCGATCGCCAAGCCCGCGATCATCGTCCCCTCAATCACCGCATGCGGATCCTCAAGAAAAATCACGTGGTCCTTGCACGTCCCCGGCTCCGACTCGTCGCCATTCACCAGAACATACTTCGGCTTCTCCGACTGCTTCGGAACAAAGCTCCACTTCAAGCCCGTCGGAAACCCCGCACCGCCCCGCCCGCGCAGCCCCGACGCCTTCATCGTGTCGATGATCCACCCAGGCATCTTCTCCGGCCCCTGCTCCAACGCCATCCGCACAGCCTTGTAGCCGTCGAGCTCGATGTACCGGTCGATCTCCGCCGCCCCCTGGCCAAACCTCCGCTTCAAGACGATCGTTTCCTCGGGATGAGACACATTGGTCGGCATCGCTTACTTCACATCCTTTCCCGTGCCCGCGCGATACTCGGCCAGGATCTCGTCCACCTTCGCCGGCGTCAGGTCGTCGTAAAACTCATAATTAATCTGGATCGCCGGAGCCCAGCAGCACGCCCCAATGCACTCCACTTCTTCAAGCGAAAACAGACCGTCCCGCGTCACCTCTTTGTGCCCGATCCCCAGCTTCGCCCGGCAGTGATCGAGGATCTCGTACCCGCCGCGCAGCATGCAGCTAATATTCGTGCACACCTGGACGTTGTACCTGCCCGCCGGCTCGGTCCGCAGCATCGAGTAGTAGCTCAACACATTGCGCACATCAAGCTCATAGATCCCGATCCGCTCCGCAATCTCCCGCACCACCGCATCCGACACATACCCCACCTCATCCTGCGCATACAAAAGCATCGGCACCAGGGCCGACCGTTTCGACGGATAGATCGTCACCAGGTGGTCAAACCGCGCCGCCAGCTGAGGGGAAAAAATCGTATTTGCAACTGCGCTCATGCTCTGAAGGTCCTATTCGGCTCTATGAAGAATGCGTTCGCGCGCCGAGCTCGGTTCGGCAAAGTGCGCGGCTATTCGTGAGATTCCAATCTTGCCATCCGTTCGTGCAAAGGAACCATATAGCCCATAAGCGCCACATTGTCCTTGTGATGATCACTTCGAATCGCCGTCATCTCCGCATGGAGCGCCTCGCTCAGCCGATCGACCTTATCGTTCAGCCGGTTGAGGTCCGACCGATTCGAAAGCCACGCAAGAATCACCGTCAGGGTCGGAACACCGATACTGAGGTAAAGCTGTGTATTGTTCATCCGGACGACTTCCTTCCGCTAAAGTGAACTGCTCTCAGCCCGCCATCATCTCCCGCGCCAGACGCTCGGCAGCCATGTCCATCTCCTCCATACTACCGCCCATCCGAACCGTCCCGTCCTCCTCCAACGCAAAGCTTTCGACCGCATCGTCGCTCGTTCGCATGGACGTGTGCGTGAAGGAGATCCACCGGCTCCCCACCCGAACCAAAATCTCCTCCGGCCCCACTTCCACCACCGCATGCTGCACCGAGTTCAACCCATGCGCCCCCGTATACGCCCGCAACAGGGAAGCCCACGACGTCCAAAGCTCCGCTCTCACGCCTTCACTGATCAACCCAGGCCCCCCGCAGCGACCAGATTCTGCGCCGTCATCCAACGGCCTTCGTCACTGCAAAGAAAAACTACAGCGTCGGCGATGTCCTCCGGCTGCCCGATCCGGGCCAACGGCGTCTGTCCAATAAAACTCTCGCGCATCTCTGACGAAAGCTGAGCCCTCAGACGATCCGTCTCGACGATCCCTGGAGATACACTATTCACCGTAATCCCCCGGCCTCCCAACTCTGCCGCCCACACCCGCGTAAACGCCTCAATCGCCCCTTTCGTCCCAGCATAAACCGACCGGCCCGGCGCCGTCATACGAGAGGCTAGACTCGATACGTTTACGATCCGTCCTCCATCGGGAAGCAGTCTCAATGCTTCTTGCGGCGACATAAAGAACAAGCCTCGAGTGTTCAGATCGAAGATGCGGTCATACTCGGCCAGATCGACCGATCCCAAGGGCTGCGGCTTGGTGGAGGCGGTTCCTGCATTGTTCACCAGGATGTCGATCTCCGGCGCCCGCATCGACACCTCGGCAAAGAACGCTCGGACCTCCTCCACTCTGCTTACATCCGCCTGCAGCGCAAACGCCTTTCCGCCACCCGCCTCAATCTCCTTCACAACATCGCCGGCCGACTCCGCATCCCTCAGGTAGTTGATGAAGACCGTAGCTCCCTCCCGCGCCAGACCGAGCGCAACGGCTCGCCCTATGCCTCTGCCCGCCCCAGTTACCACCGCCACTTTGTCGCTGAGTCTCATTGAGAGATCGCTAGCCTTTGCCGTAGTTACCATCTACCGATCCATCCGCCATCAGAACCGGTAACCATAGTGTACGGAAACAAGATCCACCGGCTCGCCACCCGCAGCAAAATCTCCTCCGGCCACCTCCGCCACTGCACGATAGACCGAGTCGACCCATGCGCCCACGTATACGACCGCAGAAGGGAAGCCCAAGACGTCCAAAGCTCAGCTTCCAAAGATCTAGTCATTGGATCGATGTTGTCGAAGAGAGTGGTACCCTGTCGGGGTGAATATTACAGGGTGGAAATCGCTCTGGACCTGATTAAGATGATCCTTTACATGGCGGCAGTGTATCTCTTCTTTCGCCTATTGATCTGGTTTGGCGCGAGTGAAGTTCAGGCTGTTGGGATAGGAGTTGTCGCTGCCATCAGCAGCGCTGCAAAGCAGGTAGTTGGTGCACTGATCAACCATCGGCACCCACTTTGATGAAAAGCTAAACGCTCAACTTTCACGTCCGGACTATACGCACATTGACCCTCATCGAGACTTGTAGCGGTTAGCCTCCATCGTAGACCGGAGGATCGGTTGTGGAAGGGTCGCGCTCACCGGTCAATCTCCCCCAGCACAATATCAATACTTCCAATCACAGCCACCACATCCGCCAACTGCCGCCCCTTGAACATCGTCTCAAGCGCCTGCAGCGTCGCATAACTAGAGTGCGGCACAGAACTTCTTGGTAGGATTCCCGAACCCGCCGGCAGAGTAATTCAGCATAACAATCCCATTCTTCGCAACTGTAATTGAATGTACGGAACCTCCACCCGAGATACGAATCACATAGGTCGCTGAATCGGGAGCAATGACCACATTAACTTTGTCGCCGCAAGTCTTCATCAGCTGTGGCGTGAAATGAGCAAGGTAGTCGGAATGCGGCGGCTCGAATACGCTATTCGGCCCTCGCACGACGACCGACTTTGCCGTGTCGTCCACAATGAAGACTGTTGGTTTTGGCTCCTGTGAAGAAGCCTGCAAAACACCACACAACATAATTGGCAAGAGAGCGATCTTCAAATAGTTCTCCTTTAGAAACTCCGCTTATTGCCACCTACCGGTCAATCTCCCCCAAAACAATATCAATACTCCCAATCACCGCCACCACATCCGCCAGCTGCCGCCCCTTGCACATCGTCTCAAGCGCCTGCAACGTGGCATAACTCGGGTTGCGCATATGCACCCGATAAGGCTTCGCCGTCCCGTCCGAAACCACGTAGTACCCCATCTCGCCCCGCGGACTCTCGACCGCCTGAAACACCTCGCCCGCCGGCACCGCAAATCCCTCCGTCACAATCTTGAAGTGATGGATCATCGACTCCATCTGCGTCTTCATCTCTTCCCGCGACGGCAGCACAATCTTCGGCGCATCCGCCACAATCCGTCCCGTCGGCATCCCGTCCAGCGCCTGCTGGCAGATCTTCACCGACTCCCGCATCTCCTCCATCCGCACCGTGTACCGCGCCCACACATCCCCGCGGTCTGAAACGGGGACCTTGAACTGAAACTTCTCGTAGCTCGTGTACGGCATATCCCGCCGCAGGTCCCAGTCGATGCCCGAAGCCCGCATCGGCGGCCCCGTCACCCCCAGCGCCACCGCATCGGCCGGCGACAAGTACCCCACCTCCTTCAGCCGCCCCATCCAGATCGGATTGCCGGTCAGCATGTTCTCGTACTCATCGATCCGCCCCGGCATTCGGCTGATGAAGGTCTGCACCATGCTGTAGAAATCAAGCGGCGGCTCCAGCGCCAAACCGCCGATCCGGAAGTACGAACTCATCATCCGCTGACCCGAAACATTCTCGTAGATCCGCGAAATATCCTCGCGCTCCCTCCAGCAGTACAAAAACATCGTCAACGCACCCAGGTCGAGAGCATGCGTCCCCAGCCACACCAGGTGCGACGAAATACGCGTCAGCTCATTCAGTAACACCCGCAGCCACTGCGCCCGCTCCGGAATCTCCAACCCCAGCAACTTCTCCACCGCCAGGCAGTAGCACAGGTTGTTCGTCATCGGCGACAGGTAGTCGATCCGGTCGGTCAGCGGCACCACCTGCTGATAAAACTTCGCCTCGCACGTCTTCTCAATGCCGGTATGCAGATACCCAATGTCTGGAGCGCAGGAAACCACCACCTCGCCATCGATCTCCAGCACCAGACGCAACACACCGTGGGTCGACGGGTGCTGCGGCCCCATGTTCAGGATCATCGTCTGATCCGACACCGGATCGGACCCGTGATGCCGCGCCTCCGACGCTTCGACCACGTCCTCCACATCCGGAATCAACTCAGTGCCAGGCGGCGGTGCAAACGTAGCCATCAGCGATATCCCTCCACGGGGTAGTCCTTGCGCAACGGGTGGCCCTCCCAGTCGAGCGGCATCATGATCCGCGTCAGACGGGGATGTCCACGAAAGTGAACGCCAAACAGGTCAAAGATCTCGCGCTCATAAAAGTTCGCCGACGGCCACACCGCCGTGATTGAATCGATCGTCGGATCGCCGCCATCCACCCGCGCCGCCAGACGCACCCGCTCTTTTCTCCCGTGCGAAAGAATGTGGTACACAATCTGAAATCGCGGCTCCGACGGCAGCCAATCCACCGCCGTCACATCCTCAAGAAAGTTGTACCCCGCCGCCTGCGCCGCCCTCGCCGCCCCGACGATGTTCTCGCGCGCGACCGTTAACGTCAGTTCGCCGCGATCGAACTTCGCGTCCGTCGCCATCGCCCCGATCGCCCGCACCGCCGCATTCTCCCCGTGCGCCTCAAACACTGCGTCCTTTCCATACAACGCCGCTGCCATCGGAATGGGCATCACAGGTCTCCCTTGTCGCTCGCCCAGTTCAAAACACCCTTCTTCCATACATAAAACAGACCCACCGCCACAAACCCGAGATACACCAGCATCTCCCAGAACCCAAACATCCTCGACCCCGTGATCAACGGCAGCCGCCGGAAGATCACCGCCCACGGCAGCATAAACACCGCCTCGACGTCGAACAGAATAAACAGCATCGCCACCATATAGAAGCGCACCGAAAACCGACCGCGAGCGTCCCCCACCGGGTCCATCCCGCACTCGTACGCCCCCGCCTTGGTGCGCGAATTCTTGTGCTTCCCAATCAGAAACGACCCGCCCACCATAAACCCGGCCAGCCCCAGCGCCGCCACAATCTGCAACACCAGCGGCACATAATTCCAGACATAAGGATAAGTTTGCATCGTCACCTTCGAGACTATGAGCGGGGGAACCCAGTGTCAATTCCCTGGCCGCAAGAGTTATGCACGGAAGTACCGCCGGTTTCGGCGCATGGAAACCAGCGCCCCAACTTCAAGGATGGTCAGAGCAAGCACCCATACCACCGCAGTATCCCCGGCCCAAACACCCCAGCCACCAGACCACCCACCCCCAGAAAACTCCCAAACGGCAGCCTCGTCCCCGCCCCCGCCCGCCCCCGCGCCAGAAGCCAAACTGCATACACCGTCCCCAACATCACACCAACAAACATCGCCAGCATCGCCGGCCAAAACCCCAGAAACGCCGCGATCATCGCCAGCAGCTTCACATCCCCCAGACCCAGACCCTCGCGACCCCGCATCGCGCGGTACCCCCACCGCACCAGCAGCAACACCAGCGCCGCCCCCACCACCGCCAGCAGCCGCCCAAAGATCAGGTGCTCCGGCCCGGTCAGAAACAGCGTCCCCTTCGCCATCGAACTTCCCGGGCCCGACATCCGCAGGCTGTGCCGCGGATTCAGGTGCACATCCCCCTCGCCCGGCCCCAAAAAGATCGCCTCCGCGCAAAGGAGAAACATCCCCGCCCCAATCCCCGGCAACGTCATCGCATCCGGCAGAATCTGATACCGCCAATCGATCACGATCAGCCCAATCAGAAGAAATCCAAGGACACCGACCTCCGTCCCCCGCAACAGCACCAAAGGCTCAGCCAACAGGGCAGGGAAGTCCCCTCCCATCCAATCCCGCCCCAGCACATTCAGCACGGCGACAGCCCACACCCCAGCCGCCAGCTCCACCGCCGGATACCTCCACGAGATCCCAGCCCCGCAATCCCGGCACCTCCCCCGCAGCACCACCCAGCTCAGCAACGGCACATTGTCATACCACCGCACCGCATGTCCGCAAATCATGCACCGCGACCGCGGCCGCACCACACTCTCGCCCCACGGCAACCGGCTGATACAAACATTCAAAAAGCTGCCCAGCAAGAGCCCCACAACAAACGCCAGGATCTCAAACCAGAGCAGCCCACGCAGCATAAACCCGAGTATAAGGTTCCGCCCCTAAGCCCCTAGCGCCCCCACAAAGCCCCTAAGCCCAGCCCCGCACAGCCATCCTCACCCCAACCTCAAAAATCCACATGCATCCGCACCGACTCCACAAACACCGGCCCACGGTCCTGGTTATACCCCGGATGTTCCAGAAACTGCCCGTCCAGAGCGTAGTACAGGCCCTTCCACGCATGGAGGTTGTAGTACCCCTCCACAATATCCTCCCGCGCGTAGTTGAGCCGCCCATCGCCCAGCAAAAACCCCAGACCCCCCAGAGCCAGATACTTCTGATGATCGCGCTTGATCGCATTCGACACAAACACCAAGCCCAGCTTGTCGAGCGGCCGCCCCCACGCCCGTCCAAAGTAGTCCGCCCCCACCTCCACCGTCTGGTCCACCTCCGTGTACGCAAACGACTCGTGCTGCCCCTCATTCCATCCAAACCGCGCAAACGCCCGGAAATCCGACGTGATCTCCTGCTCCACATTCACCCCCACACCGTACTTCACCGCCCCGAACTTGGCGGATTTGGTGATATCCGGCTTCGCGTCCACACCGGTCAGAAACGCCACGTTCGCCGCCCGGTACAGACCCATATGCGCATGGTTCACATACCCCAGCAGACGAACCGCCCCATGCCTCCCCTGCTCCACATTCGGGCTCGCCACCGCCGGCTCATCCTTGCCTCTGCTCGGTGCATACCGTCTCAAAAAGCTCAGCGGACCGCGCCGCAGCTCCAGCTCCACGTTCTGCCCGCTCGCCCGCCGCAGGTTGTAGTCCAGGTCGATCCCGTTCGCCACCGTCGGCATCAGTGCGATCACATACCGTGCCGAAAACAGCCGGTCGTCATACTCGCCCGTGGCTCCGATCGTGTATCCGCGCGTGTCCGCCGCATAGTCGAACGCGCCATTGTTGTCCACGGTCCAGTTCATAAACTGCAGGTGGCTATCCGTTCCGATCGAGTTGATATCCAGAAAGTCGGGAACACTCATCTTGCCGATGCGGAACTCCAGGCGGCGCTCCGGCACCTGATTGGCCAACGAAAACGTCGTTCGGCTGCCATCGATCAGCTTCTTCGATAGCCCCACCACCTGGTGGATCTGGTACCGCGCCAGATACGGCGCCGACCCCAGGTTCGGATTGCGCACCACATCCAGATTCGTGAATCCCGCCAGACCGAGCGCCTCCGACAGTCCACGCCCACCCGCCGACTCCACATTCAAGATCACATCCGTGCTGCTCTCCGGATTCTTGCGCAGCTCATACCCCAGAAACAGCGTCCCGATCAGCGACGTCTTGTACTCGCCGCGACCGATAAAGCTGTTCGGCCCCTCGTACGGCGAGTGAAACCCGCCGTCCCCCTGAAAGATGATGTTCGCCTGGCCCGCAACGAAGTACCGCGCATTCGCCGGATGCCGAAACATCGTCGGTGCATCCGACTCCGCCGGCGCCGGCGACTCGATCTGCGAAGCAGCAGGCGCAGCCGTGGGAACGGAAGATCGCTGCGCCTCCACGACGCCCGCCAGACAACACAACACCAACAAACATCCAGACCGCACCGGGACGGAAAACAAAGTCGCAGAAACCTTCATAGGCAGGGAGATGACCTCTGTTATCCTACCCCGCCCCGATCTCTTGTCTGTAAAACGCCCCGGTCCTCGCTTCCCGGGAAGTCGCCGTGCTTTGGCCGCATACCATCCAACCGAGGCGCCGACCATTCCCCAATCGTTCGCTTGACGCCCGCAATCCCCACCCTTTATTCTCTTCTTACACGGGAAAGGAGGTTGGTCCAGCCTATGAAATCTGAATGTAATAGTTGTGGCTTCAATGTACGTGAGGTGACTGAGGCTTAGGGCATTCTTGCTCTAGACCTGGTGGTTCCGTAACACACACGCAACTCCCACCGAGGCCCATCCAAAGAGAGGATGCCCTCAAGTCAATCTCATCAGATCACCGCCAAACGGCTCGCCCTCGCTAGAGTGCGAGCCGTTTGCGTCTGACCACCCTCGACACAAAGGACACATCCCATGAACCCTCTCGTCATCGCCGGCAAAGCCTTCCAGTCCCGACTCATCGTCGGCACCGGAAAATATAAGGACGGCCCCGAAACCCAGGCCGCCATCGAAGCCTCCGGCGCCGAGATGGTCACCGTCGCCGTCCGCCGGGTCAACCTCGACCGCTCCACCGAGTCCCTGCTCGACTTCGTCGATCCCCGCCGCTACTTCCTCCTGCCCAACACCGCCGGCTGCTACACCGCCGACGAAGCCATCCGCGCCGCCCGCCTAGGCCGCGAGGTCGGCCTCTCCGACTGGGTCAAGATCGAGGTCATCGGCGATCAGGCCACGCTCTACCCCGACATCCAGGCCACCCTCGAAGCCACCCGCGTTCTGGTCAAGGAAGGCTTTACCGTTCTCCCGTATACCTCTGATGACATTGTGTTTGCGCACCGTCTCGTAGACGCCGGAGCCGCCGCCGTCATGCCCCTAGGAGCCCCCATCGGCTCCGGCCTCGGCCTCCAGAACACCGCCAACCTCCGCATCCTCCGCGAAAAAATCACCGAAGTCCCCCTCATCGTCGACGCCGGCGTCGGCACCGCCTCCGACGCCGCCGTGGCCATGGAACTCGGCTTCGATGCCGTCCTCATGAACACCGCCATCGCCCAGGCCAAAGACCCCCTGCTGATGGCCGAAGCCATGGGACACGCCGTGCTCGCCGGCCGACAGGCCTATCTCGCCGGCCGCATGCCCCGCAAACTCTACGCCACCGCCAGCTCCCCGCTCGAAGGCATCTCCCGATAGGCCGCGGCCCACAGCATCGTTTAGACTCAACCCCATGCGCGTCTTCGGAGTCGATTGCGGAACCGAGTTCACCGGCTACGGCGTCGTCCAGTCCGACGAACAGGCACAGACCCCCCGCCTCGATCACCAGGCGCACGGCGCCATCCGGCTCAGCAAAAAACTCACCACCCCCGACCGCCTCCTCCAGATCTACACCGAACTCACCGCCCTCTTCGCCCTCCATCAGCCCGAAGTCGTCGCCATCGAAGAGGTCTTCTTCTCCGCCAACGCCAAGTCCGCCCTCAAGCTCGGACAGGTCCGCGGCGTCGCCCTCCTCGCCGCCGCCAGCTGCCGTCTGCCCGTCGCCGAGTACGCCCCGCTCTCCATCAAAAGCGCCGTCGTCGGCTACGGCCTCGCCCAAAAAGAGCAGGTCCAGTTCATGGTCACACGCCTCCTCTCCCTCGACCGGCCGCCCGACTCCCCCGACGCCGCCGACGCCCTGGCCATCGCCATCTGCCACATCCACACCGCCCAGACGCTCCTCAACCAGACCGGGACCCTGGCCGCGCCCGCCCGAGCCTCCGTGCGGCCGCTCACGCTCCGGGGTGCCACCCTTTGAAGATCGCTACCCCCATCGCCACCCAGATCGCCGCGCACCTTCTTCTCTGCCTCGCCACCTTCGCCGGCGCTCAGAGTCCCGCCCCCCCCCCCCCCCCCCCCGTCCCCCCCCCCCCCCTCCCCACACCCCCCCCCCCCCCCCCCCCCCCTCGCCCCCCCCCCCCACTCCGATCCCCGTCATCCGCTTCCAGTTCGACCGCCCCGGCCTCCCCATCCCTCGCTTCCGCATCGAAATCCGCGAAGACGGCCAGGGAATCTACCACGCCGAACCCGGTCCACCGCCCACGCCCACTGGCGCCCGCATCTCCTTCGATCCCCCCGCCAAAGTCGTCGATCGGACCTTTCAGCTCCCACCCGCGCTCACCGGAAAGATCTATCGCGATGCCGGCGATGCCCGCCACTTCCGCGTCCCGTGCGCCTCCCGCGCCAAAAACATCGCTGACACCGGCACCAAAACGCTCACCTACGAAGGCCCCGACGGCACCTTCGCATGCACCTATAACTACTCGGAAATCAAACAGATCACCGCCCTCACCGAAACCTTTCTAGCCCTCAGCACGACCCTCGACGAAGGCCGCCGCATCGAGTTCATGCATCGCTACGATCGCCTCGGTCTCGACGCGGAGGTCGGCCAGTTCGAGCACACCGTCGCCGACGGCCGAGCGCTCGGCGTGAGCGTCATCGCACCCACCCTCCAGGCCCTCGTCGACGATGAGGACCTCATGCAACGCGTCCGCCAGCGCGCAGCCCGTCTGCTCGAAGTGTCCCAACTGTCCAGCCCCACACCCAACACCTCTCTCCGCTAGACTCCGCTAACACGCCGCATCTCTGCGCTCGATCCGGCGTCCAACAAGGTGTAGCATCGGTCCGCAAGCCGTCGAGCTCCGCATGCAAACGCATCCATCGCGCTCCCACCACCCGAGCCCCAGCCTGGCTTTCGGGGTCTCCGTCGCCTTGGTGCTCTTTCTCGCCACCCCAAGTCGCGTCTCCCCCCAGGCCGCACCTCCATCCACCCCGGCCCAAGTAGAGCAGACCCCCAGCCGAGCCGCGCGCCTCAGCTTCGTCCAGGGAAACGTCTCCGTCTCCCAGACCGACAACACCGCAGACGCCCAGCTCAACCAGCCCATCTTCGCCGGCACCCGCCTCTCCACCGGCGACAACGGACAGGCCGAGATCGAGTTCGAGGACGGCAGCGTCCTCCGCCTCGCGCCCGGCACCACCGTCAGCCTCTCCCGCCTCAGCTCCGACGGCCGGACCTTTCAGACCGACCTCGCCCTGCACCACGGCCTCCTCTACGCCGAACTCCGCGCCGGCGCCGGCGCCCTCTACTCCCTCGCCGCCGGCCCCGACCGGATCACACCCCTCACCAACGCCACCGTCCGCGTCCAGATCGACCGCGCTCTGCCCCTCATCGCCGCACTCGACGGCACCGTCCGCATCGATCGCCCCGCCACCTCCCCCGGCTCTCACCTCGACCTCCACGCCGGCGAGTCGCTCCAGGACGACCCCGCCGACCCCACCCACTACCTCGTCGCCCAGACCGTCAACCCCATCTCCTGGGACATCTGGAACGAAGCCCGCGACCAGGCCGCCGCCGACGCCGCCCAGAAACAAACCGCCGCCCGCGAAGGCTTCGCCGGAGCCCAGGGCTACGGCTGGTCCGACCTCGACGCGAACGGCCGCTGGTACGACGTCCCCGGTCAGGGCCCCATCTGGCAGCCCGACATCGCCGCCTCCGCAATCTTCGACCCCTACGGCTCCGGCAGCTGGATCGCCTCCAACCCCGGCGCCTACATCTTCGCCTCCAACTACACCTGGGGCTGGACCCCCTTCCGCTGCGGCGCCTGGAGCTTCTGGAACAACTTCGGCTGGGGCTGGGTGCCCGACACCGGCTGCGGCCTGCTCGGCTTCGGCGCCTTCCCCGGCCCAGGCCCCGGATTCGGTTCCGGGTTCTCTCCCGGATTCGGTCCCGGGTTCACTCCCGGATTCGGTCCCGGATACGCTCCAGGAGCGCTCGGAGGCATCCTCCACTACCCCATCAACATCCATCGCGGACCCCCCGGCTACCGCCCCGCCCCACCGCCTCCATCCGATCCCCACCGCCCCCATCCCATCCACCCGGCCCCGCCCTCCCACGCCCCAACCCAGAATCCCACCCACACCTTCCTGACCCTCACCGGCGACACCATCCAACCTCTCCCTCCCGTTGCCCCCATCTACACCTCCCGCGGCAGCACCGCCCTCGGAGCCCCGCTCCGCCGCGACTTCCCCGTCGACCAGATCACCCGCCGCCCCCTCCTCGGCATCCCGCCGTCCACCATCCCAACCACCACCGTCCTAGCAACCGGTCAGCCCTGGAGATCGGTCCCCGCCCGCCCCAACACCCCCTCAAACAGCCAGGGCAACATCCACCCAGTGCCCATCGTCCCGCGCCCCTACCCCTCCGGCATCGCCAACCCGGTCTATGCAAATCCCATCCACCCAAATCCCGTCTACGCAACCCCAGGCTTCACCCGCTACGGAACCCTCGACCGAAACCGTCCCATCGCACCCAACTCCTACCCAGGAACCTACCCGCCCCCCTCGCGCCCCGTCGCTCCCACGGACGTTCCCCGCGCCATCGCCCCCGTGGCTCCCATCCGCTCCGCCCCACAGCCAACCATCACCCGCCCCACACCCCACCGATAACCCGCTCCATAGCCCCCGTCCCGAAGTCACAGAATCACAGGCGCAGGCAAGCACAAGAACGGCTTGCGGCCTTCACTCTGGTGCTTTACGGTCTTCACTCTGGTCTGGAACGATGTGCTCGGCGCTCTAGGCGATGAACCAGCTTGGTAACTGGAGATGCTCCCGGCTTGACCTTAATCTCTGAATGCGATTACCCTCTGGTCGCACATCACTCCAAGAGAGCAGCCCAAACCTCTTCCCGTAGGTGCGGGGCTGCATAGGTGTCCTCATGCCGTGTTCCTTCCGCACGCTGGCCGTGCACGTTTTCACGGCTGCTGTCTTCACCGCAACCGCTATCGCTCAACAACACCTTCCGCCATGGCAACCGTCGCCCGGACACCGGCAGATCCCGATCTGGCCCGGAGCCGCGCCCCACCCTGTCGTATACGACGGCCCCGAGTATTCAGAAAAAGTAGAGCGCAAGGATGCCCTCGTAGCAGGTAAGCCCTGGATTTCGGATGAACGCGTTTCTGTGCCGACGATGACCGTCTATCCGCCAAGAACCAAGAACACCGGGGCTGCCGTTGTTGTGTTTCCAGGAGGGGGGTATCAGATCCTCGCTATGGATTTGGAAGGTACTGAAGTTTGCGATTGGCTTACCGCAAAAGGCATCACTTGCGTGCTCTTGAAATATCGCGTCCCAGGTTCATCGAAGCTGCCGAAGTCAGGTGCATATCCCCAGGCTCCGCAAGCTCTGGACGACGCACAAAGGACGATCAGCCTAACCCGGCTTCATGCGGCTGAGTGGCATATCGACCCGAGAAAAATCGGCGTGATCGGTTTCTCCGCTGGCGGTCACCTTGTAGCCGCTACAAGCGTTCATTTTGCAAAGCGCGTCTACCCCCGCGTGGACGCAACCGACGACGTGAGTTGCCGACCGGACTTCGCCATCGCGATCTACCCTGGTCACCTTATGGTTGCCGAGAACAGCTTCGCTCTTCAGCAAGATGTGAAGAAACATCTTTCCAAGCAGACACCGCCGACTTTTCTCCTGCAGAACGAGGACGACGAGGTAGACGGCGTGGAACAAGCCCTGTCCTACTATGCAGGACTCAAGCAGGCCGGAGTTCCAGTTGAAATGCACCTATACGCACAAGGAGGCCATGCCTTTGGCTTGCGGCGCACGAATCTTCCCGTAACCGCATGGCCTGAGTTGGTTGACAAGTGGCTGGTCACGATTGGCGTTCTGCAACATCAGTAGCGGCATTCCACAACTTGATGCATAAGTCCTTTATAAAACCTGCTTCTCGTCACTCGACTCCCAGCCCATCGCCTGATCGAAAAGCCTCAGCGAACGATCTGTGCCGTCTGCCGAAATGACCTCTAATCCGGCGTCGATCCCCCCAACACCCGATACATCCCCGCCGCCACCTCCAAAGGCACCGCCTCCGCCCGAGCCTGCCGCGACAGCCCCTCCGGCCACGCCGCCGAAATCTCCTCCGCCCCATACCCCGCGGCACGCAGATTATTCACCAACGTCTTGCGCTTCTGCCCGAAACACCCGCGCAGGTATCGTTCAAATCCCTCCGCATACACCCCAAGCTCCCCAAACCTCGCCCGAAACTCCATCCGCACCACGGTCGAGTACACCTCGGGCGGCGGCTCAAACGCACCCGGAGGCAGCGTAAACAGCTCTTCCACCGCTCCATACATCCCAGCCGTCGCCGATAGCAAACCATACGCGCGCCCTCCCGGCGCGGCCGCCACCCGCTCCGCCACCTCCCTTTGCATCATCAACACCGCACGCCCCAACCCACCCCCCACACTCGCCCGGAACAGCCGCAGCAAAATCTCCGACGTAATGTAGTAGGGCAAGTTCCCAACCACATCCGCCGTCTCCCCCGCCGGAACCAGCCCCTGCAGATCCGCCCGAAGCACATCCTCTTCCAGCACATCGACATGCGGTTGGTTCCTAAACCGAAACCTCAACTCCGCCGCCAGCCCCCGGTCCACCTCGATCGCCACCAGACGCCCGGCCCGCTCCGCCAGCAGCTCCGTCAAAGCTCCATGCCCCGGCCCAATCTCGATCACCGTCCGACCACGAACATCCCCCAAAGCATCGACGATCGCCACCCGCGCCCCGTCGTCCACCAGAAAATTCTGACCGAGCTTCGGCTTTCCCCGCTGTCCCATCCTCAACCGCCCCGCCCGCCAACCGGCTCTCTGCCGCTAAGCTAGTACAGACTACCGGCTGCCGAGAGGCGCAGACCCGAAAACCCCACAGAGGTCCCGCATGAACATCGTCTTCACCGCCTCGGAGTGCGCTCCCTGGGCCAAAACCGGCGGCCTCGGCGACGTCATCGCCGCGCTCCCCTCCGCCCTCGCACCCCTCGGCCACCGCATCTCCATCTACCTCCCCTACTACCGCCAGGTCGCGAAGCTCGCCCCCAAACTACCCGTCCTCCTCCCGAGCCTCACGGTCCCATTCCCCACGTGGAATCGCTTCGTCCGCATCCTCGACGGCGGCTTCAAGCCCACCCCCACCGAAGCCGCACCTGACGCCGGCGTCCAGACCTGCTTTGTCGACTGCCCCGACCTCTTCGACCGCGAAGGCATCTACGGCCCCCCCTCCGGCGGCAGCTACCCCGACAACGCCGAGCGCTTCGGCCTCCTCAGCCGCGCCACCCTCGAAGCCGCCAAACTCCTCGGCATCCCCGACCTCTTCCACGCCCACGACTGGCAGACCGCCCTCCTCCCCATCCTCCTCCGCACCACCTACAGCACCGACCCCCTCCTCCGCCGCGTCCCCACCCTCCTCACCGTCCACAACGCCGGTTATCAGGGCATCTTTCCCGCCCCGACAGCGCAAACCCTCCTCCTTCCATCCGAAACCTACACCCCCAACCGCCTCGAATTCTATGGGCAGGTCAACCTCCTCCAGGGCGGCATCAGCTACGCCGACGCCCTCACCACCGTCAGCCGCAAATACGCCGGAGAGATCCTGACCCCGGAGTTCGGCAACGGCCTCGAAACCGTCCTCCAGCAGCGCCGCGCCGACCTCACCGGCATCCTCAACGGCGCCGACTACGACGAATGGAACACCGCCACCGACCCTCACATTGCTGCCCACTACACCCCCCACGACCTCCGCGGCAAACGCGAGTGCCGCCGCGACCTCCTCCACGGCTGCGGCTTCGAACCCGTCCCCCTCACCACCGCCGTCCTCGGCATGATCTCCCGCCTCGCCACCCAGAAAGGCTTCGACCTCCTCGCCGAAGTCCTCCCCGAACTCATGCAGGAAGACGTCCTCCTCATCGTCCTCGGCACCGGCGAGCCCTATTACGAGCGCCTCCTCGACCGCTTCACCCGCGAATACCCCACCAAAGTCCGCGTCCTCGACCGCTTCAGCCCCGTCATGGCCCACAAAATCGAAGCCGGCGCCGACCTCTTCCTCATGCCCTCCCGCTACGAACCTTGCGGCCTCAACCAGATGTACAGCCTCCGCTACGGCACCGTCCCCCTCGTCCACGCCACCGGCGGCCTCGACGACACCGTCGACGACTCCCCCACCGGCACCGGATTCAAGTTCCTCGCCCAAACGGCCGCCGACCTGCTCGATGCCCTCCGCCGCGCCCTCGCCGTCTTCCGCGACCCCGTCGCCTGGACCGCCCTCCAGCAACGCGGCATGGCGGAGGACTTCTCCTGGACCCAGCCCGCCCAGCAGTACGCCGCGCTCTACCAACAAATCATCCGCCAACGCTCCTGAATCGCTCCAGCTTTGTCGTCTCACCGAAGTGCAGCGAATATCCGCCTCTCTGCCCGAAAAACCGACGACTGAAGACCCAAAACTGGTCAGGAAAACCTCGTCTTCTTAGGCAACGTAGAAATTGGTGTAGAGGCGTTTTTGCTGGTGCAGAGGCGTTTTTGCTGCAATTGCCGCGGGCAATCTGTGTCAGATTGTGCATCTGCCTTTCCGCAGCACCCAACCCCCCCTAAATAAAATCCTTCTTCTCCCCCCAAACAAACGGAAACTTCCGCCCCCGCAACAGATACACATTCTTGTGCTCATGCGGCATCGCCAGCGGATGATCCATCCGTCCCACCACCGTCACCGACGCATACTCCCGCGCCAGCTTCTCCGGCGACCCACCCGAGATCGCAATCACCGGATCCATCTTCGCGCCATACGTCCCCCACATCCAGTACGTGTTATGCCCGCTGATCACCGGCCGAAACGGCAGCCCCTTTTGCGCCGAAAAGAACTCCAGCGCCCCCGCCTCGCCATAGTTGTCCGCGTAAAACGTCACCCTCCCCCGATCCTCGGCTGACAACGACCCATACGCCTGCTCTACCAAGCCCAGATACTCGTTCCAACCAAACCGGTCCGCATAAAACTGCGGCAGTCCACTCGTCGCCGCGGTCTCGTTATGGCTCGACGTGCCGCGAAGATGCATCACCTCCGTGTACCGCAGCCAAGCCTCCGGACGCAGCACCGGGATCGCCATCGGCAGAATCAACATTCCCGGCACCACCAGCGCCCCCTCCAAAACCGGAAACGCAAACACCCGCTCCGGATCCCGCCGCCGGAACCGTCGCTCCCAAGCAATCCCACCCGCCGCAAACAGCACCGGATAGATCGGCGTGCAGTAGTAATCCTTCGCATGAAGCGCCATCATCCCGGCCATAAACAACACATACGTCAGCCCCACCCAACGCCACCGCCGCCGGAGCGACCCAAACAACAACGACCCAAGCCCCGCACCCCAAATCAGCACATCTACCGGATGCATCTCCCGCAGCTGCGCCAGCCAGAACGCCACCGGCCCCAGCTCGACATTTTTTCCCTCCCTCCGCCCATTCTCCAGAAACTCCAGCGTCGGCCAGTGATTCCGCACCTGCCAAACGAGGTTCGGCAGAGCAATCAACACCATCAGCCCTACCCCCACCATCGCCCACCGGCTTCCGAGCAGTCGCCGCGCTGGCGTTACCAGGAGCGCCCCGAGCAGAGCCAGGAGAAAAAACGTCATCGAAGGCTTGTTCAGCAGCCCAACCCCAGCCAGAACCCCAAACAGCACCCACAACCCCGCCATTGCCTGCCGCTCCGGCTCCCCACGCTCCAGCCGCCGTTCCATGAGCACCAGACACAGCAAACACCCCATCCAGAACATCGACTCAAACGAGTTCATCGACAGAAAGCCGTCGATCGCGAGGTAATTCGGCGCCACCAGCACGCCCACCATCGCCAGCCCCTGCGCCGCTCGACGCCCGCCCATCGCCCACGCCAGCACCCCGGTCAGAAACACCCGCGCCGCCCCCGCCAGGGCCGCAAACATTCGCAGCCCAGTCAACGACCGCCCAAACACCGCCTCCGCCACCCGCGCCTGCACCGCGACCAACGGGCCATGATCCACATACCCCCACGCCAGCCGCCGACCGCACGCAAGATAGTAGAACTCGTCGCGAAAGTACCCCCACCCCAGATGCGCCTGCCACAGGTTCCCCGCGACCTGAAGCACAAGCTTGACCGCGGCAAACAGGAGCGCCAGACGGACAGCCGACCGCAACCTCGCATCCACCGGCCGAACCACCGTCGTGTGTGCCGTCGCCAACCCTCACCTCCCACGTGCAGGGAAGTACGCGCCCACCGCAACCGAGGTTCCCAAGGAATATCCGCCTCTCTGCTGAAAACTGAAGACTGAAGACTGAAGACTGAAGACTGAAGACTGAAGACTGAAGACTGAAAACTGAAGACCGAAGACTGAAAACTGGTCAGGAAACCCTCCCATCTCGACCACAAATCCGGGTGCCCCATCCTCCGCGACAGCTTTATCGTCGTGAAGGGTGGGGTATTCGC
>CAXSGC010000005.1:0-138202 GCA_964236945.1 uncultured Acidobacteriaceae bacterium | reverse complement strand
TAGGTTGTATCGCTCGACGAATCGCCTCTGTCGTTGTGCGCGCTGCGGTGGAGAACCTGTCCCATAGTGCCCCCCTTCTCGCGCTCAGAAAAGTATGCACCATCACATGCAGGACTAAACAGTTAGGTGTTTAGTCGCTCGATCACGGACCAAAAGCGCGCAGGTTGCGCTGCCTCATACGTGGAGGCACACTGAGTTTGCAAGATCTCAGCACAGCTCTCGACGGCTTGGATGAGCAGGAACGGGCGAAGGTCTGAGGTGGATCCTTGTGTCTATTCCGGCACACGCGTCTTGCGGAACAAAGCAGATCTGCGTAAGGCCGAAGCGCTCAATGCCCATGAGTCCAGAATGGTCTTCAAGCGCATGCTCCAGCTCTATGCCGAGCCTCGTTCCGGCACACTGAACGTCGCTCATCTGTCCGCAATCCATCACACGCTCTTCCAGGACGTGTACTCCTGGGCTAGACGGTTTCGGACAGGCAACATGTCAATCGGCGGAAAGATGTTCTGTCAGAGGAGATGCTGGAAACGTCACTCGACCTCTTGCTCGACCAGTTCACCAAGGAGCAACAACTCGCATGGCTGAAGGCAGACCAGTTCGCCGAGCGCCCTGCCTTCTACTTGGGCGAGTTGAACACCATCCATCCTTTCCGAGATGGCAATGGCAGAACGCAGCGAGAGTTCATCCGAACACTCGGGCTGAGGGCAGGTCACAAGGTACGGTGGGCACCGATCTCGAAGTTCGAGATGGTCAACGCGTCCAAGCTGTCCTTCGCAACCAACAGGCCAAATGCTCTGGTGTATGTCATGCGAAAGGCGATCGGTCTGAGCAACTGAAATGAATCCGCTTTCAGCACAAAGTGTTTGCGGCAGTTCTGCTCAAGAGTTCACGACACGAAATGGATGGCTGACCCACTACATTCGGTGTTGCCGAATTTCGGATCTACCCACCTCTGAGCACGTTCAATGCTTCAGTCTTGACGCAAGTAGCTCCGCAACTGTTGACATATACGGGCAGGTCAACAGAACAAACCTAGACGCAAAAGTTTATTTCCGCGGACGAAAGTTGAGATTTTCATCGAGCCATTTCTGAAGCAGGCTTTCGATCAGACTCTCCCAGGTGAGCTTGCGCAGCATCATGCGCGGTCTGACTTCGACTTGAAGCTCTTCGTCGATCAGGATGTTGATGTACTTCTTGCCTTCTCTGGCGGCTCTCACGGCACGATAGTCGGCACGAACTACGTTCGAGGTGGGATTGCCTTTCCCCCTGTCAGTCGGGCCTCTAGACTGGCGTGTCTTCGTCGCAGCAATAGGCGCAGAACTCTCTCGCTCTTGCAGGCTGGACGCAGTGCGCTTGCCGGCCAGATTGGGCTTCCGAAGATTTGCTCTACTTTAGCTTTCATGCAATCTCACCGGTTCGATTCCGAGAACTTCCTTTGAGAAAGCTCCAGGAAGCTACGATCCGCTTGTGGTTGATCGGTTCTTTGAAGCTCACCCGGCAGTGTTGCCCAGCTTTGTCGACCATGGCGTGTGATCGCTCAAGACCAATCCGATGGCCGAGGAGGCAATCGCTAACGGCATCATTTGTCAGAGTGCGGCCTCCGTTTCGTTCGTAATCGGTATGAAGACTGGCCCCATCCTTGGCGTAAAGGGCCAGCACGGGTCCAAGCGGATGGGCCGTCTTGCAACCAACGAAGGCGCTAGCTACCGTACCGAGCGTAACTGCCCCTGTACACACACCAGCTCTCGTCAACGCTCGCAGTCCTCTACGCACATCTGTCATCAGGTAAGGATATCCGATTTTGGGATAACCCATCTTCGGATTCTACAAAGGGGCGTCGTCATGAGGGTGCGCTCTGAAATCAAGCTCCTACCAGAAAGCTTATGCGGCGTTCCGTCTCCGTCTGAGGGCGGCTCGTGAGGAAGCTGGCCTCACGCAGGCTGAGGCGGCATCGGCGTTGGACCGGCCTCAATCGTTCATTTCGAAATGCGAATCGGGGGAGCGTCGGGTCGATTACGTTGAACTCAAGGAGTTCACTGAGGTGTACCGCACCCCGCTGAGCTTCTTCGACCGACCGTAGCCGGACTTCTAGCATGCCTCAGAGGCTCGTAGAGCTCTCGTATGAAGAGCTGGCAGCAAACGAGTATCTTCGTGGTACTTCCGTCGCTCCTAGATGGCATTCTGCTCGATTGCGACGGTTGTCTGAGATAGCTGTCGTTCACGAAAACTACCGGGCCGCTCGCCCGGCTGGACGGCCTTCGGCTTGTCCGAAGCTGTCTCACGAGCGCAGCGGGGGCCGCTCTGCCTCCTGCCTGCACATCTGCGCGACCGGCTCTGATGCTCGTGGACGGAGGATTCTTGACGCCGCTCGCCTGACCCACATTCCACCTTCCCAGGCAGTTCGTATTCAAGCCATTGACCCAGTGTGTTCAACCGCTTCCTCAGCATGGTGCTTCAGCACATCTTGGTACTCCCGGAGGCGACCTTCGAGCTCATTTCGCTTCTTCTCAGGTAAGCCTGGCTCGGACAGCAAGCCCCTTAGGCGTTCCGTTTCACGAGCGAAATAGGCTCGCATCTCCTCGGCGTTTCTTCGCTGCTCTTCGGCTTTCCGCTTCGCGGCCTCAGCTTCAGCGGCAACCATGCGCCAATAGCTCACAATGCCCTGCCCCTCGAAGACAGGCGGAACTGTGGACAGCAGGAAGCCGATTAGGTTGCGACCGTCTCTCCGGGATCTCGCGGCGAAGGCTTTCTCCTGGACGATGCCGACGATCTCAGTTGTGGTGGCACTTGGGCAGACTGACCGACATTGGGCGATCAGGCGATTGGCAGCTCCGGCATCCGCGACACCGGCCTGCTCTGCCAATGCCTGAACGATCAAATCGACCTCCGTCGTCGTCGACGGTACTTCTTCCTCAAGACTTCCTAAAGAACTTCCTAATACTGTGGTCTTAGCGACCATAGTCCCTGTGGTCTTAGAGACCACTGTGGTCGGATGAATACCGGGTAATTCATCCACAGTGGTCGGATTGCTACTGGGTGATTCATCCACTGTGGTCGGATAGCTTTCCGGTAGGTTGCTGCTGGTCAGTGGAGAGCCATCTTTCTGGACGAAGCGCCTGCTCCTGTCGCGCGATACCCATTCGAGTCCTGCCGCTTTGCGTCGGGCCAGGATAGTCGCGTACGAGTGGATGCGATACGTCCGGCCGGTGAACGTGGCGGTGTTCTCTGCACCAACTACCTCTATGGCAAGCTTTTCTACTAACCCCGTAGCGTTTCGTTTGCAGTTCTTTGTCGGTCATTCCGCAAAACCGCTTCATCGTTCTCCAGCCTGCAGTGATGATCCGGGAATCATCTGCGTCCGGCTTCGCACGGGCCCAAAGCACTTGATAGAGGGCCGCCTCTCCAAGCGAGTGCCCATCCTGGGCCAAGAAGCACGGCTTAGGATTCGGTTTGTGTTTCTTAGCACTTAGCTTTCTAACCCCTGGGGTCGGATTGCTCGGTGCCAGCGTCTTAAGATCGTCGTTCTTACGAATGCTGACGATTTCAGCGGCCGACTTCAAAAAGGAAAGAGCCCCGTGTGTATTCGGGGCGCTCTCCAACTCTTCCCAGTCGAGGATCTTTCTTACATGGTCACGCGGTTTTGGCATGGAGTGCAATTGCCTCCGGCCTGTCGAATCTGGCCACTAAGTCGTCTGTCAGTTGCTCATAGTCCTCAAGGGCCTTCGATCTTGGGTCGTAGTCCGCGAGGAACTGCCGATCCGCTGCTGCCTTGACAACCGACTGATCGGTACGAATCGGACCATAGACGGGTACATCCCGCCGTTCTGCGATCGACGACAGCGTGTCGAGCACCATCTCCGTCACCGCGAGTCTGCGATTCAGTTTTGACCGGCAGCATTCCGAGTGCACGGATGTTCAAGCCACGTTCAAGCATCCAATTTCAGCGTTTCGCAGACGTGGCTTTCCTCGGCTCTGAATACTCCGCCCGGTTGTACACGCCACGGATGCCGCCGATGCTACGGACAGCAATGGATGCTAAGACAGAGTATCTACTGGTTTATTGACCAACGACCGGACGCGTCTGGCATCGCTCGGAACCGCCATCATTTGCCGATGCAGAAGGTGGAGAAGATCAGCTGCAGGATGTCTTCGGTGGTGGTCAGGCCTGTGAGTGCGTCTAGGTGGTTGAGGGCTTGACGGAGGTCGAGGAGGATAACTTCGTGCGGTATGCCTGCGAAGATCTCCTCTTGGACCTGCTTCAGGAGGTTGAGTGTGGAGTGGATGCTGTCGTGCTGGCGGAGGTTGGTGACCAGACCGGATTCGCCTGGGATCTCGTGCGCTGTGATGAGGGCGACGATGGCGGCGCGGAGATCTTCGAGGCCAGTGCCGGAGAGGGCGGAGACTTCGACTGTTGGGATGTGGACAGGGCTTATTTGCTCCAACGCCGGGGCGCGATCGGCCAGCTGGACGAGATCCATTTTATTGCGGGCGATCAGGAGAGTGCGGCCCTGCAGAGTTTGGATCAGATCTTCGACTTCCGGCGCGACTGCTTCGGTTGCGTCGATGACCAGAAGAACGACGTCGGCCTCGGCGAGGACCTCTCGTGTCTTCGCGATGCCCATGGCTTCTGCTTCGTCGGTTGCGATGCGCAGGCCGGCGGTATCGATGAGGCGGACGGGGATGCCGTCGATGGACAACTCGTCCGTGACGAGGTCTCGCGTGGTGCCGGGCGCTGCTGTGACGATGGCGCGAGACCGCTGCAGGAGAGCGTTGAAGAGCGAGGATTTGCCGGCGTTTGGACGACCTACGATGGCGAGAGAGAAGCCGTCGCGCAGGATTTGACCGAAGCTGTAGGTCTGCTCGAGGGCGGCGAGGGGTTTGCAGATCTCCGTGAGAGATGTGTCGATCTGCTTTGGGGAGAGGAGGTCGACGTCGTCCTCTGCGAAGTCGATGCCGGCCTCCATGGCGGCGATAAGTTCCACGAGTTTCTGCTTGATGGGGCGGATCGACCGCGACAGAGCTCCCTCGAGTTGACTGGCCGCGACGCGCGCCTGGCGCAAGGTGCTTGCCTGGATGAGATCGTGGACGGCTTCTGCTTCGACGAGGTCCAGGCGACCGTTGAGGAACGCACGTTGGGTGAACTCTCCGGGTTCGGCGAGGCGGGCGCCGAGGGCAATGGCGGATCGGACCACGTGCGCGAGGATGACGGGGGAGCCGTGGGTGGCGATCTCGACGACATCTTCGGCCGTGTAGGAGTGGGGGGCGGCGAAGAAGGTGACGATCGCTTCGTCGAGAGGGACGCCGGTAGCGGGATCGAGCACGTGGGCGAAGCGGGCTCTTGCATGAGTCGGGGATTGATCGATGTGGAGAAGGGCGAGCGCGATCGGGAGGGCACGGCTGCCGGAGAGCCGGACGATGCCGATGCCGCCTCGCCCGGGCGGTGTGGAGATGGCTACGATCGTGTCTGTCGTAGAGATCTGTTGGTCGGGTAGAGCAGCTTGTGTCAAGGTACCTCGATGGAAGGCTACCGGGATCTCCGGTGGGGTTTCTCCTCCGACGGACAGGATAGAGCAGGCCGGGCGGGCGCGTGTAGGAGGGCGGAGGCGACGGGAGCCTGGGGCGGTGACGCGGTGCGATTCCCTTGCGGCGACGGCGTAAGATCGGTTGGTGGCAGCGGCATACTTCTCCGAGGCGGGTCTGCGCTTTTTGCGGGCGTTGAAGCGCAACAATGACCGTGAGTGGTTTGCGGAGCACAAGGGAGTTTACGAAGCGGAGGTCAAGGCCCCGATGCTGGAGGTCGTGGCGCGCGTGAACGACGATCTGCTCGACTCCGCTCCGGAGCATGTTCGGCCTCCGCACAAGGCGGTGATGCGGATCTATCGCGACATCCGGTTCAGCAAAGATAAGAAGCCGTACAAGACTCACGTATCGGCGTGGTGGGCGAGAGATGGTCTCGAAAAGACGTCGGGAGGGGGATTTTACTTCGAAGTGAGTGGGGACGCGGTGACGATCGCGGCGGGTGTGTATCTGCCTGAGCGCACGCAGTTGCTGGCGATACGGCAGCACATTGCGGCCAAACATGAGGATCTCCGGGGGCTGCTTGCGGATCCCGAGCTGCGGGCCAGATATGGGTTGTTGGAGGGGGCGGCCCTGAAGCGATCGCCCAAGGGTTTTGAGCATTGCGTGGACGCGATGGACCTGCTCCGATGCACGCAATGGGGTGTCAGTGCGACGGTTCCGACCACGATGGCGAAGCGGGCGGACCTTGCCGAGGAGATTGGGAGGGCGTTTCGCGTTGCGTCGCCCCTGGTAGGGTTTCTGAATGCGCCTTTGCTGCCAGGAGTGGCGCGAAAGGCTCTTTTTTAGAGGTCGATTCGGCCTCGGATCCCTGTCTGAGCTCTCAAAGGCCCGAAAAGGCCTATAAAAGCCAACAAAACCCGGCAAATCTAGTTGACAACGCTCTACAAAAGGCTGAAGGTGAAGGCGGCGGTGTTGCTGCAAGGACGCGTTTTAACTAGAAGTGCGAAGAGTTCAGGTATTGCTTCGCGCCAAAGTAGAGACGATCGAGCGATCCCACACCCAGAGCAGGACATTTGAACTTTAAGGAGATTTACGATGGCAAAGGGCATGACAAAGACCGCGTTGATTCGCGCGATGGCAGAAAAGCTTGAGCTGACCACGAAACAATCAGCGGGATTCTTGCAGTTGCTTGCGGACACGGCAGTTCGAGAGACGAAGAAGAATGGGGAGTTCACCATTCCTGGCATCGGCAAACTTGTGAAGGCGGAACGAAAGGCGCGCGTCGGACGCAATCCCCAGACGGGAGAAGCGATCAAGATCAAGGCGAAGACGGTGGCGAAGTTTCGTATCTCGAAGGCCGCGAAAGACGCTATCGCCCCGGTGAAGAAGTAGCGGCGTTGCAGCGGGTCGAGGTTTTGTAAAGGTACCTGAGTATGGCTCGTCGCCTCCTTTCTGGAAGCGACGAGCCATTGCTGTGTCGCAGTTAGTTTGACTTGTCAGAGCCTGGCCAGATCGCTTGTACGACGAGGGATGCGCCGAAGGCGACGAGGACGGCCTGGAGCAGCAGGTCAGCGTTATACCTGCCGCCGAGAGCGGCGAACGCAAGCGCGACGGCCCAGAAGTAGAGTTGTTGGAGAGAGGATTGACGCCAAGAGCCTGCTCCGCGTCCGGCGAAGGTGTACGGTGTGAACTTTGGCAAGAACCGGCTGACCTTGGCGCCGTAATCAAGGTAGCGCTCCCCGAATTTGGCGGTCAGGAAAGCTTCCTCAGCGGCAATGAGCAAAACGTGCAGAACGATGACGGCAATGAGGCTGAAGATGGCGCCGGAGGGCGTCATTAGGAGTGCGAGAGCGATCGCGTGCAGCAGAATTCCCGCGTATAACGGGTTTCGCAGTCGGCTATAGGGCCCTGTGGTCACCAGAGATTTGGCTTCCATGCTGGAGCCGAAGACGGCGCATGGGCTGATGTGCGCTCCGGCCCATGTTCGGAGCAGGGCGGCTGCGGTGGCGGCAGCTGTAGCAAGCGTTATCAAAGCGAGGATCGCAGAGTGAAAGGCGATCCAGCCTGTGGTGCTGACCTGTTGCGCAAGGACTAACCAGGCGCGCTGCCGTGAGAGATGGAGCGGAAAATCCCACGGAGCCCAGAAGGCGAGGACGTAAATGCCGAGCAGTATCCAGAGTCGAAGCTGAAAGATCGTACGCAAAAGAATCGTCCTTAACGGCCGGCGGTTATGGCGGTTGCGATGGGATCGAAAGGTGGGATGGTTGAGATCCTGCTTGTCTCACGTTGGTATTTCGCGGTGCGTAAGAATGTAACTGGCATAGTTACATAACGGCTCAGATCTCATTTTGTGGCCGCGGCCTGCTCGTTAAAGGCTTTTAGGAGCGTGTCAAAATCCTCGACGCTGCCGTACTCGATGATCACACGCCCTTTGCCGTCTCTATCGTTGATTTTGACCTTGAGCCCCAGGGTACGTTGCAGCTTCTGCTCCGCATCGCGCACGTTCGCGTTCTGGGGAACGACGAATCGCTTTGTCTGCTTGTCGGCCTCCCTGTTCGGATCGAGGAGGTTCTTGACGAGGGCCTCGGTTTGCCGGACAGACATAGCTTGAGCAACTACTTTCTCCGCGACGGAAGTGGCTTGATCCGCAGTGGGGAGCGATAAGAGTGCTCGAGCGTGGCCGAAGGAGAGTTCTCCGCCTTCGACCATGTTCTGGACGGCTTCAGGCAGCCGAAGCAGCCGAAGGAAGTTCGCTACGCTTGTACGGTCCTTTCCTGTTCTCTGGGCTACCTCGTCCTGGGTCAATTTGAAGGTGCTACTGAGTCTTTGAAAGGCACGAGCCTGCTCCATTGGGTTTAGATCTGCTCGTTGGAGGTTTTCGACGATCGTCATTTCAAGCGTTTGCTCGTCCGAGACTCTTCGGATGATTGCAGGCAGGGTTTGCTTTCCCGCTTTTATGGACGCGAGGAGTCTTCGTTCCCCAGTAATGAGCTGATACCGTCCAGACGGTAGCGGGCGAACGACCACTGGCTGAACTACTCCGCTTGCGCTGATAGAGCTGGCGAGTTCGTCGAGTGCACTCTCGTCGAAACGAGTTCGCGTCTGAAACGGGTTCTTTTCTATCGATTCAACGGGAATTTCCAGAGGCTGTCCCAGAGGGGAGGATTGTATTTCGGGTTCCTTGGGACGGATGAGGGAATCCAGACCTCGTCCAAGTGCTTTGCGCCTAGGATCGTGGGGGGCTTCTGACATGGGATCTCCTTGTATCTGCAGGTGTGACCGTTGAGCGGTGGCTCAAGCTGTAAGGGAGCTTCATGCCGGCATCACGAGCCTAAGTTGTGCTGCTTAGCTGATTACGAGCGATCTCGTTCCGTTCCAGGAGCTCGGTCGCGAGTTCTCGAAACGCGATGGCACCTCGGGAACGAGGGTCATACACGGAGATGGGCTGGCCATGGCTGGGCGCTTCGGCTAGGCGGATGCTTCGTGGGATGGTGGTCTTGAAGAGCTTCGGTCCGAAAAAGCTTTGCAAGTTGCTTGTTACCTGCTGAGCCAGATTCGTCCGGTCATCGTACATCGTGAGTAGGACACCTTCGAGGGAAAGGGTTGGATTGAGCGATTGTGATACACGGTCCAGCGTATTCATCAATTCGGAGATACCCTCCAGTGCGAAGTACTCGGCCTGGACGGGTACCAGGAGCGTGTTTGCGGCAGTGAGCACATTGAGCGTAAGGAGATCGAGGGCTGGAGGGCAATCCAGGATGATGAAGGTGTAGGTGCTCCCGAGGGTTTCAAGCGCGGTTTTCAGGCGGTATTCGCGGTGTTCCATCGAAACCAGGTCCAGATTAGCGCCGATGAGGTCTTTCCCAGCTGGGATGAGTGCGAGATTTGGGACTTCTGTCTGCAGCACGGCAGAGCTGGCATTGGAGCGACCGAGGATGAGATCGTAGACGTTGGGCTGGGTTCGTTTTGAGATGCCGAGGCCACTTGTGGTATTTGCCTGAGGGTCGCAGTCTACGACGAGTGTAGGTATGTTTATTTGGGCGAGAGCCGCAGAGAGGTTGATCGCTGTGGTTGTTTTCCCTACACCGCCCTTTTGGTTGACGATTGCGATTGTCTTGCAGCCGGCCATTTGGGGTGTGGGCGGCGCTGATGGGGGCGACATCTTTTTGAGGGTAGCGTGACATTCTACGGAGCGCAATGTTGGTGTGTTCCACGTGGAACCTTAAGGGCGTAGAGACTCAGGTTCTCGATGCTGCGGTGGTTGAGGTTCCCCGTGGAACATCCGTATTCTCTGAACTGGAATCAACGACCTCGACTAAGCACCACAAGAACCTGATTCGGACAGGTTGGAACCGGAACTACGCTATCGCTATAGCCAGGGGTTCGTTTGAGGTTCGGTACACGATTATTCGAGGTAAGGATCGCGATGAGGGGCGGCCGGAATCGAAGTGCAACTCTCATGGCGTTTTCCATCCGATCGACAGCTCGCATGGTGATACCAACGTTGGCTTGTGCGGGCCAGAACTCCACGCGGCTAGGCCAGACCTCACAATCTACCTTTAGTTCGCGGATGACTTCCCGAAGAAAGCTGACCTTTTTGTGTTGCGACTCCGCCAGCGTGACCTTCCAGCCGGGACACCGGAGCTTTACAGGAAGGCCCGGGAACCCCGCCCCGGAGCCAAAGTCAAGCAGGCCGGACACGTTGACCATGTCTAACGCAATGTGGTCGGCCAGGAACAGGCCTTCTCCAAAATGTCTTCGGACGATCTCTTCGGGATTCCGGATGGACGTGAGGTTTGTGCGCTGATTCCAATACATCAGGAGGTCGAGATAAACGGCGAGTTGGTCAAATAGAAGATCGGGTTGCCCACATGTGGGTCCAGTCCCCTTTACAACATCAGAATGTTGTAAGAACGGCTGGAGCAGCGCCCTGATCTGGGCGGGCGTGAGGGGAGGTCTACCGGCCGACACCGGATCTCACCGTGGTGTACTTTACGGATGCGGCTACTCCGGAGCCCGCTGCGGCGTTCTGGACTAGAAGATGGAAGAGCGCTCTCGATTCAGGACTGGTTTCAAAGGAACGTTCCGGATGCCATTGGACCGCGAGCAGAAACCAATTTTTCCAGGCAGGATTGTGTTCGTCGAGCTCGATAGCTTCCGGGATCCCGTCCTCGGCACTCCAGGCCGTGACCCGAAGGCCTTTTCCCGTTGTGGCGACTGCTTGATGGTGGCTCGAATTTACTAGAAACCGACGGGGACCCGGTTTCTCGGTCGATGTTGGAGACGTAGTGGATGCCAACATCGAGCTTGATTCTATGGTTACGGAGTGCGCGATGGGCACGGATGGACCGGCGCTATGGTCCACGGCGCCCCTTGCGACGTCCTGGATCAGGGTGCCTCCGTAATAGACGTTGATCGACTGCATCCCGTAGCAGATCCCTAGAACTGGGGCGAGCCGGATCTGTGCATGGGTCAGGATCGCCGCATCCGTGCTCTCTCGTAAGGGGTCGGGAGTCGCGGACCCCTGATATCTCTGGCCATACCGAGCTGGGTCTACGTCTGCCGGGCTTCCTGGAAGGACGAAGCCGGTACAGGTTGTAAGCACGTCTGAGAGACTTGATCGGTTCTGGGCGAGCGGGATCTCGAAGGGAGATCCCCCAGATAGGGTGACTGCTTCGGCATACATCGGCCAATAAAGTTTGTTGTAAGGCAGGTCGGTGGATGTTGGAGTCGGTATACCGATACGCGGTCTCACGAGACAAGTTCCTTCGGTGGTGCGGCCGTAATAGAGACTGAGGCTATTTGTGTGTACGCCATGTACGTTGTCGTAATTTCGTTCCGGAGCTGGACCGTGAGATCTTCTGCATCACTGGTCCGTCTACCTATTGTAGAGATTGGCTCTCCAATCACTATAAGAAGGGGCCGGGGCCTGAGGTGGTAGGTATGCATGGGCAACAACTCATAGGTTCCGACAAGGGTAAGAGGGATGAGGGGTACCTGCGCCTTGATCGCCATGAAGGCGCAACCCGGGAGGAAGCTTTGAGGAGAACCGTCGGGGGTTCGGCCGCCTTCGGGGAAGATGACGAGGGGCATCCCGGATTTTAGACTCTCGATCCCGCGGCTTAGACTCGCAATAGCGAGCCTTTTGCTGCTCTGGTCGACCGGTAGCTGGCCCGACCGGCGCAGATGCCAGCCGATAAAAGGGATCTTCCACAGGGCCCGCTTGGCAAGGATTCTGAACTGAAACGGGAGTTTCGCGAACAGGGTAGGGGTGTCCATATAGCTGAGGTGGTTGGAGGCGTAGACGGCCGAACCGGTGCTGGGCAGGTTCTCCGATCCAAGCACGCGCACGGGGGAGAAGCTGATCCGGAGTAGAGTTCTGGCCCAGATGCGTGCAATCCGATGCTGCTGCCGCCCGGTGCGGTCCCACAGCGAGCATGTAAGCGAAATCATGCCGAAGATAGTGGTGGAAAGGAGAATCAACGGGGTGAGTAGGAGATAAGTCAGCCAACGGGCGGCTATGGACGCTTGTTTTCGCTCCTCTGGAGGGAGCACGGACGTGTTTCCCTGAGGAATTTCAGTCACGCCATCTCCGCTAATAACTGGCGGACGGAGCCGACCAGGTACACGGAGCCGGTTACGACGATGAGGCCGTGTGGTGGCGTTATCTCCATCGCCAGGGAGAAGGCGTTCGGGACGGTGGCGGCTTGCAGTGCGGGGATATCGAGCTTTTCCGCTGCCTCAATCAAGTCATTCAGGCTTATCGCCCGCGGACTATCGATCAGAGCGAAGACGATATAGTCGTACCCTCGTTCCGGCTGCGTCTGGTCAAAGAGCGGAAATAGGATCTGCGTCATCACTCGAAGATCTTTGTCCTGCAGGCAGGAGAACAGGAGCGTGCGCGGTCGGGAAGAGGACTCCTGGGCGATAGCGGAGCGGAGGGTCCATGCGCCGGCGGGATTGTGTGCTACGTCCAGTAGAACGTCCGGGCGGTGCGGCATGTGGATGAATTCAAGGCGCCCCGGCCAGTGGGTGGCACGAATTCCGTGTTCTATGGCGGTGTCAGGAATATTGTAACCCTTACTGTTACGTAATTCGTCGACGGCGGTAAGTGCGAGAGCAAGATTTCGTTGCTGATGTTGTCCTGGCAGAGGAGAGTCGACGTGGAGAGACGTGCCATTGAGGGTGAGGGAGTACTGGTTGCGATCGGGAGTGTTCCTGGAGGTGAACGGAGGCGCGGGCGAATCGGAACGGGGGGGCGTAGCTCGTACCTCGTCCGGCCGGCCGTGATTTGAAGGGAGGTGGACCGCTGCGTTGACGGCTCGCAAGCCCGGCATTGTGGCGGCAATTTCGCCGATGATTCGGTTTGCTTCGGGGTGTTGTGGAAGCGTGATGAGCGTGCCGTGGGGGCGGAGAATGCCGGCCTTCTCGCGGGTGATTTCCGCGATAGTGTGGCCGAGGTACTCCTGATGGTCGAGCGAGATATCGGTGATGACGGAGAGGATTGGATCGACGATGTTGGTTGCGTCGAGTCTTCCACCGAGACCAACTTCGAGAATAGCGATCTCGGCTCTTTGTTCTGCGAAGTAGAGGAACGCCACCGCGGTCAGCATTTCAAAGAAGCTGGGGTGGTGTGGCAGGGCACCGTTCCCGGTCAGGATGTCGGCCGAATCGACGATCTTGAAGTAGAGGCGGGCGAAATCCTGGTCCGGTATGGGGCAGAGCGGCAGCCGACCGCGATCCGTGGAATCGGGGGCGCTCATCTGGATACGTTCGTTGACGCGAATGAGGTGAGGCGAGGTGTAGAGGGCTGTTCGGTAGCCTGCCGCGGCCAGGATGCTGGCGAGCGTTGCCGCGGTCGAGCCTTTCCCGTTGGTGCCAGCGATCAGGACAGACGGAAAGGCGGTCTGAGGATCTCCGAGTGCGTTAGCGAGAGCTCGCATGTGGGCGAGGTCGAACTTTCGGCGCGGTTTATCCGCCGGGGTTGGCGACAACTCCTGGCCAAGAGCGTACAGGTGATCGATCGCAGAGGCGTAGGACATCGCTGTTGCCATTTTAGGCGACCTCTGTGGATTGTGTCGGGGCGGGGGGAGGTTGGCGGTAAGTCCCACGAAGGTGTTAGTAGAAATGTGGGACGCACCCTAGAAGAACGAGCGGAGATTGCCGATAGAAGGAGAACGCTGATCGATTGTCCTCGCTGGACACGCGAGAGGCGAAAACTACGACCTGAGGGCAACGACTCTCAGGCTTATCGAGGAGGATGTATGCATGCTGTGCTGGCGGTTTCATTCGGTCTGATTGCTGTGGCTCCCTTTATTGGGCGCTGGAGAGCGAACGTCTGGTTACAGGCGCGTACGCCTGTTCGAGAGGCGATGGCGCCCAACAATGTCATCGAGATTGCGTAGCCCTAACGGGCGAAAGGTGATGGCCGCGTCCAACCAGACGCGGCCATCGTTGTTGAAGCTTTTAATTTGAGCGTGGGATGCGACGGCGCCTGCCTGTTGTTTCAGGCAGGCGGGAGTGTCTGTGCAGCTTCGCTGCGCCAGGGTGAGTTGGTCAGTCGCGATGGTCGGAACGTGGGCGGGGCGGCACTCTTCGGATTCCTGAGAGTCCGCCGAGGAGAGCCGCGGCGGAGAACTGTGCCGGTCCCATCCACTCCGGGACGTTGAACGCGATCTCTGGATGAGCGGCCGGGGACCGGTCGGTCGCGTGATGGCTGGCGAGGGCGGCGTCGATGCGACGTCGCATCCCGTCGCGTTCGGAGGCGACGGGGCGCTCCCAATAGAGACGAAAGCCCTGATCGCATACGGTGCAAAAGACATCCTGGCGATCTTCCGATTTTCTAACTAGAACCTGCATTGGTTTCCTGTCATCGGGGATTGGAGATCTTCCCGCTAACGAGACGATAAGTCCTTTCCATGGGACGAGATATACACCGAAGGTAGTAGCCGCCCGTACCGGATGTTGATGGGGAGGGCGTCCGTGTGGTGGGCGGAGCAAACTCGCTTCTGGAGTCCATCCCCGTCCGGCTTCTGATTTCGTCATTGGAGGAGCAAACGGATATGCTGGGGAGGTGAGTGATGAACAGATCTCGGTGCAGCTGCCCGACGGTTCGGTGCGTCGGGTATCCAGGGGTACGACGCCCTTGGAGATAGCGACGAGCATTTCGCCTCGGCTGGCGGCGGCGGTGGTTGTGGCCCGCATCCGGCCGCTGACGGAGCGTCCCGGAGATGAGTCGGCAACGATAGACGCAGCTGAAAGTGAAGAGGGCATGTACGGCGACGCGCGGAGCGGAGAGCGGCTGGTGGATCTTGGGGCGCCTCTCCGGGAAGATGTAGCGCTTGAGCTGCTGAAGGAGACGGAGGAAGCGGCGTTGAAGGTGCTGCGTCACTCCTCCGCTCACGTGATGGCCACTGCGATTCTGGAGCTTTATCCCGAGACAAAGCTTGGGCACGGGCCGGCGACCGAGCAGGGATTTTTCTATGACGTGTATCGCGAGGCGCCGTTTACCGAAGAGGACCTGGCAGCCATTGAGCGGCGCATGGCGGAGGTGGTGGCGCGCAACGAGACTTTTGTGCGAGAGGAGGAGCCGCGGGAGAAGGGCCTTGCCGATTACAAGCAGCAGGGCGAGTTTATGAAGGTGCACTTTATCGAGCGGTTCACCGAGCCCGGTCAGGAGATTTCGCTGTATCGGAATGGAGGCTTCACCGATTTTTGTCGAGGTCCACACGTCTCATCGACGGGGCGGGTGAAGGCATTCAAGGTGACGAGTGTTGCGGGCGCGTATTGGCTGGGGGATGAGAAGAATCAGCAGCTTCAGAGAATCTACGGGACGGCGTATTTCAATGCGAAGGATCTGGACGCACATTTCCGGCGTTTGGAGGAGATCAAGGCGCGGGACCACCGTGTTCTCGGCAAGCAGATGGACCTGTTTTCGATCGAGGATGTCGCGGGCGCGGGCCTGATCTTCTGGCATCCGAAGGGTGGCCTGATCCGGAAGTCGATGGAAGACTGGATGCGGGAAGAATGTATCCGTCGCGGTTACGATATGGTCTACACACCGCACATCATGCGGCGCGAGCTTTGGAAGACCAGTGGGCATGAGGGTTTTTACGGGCAGAATATGTATCCGCCGATGGAGCTTGATGACGCGGAGTACCGGTTGAAGCCGATGAATTGTCCGGGGCATATTTTGATCTACAAGAGCCGTCCGCGGAGCTACCGGGATCTGCCGATCCGGTATGCGGAGCTGGGCAATGTGTATCGCTATGAGCGGTCGGGGACGATGCACGGGCTGTTGCGCGTTCGCGGTTTTACGCAAGACGATGCGCATATCTTCTGCACGCCGAAGCAGATCGAGGACGAGGTGGTTGGGTGCATCGACTTTGCGCAGAGCGTGCTCGAGACGTTCGGCTTCGCGGACTTCAAGGTTGAGTTGTCCACCTGGGATCCGAAGGACGCGAAGAGTTACACGGGAAGCGCGGAGAACTGGGAGCTCGCGATTGGATCGCTTCGGAGCGCGCTTAACCGGCGGGAGATTCCGTATCGTACGATCGCGGGGGAAGCGGCGTTTTACGGGCCGAAGATCGACATCAAACTGGTGGACGTGCTCGGGCGACTTTGGCAGCTGTCGACCGTGCAGTTCGACTTCAACCTGCCGGAACGCTTCAATTTGGAGTACACGGGCGAGGACGGCGGGAAGCATCGGCCGATGATGGTGCATCGCGCGCTTTTTGGGTCGGTTGAGCGTTTCTTTGGGGTGTTGATCGAGCACTATGCCGGAGCATTTCCGATCTGGCTCGCGCCGGTGCAGATCGGGCTTGTGCCGATCTCCGAGAAACATGTCGCGTATGCGGAACAGGTGAAGTCGCGTCTGCAGGCGGCGGGATTGCGGGTCGAGGTGAACTCGCGGAACGAAAAGATGAATGCCAAGATTCGCGAGTTTACGCTCGAAAAGGTTCCGTTCGTTCTGGTTGTGGGCGACAAGGAGATGGCGACGGAGGCGGTGAGCGTACGGACGCGCGGCAAAGGCGACGAGGGAAGCGTCCTGATGGAATCGTTTCTGGAGCGAGCGACGGGACTGGTCAAGACACACGCGATCGGGCTATGACGGAGATCTTCACGCTGCGGGATGAGATTGTAGTGCGGGCTCCGATCGAGCGGTGTTTTCTTCTTTCGACCAGCGTTGAGATTGTCGAAAAGGAGTTGGGGATGCGGCCGGTCTCCGGGCGGACGAGCGGCCTGGTGCTGGGGGACGAGACGGTCTGGTGGAAGGGCTGGCAACTCGGCTTGCCGCAGTATCATCAGTCGTTGATCTCAGCTTACGAGCCGTACCGCTTTTTTCAGGACACGATGCTCAAGGGTCGGTTCAAGAGCTTTCAGCACGATCATCGATTTACGGATCGCGAGGACGGCGCCGTTCTGCTTCAGGACGAGTTGCGATTTTCCTTGCCTTTCGGCGCTGCCGGGAAGATGTTTGCCCGATCCGTGATGGCTCCGCACATCGCCGGTCTGCTGCGGCGGCGTTTCCGTCTGCTGAAGGAGATCGCGGAAGGTGAAGCATGGCGGAGGTATCTTCCGGACTCCGAAGCTACGCCTGGCTGAGAAGTTTGCGATGTCTGCCTCTGGCAGCTTCGCTATCTTGGTTCTGTGCTAGCGATGTGGGCGCGGCTCCGCATCTAAATGTGCGAGGACTAATGGTATGAAGGCGATTGTCTTGCACCAGTATGGTGGACCGGAGGAGCTGAAGTTTGAGGAGGTTCCGGATCCGCAGGTCGGTCCAGGGGAGGTACTGGTTCGTCTCGTAGCGACCAGCGTGAATCCAGTGGATTACAAGCTGCGCAGCGGAGCTCTCCAGGCGCACATGCCGCTAACATTGCCTACGATCCTGGGGTGCGACGTCGCGGGTATTGTCGAGCGTGTCGGCGAGGGTGTGGACGCGTATTCGCCTGGCGATCGCGTGCTTGCGTTCGGTTCCAGGACGTATGCGGAGCTGGTCGTGGTGGCGGCCAAGGATCTGGCCATGGCTCCGGCGGGGCTGGATCTTGTACAGGCGGGAGCGCTTCCTCTCGTTATGCTCACGGGCGAGCAGCTGATCTCACGCGGGGCAAAGGTCGGAAAGGGGCAAAGAATCCTGATTGCGGGTGCCGTAGGTGGGGTGGGCCGGTCAGCGGTTCTGGCGGCCAGGAAGTCTGGAGCGTCAGTAATTGCAGGCGTTCGCCAGAAGCAGGTAGCCGAGGCGGAGAGCCTGGGCGTGGACGAGTTGGTTGCGCTCGACGACGACTCGTCGATGGGCAAGCTCCCTGACCTGGATGCGGTTGCCGATGCCGTGGGGCAAAAGACGGGCGAGCTCCTCCTGGGCAAGGTACGGCCCGGGGGCATCTTTGCCTCTGTGGTTGGGCCGCCTCGCAACGCCGGGATGTATCCAAAGGTGCGTATCGAAGCGGTGCGGGCGCAACCGGACAGCCGGATGCTGGCGATTCTCGCGGAAGATGTTCTGGCGGGGCGACTGACGATTCCGGTCGACCGGGTGATTCCGCTCGCGGAGGCGGGTAAGGGCCAGGCTGCCGCGGAGAAGGGTGGCATCGGAAAGGTGCTGCTGCGGGCATAGGTCGAGCGACTCTGGTGGAGACTGTACGACTGACGACGATGATCAACGCGCCAGTGGAGCGCTGCTTTCGGCTGGCAATCAGTGTCGATGTACAGCTTCGGGCCGCTCGCAAGCCGGCTCGCGTGGTGCGTGGGCTTGTCTCGGGGTTATTGAGTGCTGGAAACGAGGTGAGCTATCGCGGTCTGCAAGCAGGCCGGCGGTATACGGTCTTGGTCGATGAGTGGAGGCCGTTCACGTACTTCAGCGACGTGCGCCTGGATGGGCCTTTTGCGACGTTCGAGCACAAGCATCACTTCACGACGATGGATGACGGTACGTGGATGCGGGAGGAGATCTGTTTTGCTCTTCGGTTTCCCTTATTGCGGAAGACGCGAGAGAGGATGGTTCGGAAGCGCCTGGCGAAATTCCTGGCCGCTCGGGGAGCAATGATCAAGCAAGCGGCCGAGAGCGATGGGTGGCGCGAGTTTTTGGAAGGTCAGCCGGCGATCGATCTAAACCCAAGGATGCGATAACGGACATGTCGTGCCGGCATACCGGACGGCCCTTTCACGACCTCGGTCGAAAGCGATCCCGTATCTTCGCGGCTCTCAGATCTGTCTTCGGCTCTCCGTGAACGGGTGTCAGGCCGGGCGCGGGAGAAGACTCAACGTTTGTGGCGGGAAGGGGCTTGTCTGGATAGAGAACCACCCAGCGACGGGGCCGTTCTCCGGACGAGGAGGTCTGGAGGCCGGAGCTGCTGAGAGCAAGGTGGAGGAGGCGGCGCTCGCGAGAGTTCGTCGGTGGAAACGCGTAGGGACGGCCGGTGGAGCGGACGGTTTCGATTGCTTGTTTGGCAGCGTCCCCGAGCTCCTTTTCTCGGGCGGCTCGAAATCCATTGACGTCGAAGCAGATGCTGTCGGTGGATTCGGGTTCGAGACGGAGGATGCCTACGGCAATCTGCTCGATGGCATAGAGAAGTTCGGCGTTTCGCGCAGTCAGAACTGCTGAGGCGGCGCCGTGCAGATCCACGCGGACGGCCGGATTCTGTACGGTGAGAGAGGCGTCCTGGTCTGGGGAGGTTATCTCGTACTCAAACGACAGACCGCCGTAGGTTCGGAGCGTCTCGAGCAGCTTTGTGAGCTTCGGGATGTCCATTTCAGGCAGGCTCGAGTTTCTCAAGGATGCACCCTCAGGAGGCGTACGCTTTAACGTCTTCCCTGGATGGTTGTTCCGCGATTTGGGGCGGCGGCGATCTTGCGACGGGCGCGGCGGGCGGCGATTTCGCGCATCTCGCGACCGAGGGAGGTCCGGTTCATGACGGCCTGCTGCGCGATGCCGATGAGGTTGCCGACAGACCAGTAGAGCGCCAGGCCGGAGGCGTAGTTCCACGTCATGTAACCGGAGATGGCCGGCATCATGAAGGCCATCATCTTCTGCTGCTGTGGGTCGACTCCGGGTGAGGGCGTGTAGAACTGCACGAGAAACTGGCTGACGACCATGATGATCGGGAGGATGTGGTAGGGGTCGGCGGAGGTGAGGTCCGGCAGCCAGGCCCAGTGCGCCTGGCGGAGCTCGACGACCTTTGGCAGCATGCCGAAGAAGGCGAAGAGCAGCGGCAGCTGGATCAGCGTCGGGATGCAGCCGCCGAACATGTTGACGCCATTGTCTTTCTGCAGCTGCATGATCTCGGCGTTCATCTCGTTGCGTTTTGGATCGGTTGCCTTGAGGCCTTTGTACTTGGCCTTGATGGCGTCCATCTGCGGCTGGATGCGTTGCATCTTCAGGCCGCTCTGCATGGTTTTGATTCGCAGAGGAAGGATGACCAGGTTGATGATGATCGTGAGGATGATGATCGACCAGCCCCAGTTCGAGGCGACATGCGCGTGAATGAACTGCAGGACGAGGAAGAGATATTTGCCGATGATTCCGAAGAAGCCGAAGTCGAGCAGCGGCTCCAGGGTGACGCCTGGGCTGGCGGAGTGGATTGTTTTGAGGATATTGACGGCTTTGGGACCGACGTAGATGCGCGTGGAGGTGCTGCCGGCGGTGCTGCCCAGAGCGGTGCCGAGGATGGGAACCTTGATGGTGCTGCCTTTGCTGCTGCCGGAGGCTGGAACGCCCTGACCGACACCGTTTTTGCGGGCATCCTTGGCGACTTCGAGTTCATCGTGGAAGAGGGCGAGGGTGGCAGAGCTGGGCTGATCCGGAAGGAAGATGGAGGCGAAGTACATGTCGCTGACGCCGGCCCAGTCGAAGGGTCCGTTTCGGGTGTCGCCACCGGCGATGTTTTTTGCGCCGAGGTGTTTTTCCGATCCGTTCTGGCTGACGTCGACCTGGGCGCCGGCGTAGGATCCTGCGTTTTCCTGATCTCCGAAGCCGCCTGGCCAGCTGAGGAGGGCGCGAACTGGCGCACCGTTCCGGGTGACGCGCACGTCGGCGTGCACAACGTAGGTTTCGTCGAACGAAAACGTCTTTCGGACCTCGGTTGCGCCGTCGGAGTAGGTAAAGCTCAGAGTTCCCGGCAAGGGCAGCGTTCCGGTGGCGGACGGAACATAGAGCGCCTGGCGGAGGCCGGCGTTCAGCCCCGGATCGTAGGTGTAGAGCGAGAGGGGAAAGCCAAAGTGCTGGGCTGCGTCCTGGTTCACGAGGTCCAGCGGGCCGCCCTCGTTGTTTTTGAAGTTGGAGTTGGGAGCGTCAGGGCGGCGTTTCAAGATCCAGCTCTTGACCTCGCCGCCGCGGTTCGAAAACGTGATGCGATAGAGCTCGTTTTCGACGACGGTGGTGGCTTCGGCCGCGGCTTGAACAGTGCTAACTGCGGGCCGGTCGGGACTTGCCGATGATGTGGAAGAACCGGCGGCGAGCGAGGCGGGCGAGGGCTGCGCGATGTTGGAAGCGGATTGTATGCTCTGAGTCGCGGTATTTGGAGGCGCCGTCTGGGGGTTCCGTTTTGCGCGAAAATACTGAAGACCGAAGAAGACGGCGATCATGACCAGCATGATCGTGAGCAACGAGCTATTGTCGTGTCCGCTTCCGCTCTGTTGATTGGGGTTCTTAAACTCTGCCAAGAGACGACTTCCTATCTGGACCTACGCTTGCGGGTGTCAGCGACGCCACTCTCATGGTAAACGGTCTGGTCCGGTGAGGAAGGCGGAACCGGATCGAAGCCGCCTTTTGCGAGCGGATGACAGCGAAGGAAACGGCGCAGGGCCATCCATGATCCTCGTACGGGACCGAAGCGGGACCATGCCACATAGGCGTACTCCGAGCAGGTGGGCAGATAGAGGCACTGGGTTGGGCTGATGGCGTGGAGTACCGGGGAGAGAAGCGCCTTGTAGAGGCTCAGCGCGGCGTCGCGTGGGCGGGATTGCGGGGCCCGTGAGAGCGGTTGAGAGCGACCGGCGGCGGCTCTCGAGCTCTCCGGGGGATGCTCTTCTGTGGCGGGAGCTTTCACTGGCCGGCGTGAAGCACGGATGGTGAACCGGGGTTCCTGCTCTTCCCGCGCGACCGAGCAACGGAGCGGAAGATGGTGGCGATCTCCTGATCGAGGGCGGCGAATTCGAGGTCAAGAACGGACCGGCGCGGATGAAGGACGACGTCTGCGGCGCACTGGTCGAGCAAGGCGATATTGTTGCGGATCGCGGATCGCAGGCGACGTTTGATCCGATTGCGATGGACCGCGTTTCCGAGCACCTTGCCCACGGTGAGGCCGACGCGAGGGCCGCTCGAGCGCAGCGGTAAAGAGGCCTGGGGAGCGAGCATTGAGCAGATATCGGTGTCCGGAGACGGCGGGGGCAGACGGTACAAGAAGAAGTAGCTCATCTGACGCGCAAACTGTTTGCGAGCGTCTTTATACACGCGCTGATAATCAGCGTGTTTGCGAAGACGGAAGGACTTGATCTCTGGTTTCATCCCTGGCGGAACCTGCGGGACCACACTGTACGGAGTCAGGTAGCATCACGCTCAGAGGAAGACCTGACCCGCTGTTTCAGTGCTCGCGGATCGAACGTCGATTAGTCGCGGAACCCTGCGCTGACCGCGATCTTGTGGCGGCCTTTCGCTCGGCGACGGCTGAGAACGGCTGCGCCGGCCTTGGTCTTCATGCGTGTAAGAAAGCCGTGTGTCTTGGCGCGATGGCGGCGGTTTGGCTGAAATGTGCGTTTGGGCATGGAAGCTCGGATCTCTGCTCGTGGGAGCGAATGCGGGAATTCGTCAACTAGGTATCCAGTGTAACCGATCGTGCCGTCGGAACCAACTGAATGGGCGAACCGGGCGCGTGGGAGAGCTTTTTGGGTGCGAGGCGCCTTCGTTGTGAGCGTTTTCACAAGGTTTGGTGCAAGTAGCTTTTTCTTCGCTTCTGCCTGGAAAATGGCCTGTCGTCTCGTGCTACCATCAAACCCGTTTCGCAACACAATTTCCTGCGGTTCAATTGAACTTTTACGCATAGATCTGTGGGTCTATGCCTACTTTTTCGCATCACTTCAGAAGTGAAGATCGAGAGCGAACTCCCGGGCAATTCTAAGTTGGGTCTGATGTCTTGCCGACTCAAGACAAGGTTCTGTGAACTGTGTCGATTGGCGGGCGTTTCCGCGGCCTGCCTGAACCTTCTTACGCCCTTTTTGCCCGCTTTGTAGAACGGCTACACGAGACAAGGAAGTTCCAAGAAATGTCATTCGTCCCGACGACCGACGCTATTCTGAATCCCTGGGTTCGGATTCTGGGTGCGCTGGTCAAGAAGATCAATCGCCAGTCCTATGAGACCTGGCTGAAGCCTACGCGGTTTTTGCGAGTCAGCGAAAAGACGGTTTACGTCCGTGTACCCTCCGCAGACTTTCAAGGAAGTATCGAGCGGTATGCCGACCTGATCCAGGAGGCGATAGAGACCCTGAACCTGGACCTGGATGGCGTGGTCTTTGAGACGCCGCAGCAGGATCCGGCGGCTCCGCGGGTTCGGGAGCAGGGCGGGTTTGCGCCGTTGCCGAGCCACAGTCCCAACGCTCCGAGAAACTCGGGTCCGGGCGGCGGTGGGTTGCAGGGATCGCGTGCGTCCTCTCCGTATTCTCCGTCCTCTGCGGTTTCTGGAGCCGTACAGGCCCCCTCCCCGGAACAGTCGCGCTTCGACTGGAACTCTGCGGCACAACTCAATCCGCGATACCAGTTCGACGCGTTTGTGATCGGGAGCGGAAATCAGTTTGCGATGGCGGCTGCGCAGGCGGTCGCCGAACGTCCCTCGAAGGCCTACAATCCGCTGTTTCTTTATGGCGGCGTCGGCATGGGGAAGACGCACCTGATGCACGCGATCGGGCACGAGGTGAAGCGGAGGCAGCCTGCAGCGGCGATCAGCTACATCAGCGGCGAGAACTTTACGAACGAGATGATCAACTCGGTTCGGTACGACAAGATGATCGGGTTTCGGGACAAGTTTCGCACCGTCGATGTGCTCTTGATCGACGATATTCAGTTTCTTGCGGGAAAAGAGCGTACACAGGAGGAGTTCTTTCACACCTTCAATGCGCTTCATGAACGCGCCAAGCAGATCGTGATTGCGAGCGATCGGCCGCCCAAGGAGCTCGCGAACTTTGAGGATCGTCTCAGATCCCGGTTTGAGTGGGGTTTGATCGCCGACATCCAGCCGCCGGATCTCGAGACCAAAGTAGCGATCTTGCAGAAGAAAGCGGAGAACGAACGAACGCAGCTGCCGACCGAGGTTGCACTGTTTATCGCTGCAAATGTGCGGACAAATGTTCGTGAGCTGGAGGGTGCGCTGACGACGCTGATCGCGCACTGCAGCCACTATGGGGTGGCATGCTCGCTCCCCGTGGCCCAACAAGCGCTGAAGCAATTTATCGATACGCAGGTACGAAAGATTTCGATCGAGGCGATCCAGCGCACCGTGGCAGAGCACTTTGCGATGCGGGTGTCGGACCTGAAGCAAAAGAATAACTCCAAGCAGATCGTGGTTCCGCGGCAGATTGCCATGTATCTCGCCAAGCAGCTGACGGAGGCGAGCCTGCCCGAGATCGGGCGCCAGTTCGGAGGCAAGCACCACACCACGGTGATGCATTCGATCGGCAAGATCGACGATCAGCGACGATCGGACAAGGATCTGAACCGCACACTCAGCAAACTCATGGAGACGCTGGGGTAGATTTTTCCGGAGAGAATGGCAGCAGAGGCCGGCACAGGATGCCGGCCTTTTTCTGCGCGCTGTCGAGGACATCGAGCTATTTTGTTGCGCGGGAGCGGCCCGTTCAGACACAGGCCTGGGTTGTGAGGGCAAGGAATGCGCCGGTCGGGATCTCCTCTGTGCGTTGCTGTCCGGTGTTGAAAACGGGCCTTCTCGCACTCGCACAAAGTACGTGGGTTAGCGATGTTTTCCACCTTCTGGCCGAAGTCTGTTTGGACGTTACAGAGAGGGGCTGTGGGGGAGTGGAACCGGAACCTGCTGGAAGGGCGACGAGAGCCCGGCTTCCCTCAGCTCGCTCTTCTAGGAAGGCCCGATTTGGAAATCAGGGACAAACCGTAAACCCTTGCTTGTGCGGGAGATGGACGCAATGTCCACATCTCCATCCCCAACGATGACTTCTGCTTGTTATGTCTTTGTTTAAAACCTATGTTTTTAGAAGCAGTACGCAAAGCTGGCACTGGAGCGGTGTCGGGCGTCACACACACGAAGGGGTTTTCCCACAAACTTTGTGCGGCGGAAAAGAGCTTCGCAGACCTAGAATTCAGGAAGGCGCAGAGAGGACGCGTGAGATGTCTACGCGGCCCTGGATGTTAGAGTTCAGCCTGGACGACCAACCTGACCGGTGGAGAAGAAGAGAGTGAGCACAGCCATTCAGAACCCCGAGACGACCACCACGATTGCGCCGACCGGCAACCTCGAAATCACCGTTTCCCGCGCGGAGCTGCTACGGGAGTTGACCGCCGCGCAGAGCGTTGTGGAACGGAAGACGACGATCCCGATTCTTTCGAACTTCCTTTTTGAAGCGACCGGTGAGGGGGACCAGGGGAGGCTGACGATCACGGCCACGGATCTCGATCAGAGTCTACGGACGAGCTGTGCGGCGAAGGTAAAGAAGGCGGGAGCCTGCACGATTCCGGCTCGTAAACTCTACGACTACATCAAGCTTCTCCAGGAAGGCGACATCAGCATCAAGTTGATGGATAACCACTGGGTGCAGATCCGGGCGGGTCGATCGAACACCAAGATGGTCGGTATGGCGCGTGCGAACTTCCCCCAGGTGGCTGAGTTTCCGTCCGCCGGAGCCTTCCGCATCTCTGTCTCGTCGCTGAAGAACATGGTTGCCAAGACGATCTTTGCGATTTCGAACGAGGAGAGCAGGTATACGCTCAACGGAGCTCTCCTGGTTCTGAAGGCGGAGTCGATGGCGATGGTTGCGACCGACGGGCATCGGCTGGCGCATATCGAAAAGACGGGCGAGTCGATGGAAGGCATCTCGGGCGAGAAGAAGACCTTGATTCCGCGCAAGGCACTCAGCGAGTTGCAGGGTTTGCTGAGCAATACGGACGCCGAGACGCTCGACTTTGCCGACGACGAGCAGACCTTGTTCTTTCGGGTTGGCGGACGGGTGCTGACCAGCCGCAAGCTGACCGGACAGTTTCCGAACTACGAAGCTGTGCTGCCGCGGGATAACAACAAGTTCGTGATTGTGCGGAGCGAGGATCTGATCGGTTCAATCCAGCGCGTGGCCCAGTTTGCCGACGAGCGCTCCGGTGCGATCAAGATGCGGTTGGAACAGAACGAGTTGAAGCTGAGTTCTTCGTCGACCGATTCAGGGGAGTCCGAGGACATCATCGACACGCCGTACAACTACGACCCTCTGGTGGTGGGGTTCAACAGCTCCTACCTCATCGATTTTCTCAAGGCGATCGGAAGCACGGGAGAGGTTCGTCTCGAGTTCAAGGATGCGCAGAGCGCGGGGCAGATGGTTCCGGAGAACGGGGACGACGACGTGAAGTACCGGTATATTCTGATGCCGATGCGCATCTGATCGGGACTGCAATGTGTCGTCCGAGGGTGGGTTCCAAGTCTTTTTAGGGTCGCAATTCTACGATCGTTGCGCCCTGTCCTCCCTCGTTGTGAGGTGGTTCCGTCACGTTGATCACGTGAGGGTGTTTGCGAAGGGCATCCCGCAGAACGCGGCGGAGGATGCCCATGCCGGTTCCGTGGACGATGCGAACGCGTGGGAGGCCGGCGAGGAACGCCCGGTCGACGAAGCGCTCCACTTCCGATTCGGCCTCGTCCGAGGTGCGGCCGATGACGTTAATTTCAGACGAGATGTAATCGGGATCGGAGGTAGTTTGGACTGTGACGCCGCCACGACGGCGGGCAAGGTCGGCAGGCGAGACGGCAGTTACGGGGGTGAATTCGACCACATCCGCCCGGCTGGCCCGCATCTTCAGCTGCCCGACGGCGACCTCTAGCACCTTGTCGTCGACGACTCGGGTGACTCGGGCTTCGCGACCGAGCGACTTGAGTTTGACCAGATCGCCTGGCTGGATTCCGCGCGGCTGCTTTGCCTTGGAGCCGGTGTTAGTCGTGCCGGCTCGGTCAGCACCGCTGTTGTGAGCGACCACTGTGGAGTTGAACTGCTCGGAGAACTCGCGGCGCAGCCGAGCGATGCGGACGGCAGAGTCGCGAGCGATCTTCTGGGCAACGGCCTTGTCGTCGATGGCCTTTACCGTGTCGCGGAGCTGGCCCTCAAAGTCGCCGAGAAGGTCGTTGAGCTTTTTCTCGAGTTCGCGCGTTCGCTGCTTCTGCTCATTCCGGCCTTCGAACTCCAGACGGGAGCGTTCCCGGGCGACTTCCTGCTCACGTCGTCGCAGGCTTTCGCGTTCGGTGGTGGCGGAGGTTAACTGGTCATGCAACTGGTCGAGAAAGGCTCCGATGTCGGCCGTTTGTGTCGTGAGCTGTGCTCGTGCGTGGTCGACGATCGCGGGATCCATGCCGAGGCGGGCGGCGATGTTCAGGCCGGCCGAGGCGCCGGGGACACCGAGGCGAAGCTGGTAGGTGGGAGTGAGTGTCTGCTGGTCGAAGCCTACGGCGGCGTTCAGGACGCCTGGGTGATTCGCGGCATACACCTTGAGTGAAGTGAGGTGAGTTGTGATGCAGCACCACGCACCGATGCTGAGGAAGCGACTGGCGATGGCAACGGCGAGTGCGGCGCCTTCTTCGGGGTCGGTTGCGGAGCCGAGTTCGTCCAGCAGAACGAGCGATCCGCGGGTGGATTTGCGACTGATGACATCGACGTTGACGACGTGCGCGGAGAAGCTGGAGAGATTGCGCTCGATCGACTGGGCGTCGCCGATATCGGCGTAGATGCTGTCGAAGATCGGAAGTTCAGCGCTTGCGGCGGGTACAGGGAGGCCGGCCTGGGCCATGATCGCAAGCAGGCCGAGCGTCTTCAGAGAGACGGTTTTGCCGCCGGTGTTTGGTCCACTAATGATGAGCTGCCGGTCCGTTTGCGGGAGAAGGATCGTGAGCGGAACGGGCGAGAGGGGAGCGCTGACGGGCGGGTCCGCTTCCGATCTTTCCTGCGACTCCGGTGCATTTGGGTAGGGAGCCACGTCGAGCAGGGCTTGGCTCAGGTTTCGAGCTTCGGCGCGCATGCGCAACTCCAGAAGAGGGTGGCGGGCGTCGACGAGGGAGATGGACTCGCCGAAGGTTGGCCTGACACAGCGGAGATCGTTGGCGAAGCGCGCTCGGGCGTAGTGCGACTCGACCTCGGCGAGGATGGAGCTGCCGATCAGGAGCGCATCTGCGTTCTGGCCGAGGCCGCGCGTCATGGCAACCAATATGCGGTGGATCTCGGCTTGCTCTTCGTCCAGGAGACGCACGAGTTCGTTGTTTTGCTCGATGGTCTCGAGCGGCTCGACGAAGACGGTTTGGCCGGAGGAGGAGGAGCCATGGATGACGCCGGGGACGCGTCGCTTGAACTCCGCTTTGACGGGGATGACGAAGCGGTCACCGCGCACGGTGATGACGGCGTCCTGGGTCGATCCGGCTTCGCTGAGGTTGCGCAGACTGCGACGCAGGCTTTCTTCGATAGCGCGGTGCTGACGTTCGGCGGCGCGGCGGATGCGACGCAGTTCGGGCGATGCGTCATCGGAGATTGATCCGTCGGGCTCGATCTTTCCGCGCAGAAGTCGAAGCAGACCGGTGAGATCGTGCGGGAGCAGAGGTTCGGAGAGATCTCGGATGGATGGCCATTGGAAGCGCGGCGCGGCCGGCGAAGCGGGATCGAGCAGATTGCGCCAGGCGGAGACGCGTTCGGCTACCTCGGTGAGCGCGAGGATCTGCAACGCCTCAAGCGCCGCGCCCTCGATGCGTGCTTCGTCGAGCAGGGAAGTTGGGTCGAAGAGACCGCGAAAGTCAAAGGATCCGTCCGTGGCCAGCATCGCTCGCAGCTCTTCCGTGCGGACGTGTTGCTGTTCCACCCAGGCGCGATCGGAGGAGGGTTCGAGGGCGAGAAGCCACGCTCGGCCGAGCGGCGAGAAGGTGCGTGCGGCGACGTCGTCCCGGAGCTTCCACCACTCGAGCGCGACGGCGCTTGTCTCGGGCAGGAGGCCGGGGATCTCTGGGCGGAGGAGGAAGCTCACTCATTTATCGTACCGGTGCGTGGTCTCTCTTGCCACGCCGAGGGGAAAGCACGGCGTGCCGGAAGTTCGTAGACTGAAGAGATGAGATTTCCCGCGACGCGACTTCGCCGGCTCCGTCGAACCGAGGCCCTCCGTTCCCTGGTGCGGGAGACGCGCCTCGATCCCGGCGCTCTGATTGCTCCCATGTTCTTATGTCCTGGTGAAGGTGTGCGTCGTGCCATCGGATCGATGCCGGGAGTCTTCAACGTGTCCCTGGACGAGGCGGTCAAGGATGCCGAGGCGTGTGCGAAGTTGGGCATTGGCGGCCTGCTCCTCTTCGGTCTGCCCGTCGAGAAGGATGAGCAGGCGACGGGAGCGTGGGACGATGAGGGAATCGTGCAGCAGGCTTTGCGAACGTTCAAGGCGAATCGAGCGCTCGATGGCCTGGTGCAGATCGCCGATGTCTGCCTGTGTGAGTACACCTCGCATGGGCACTGCGGTGTGGTGCGGCGAGACGGCGAGCACTTCGAGGTGGAGAACGATGCGAGTGTTGCGGTCCTGGCGAAGACGGCGGCGTCTCTGGCGAGGGCGGGCGCGGACATTGTGGCGCCGAGCGACATGATGGATGGACGCGTGGCTGCGATGCGATCGGCGATGGATGCGGAGGGGCTGACTGGAACGCCGATCATGAGCTACGCGTCGAAGTTTGCAAGTGCGTTTTACGGGCCATTCCGCGAGGCGGCGGACTCGGCGCCGCAGTTTGGGGATCGCCGGAGCTATCAGATGGACGGCGCCAACCTGCGGGAGGCGATGCGGGAGATCGAGCAGGATGTGGCGGAGGGGGCCGACATGCTCCTGATGAAGCCGGCGATGCCGTATCTCGATGTGATTCGAGCGGCGCGGGAGCGGTTCGATTTGCCGATGGCGGCGTACCAGGTGTCGGGCGAGTACAGCATGCTGCAGGCGGCGTTTGCTCGGGGATGGCTGGAGCCGGAACGCGCGATGATGGAGTCGCTGCTTTCGATCCGCCGGGCGGGGGCTGACTTCATCGTGACGTACTTTGCGCAGGAAGCTGCGCGGGTGCTGGGCTAGAGCCTGTTGCTGTGGAGCGGAAGTTTTTATCTTGAGCCGTTTTCCTTGGGAGAAAACGGCTCGATACCGGTGGCCTCCTATACACCGACAGGTAATTTGCCTCAGATCTCGGTATCTTCGGCGGGGAGCGGTGTGATAACGATGTCTTCGCCGAGCAGGTCATCGCGGAGCTGGTCGCTTGTGAGCTCCGGCCGGACATAGCGGATGTTGTAGTTGGCGATGGTGCCGGCGACGAGGTAGAGCTGCGCGCCTGGGATGGGGCGCCAGTAGCTCTCCAAGGGATGGTGGGTGCCTGCCTGTCGATCGTGATCGAGCGCTTCTCTGGCGTAGCGGCTGGCGTGGACGAGGTAGATGCCGGCGAGCTTGCCGTCGATGTCGACGAACCAGTCGTCGAGCTGGCCGCGGTAGAGGATGTCCATGGTGGTGAGGGCGTCGATTTCGACGCGAAGGTGTTTCTCGGAGGTTGGCTGGGCCAGGGTGGAGAAGAGCAGCTCCCACTCGGAGACGTGGCGGAGCAGCGTTTTATCGCAGAGACGTTTCAGGAAGGAGTTGGGCGCGTAGTCTCCGTAGTGGCGGACGACGAGGCTGCCGATCCAGCCTTCGACCCCGCAGAAGATCCAGAGATAGACGAGAAAGCGGGCTTGCTCGCCGAAGCTGCGTAGAAAGGCGGCGGGCGTTTCTTTGTCGGAGACGTCCTTGCCAGGGAGGAGGGAGTTGAGGACGGTCTGGTAGGCGGCATACTTGGAACCGCCGCGGGAGAACTCGGGGAAGTGGCCGAGTGGGGTATACCGAAGCAAGAGCCAGGCGGCTGCAAAGGGGACGAGGGTGACCAGGACGGAGAAGACAACCTCTTCGGTCCGGCTGCGCTGGAAGCGTTTGGCAGAGATGAAGACGGAGAAGACGAGACGGTAGATGGCGCCGGGAGCGAGGAGATATCCGACCAGAAGAAAGCCGGCGATCAGAGCGGTCATGGTCCGGGCCGGGGGCTAGGCGGGCTTGCGCTCGATGCGATACCGATTGCCGCGTTTGTCGCTGTAGAAGGCCTGGCCTTCCTGGTTGAGCTGGTCGCGGAGTTGCAGCTTTTCCGCTTCGCTGAGCTCATGCAGCGAGGTCCTGGCACGTTGGTGTACGACGCTGCGGCGGATCGAGTCTGTCAGTTTCGCTACATCATTGACCATAATGTCTGCCTCTAGTATCACCCGGATGTCAAGCCTGGGCGAGAGGTGATTTGTCAGCGGGCGCACGCTGTTCGGTACCGAAGTGCAGCGGGCCGAATCCAATAGAATGTTGGATGCGAGAAGGATTGGAGAGTTCTGGTGGCAGAGACGGTATTTGATCTGGTAGTTATCGGCGGAGGTCCCGCTGGGTACACCTGCGCGATTCGCGCGGCGCAGTACGGCCTAAAGGTTGGGCTGATCGAGAAGACGGACAAGCTGGGCGGCACGTGCCTGCACTGGGGCTGCATACCGACGAAGTCGATGCTGTTTTCGGCCGAGTTGTGGGATCACCTGAAGCATGCGAGCAGCTACGGCATCGACGTTGCGGAGCCGAAGCTGAACTGGGGCAATGTGCTGGCGCGCAAGGATGAGGTGATCACGAAGCACACCAAAGGCCTGCAGTTCCTGATGAAGAAGAACAAGATCACGACCTTTGAGGGGCACGGGAGGCTGACCGGGCCGGCGAAGGACGGCGTATTTACCGTCGAGGTGACGGCTGAGGATAAGGAGAAGTTCGGGACGGAGGGACAAGCAGCGACGGAGGTCAAGGGCAAGAAGGTGGTGATTGCGACCGGGTCTGACGCCCGCATGCTGCCCGGGTACACGCCTGGCCGCACGATTCTGACGAACATGGAGATCCTGACGATCGATCGTGTGCCGAAGTCGCTGATCGTGATCGGGTCGGGGGCGGTCGGAGTGGAGTTTGCGTCGGTCTTCAAGAGCTTTGGCGCGGAGGTCACGATTCTTGAGGCTCTGCCGAAGATTGTGAACGCCGAGGATGACGATGTTTCGAAGGAGCTGCTGCGGCTGTACAAAAAGCGTGGGATCGAGGTCTTCACGTCGGCCAAGGTGGAGAAGATCGAGGAGACCGCGGACGGTGCCACCGTGTCGTTCACGGATTCGGCTGGAAAGGCGCAGACCCGGCAGGCCGAGAAGGTGCTGGTCGCGGTCGGACGGGCGCCCCGCACCTATGACTGTGGGATCGACAAAGTGAACATCGCGCTGGACCGAGGCTTCGTCTCGACCAACGAGTGGATGGAGACGACCGAACCTGGCGTGTATGCGATCGGCGATATCGTCGCCGGTCTGCCGCAGCTGGCGCACGTTGGAGCGATGGCCGGCCTGGTGGTTGCGGCCAGGCTGGCGGGCAAGTATGCGCGGCCGGTGCGGCGGGATCGTATTCCGGCGTGCACGTACTGCGACCCGCAGATTGGATCGGTCGGCTTGACGGAGGCGCAGGCGAAGGCGAAGGGCCTGGACGTGAAGGTCGGCAAGTTCCCCTTTGTTGGCAATTCGAAGGCGACGATTCTGGACGCGCACGACGGCTTTGTGAAGGTCGTCTCGGACGCGAAGTATGGGGAGGTGCTGGGCGTCCACATCATCGGGCCGAACGCGACGGAGCTGATCGCCGAGAGCGTGACGGCGATGGAGCTGGAGGCGACGGTCGAGGAGATGATGTGGACGATTCACGCGCATCCGACGCTCGCGGAGGCGATGCTGGACGGGTTCTCGAGTGTCGAAGGGATGGCGATCAACGTCTGAGCACATGCTGATTCATGTTGTCGATCTGGGGCGCGTCTCGTACGCGGAGGGCCTTGCCGTTCAGGAGCGTGTCGTCGGTGCCCGGAAGGCGGGGCAGATCGGCGACACGCTGCTCTTGCTGGAGCATCCGCCGGTTTTGACGCTGGGGCGGAATGCGACGCGCGCGAACATCCTCCTTTCCGACGATCTCCTGCGCGCTCGCGGCATCGAGGTGCATGAGACCAATCGCGGCGGCGATGTGACGTATCACGGACCGGGTCAGATGGTGGGGTACTCGGTCTTCGACCTTCGGGGCGACCTGCCCGGCAAAAAGGGGCCGCACCTGGGACCGGTGGATTTCGTCCGTCTGCTGGAAGAGGTGCTGATGCGGACCTGTGGGGAGTTCGGCGTCCTGGCGCAACGCATTTGCAAGCGGACGGGCGTGTGGACTTACGCCGGCGGCAGCGTTCTCGAGAAGAAGATCGCCGCGATCGGGATCCATGTCTCTCGTGGGATCACGTCGCATGGATTTGCCCTGAACGTCACGACGGACCTGCGTGACTTCCGCTGGATCGTTCCGTGCGGAATTGCGGATCGCGAGGTGACCAGTCTTGAGCTCGAGGCGGACGCGGACCGCTCGCCGAGCATGCTGGTCGTCCGCGATGCGGTTGCACGGAGCTTCGGCAACGTCTTTGGGCGACAGATCCTGTTGCAGGATCGTGTCGACTTCTTTGATCTGCTCGATCGCGAGCAGACCTTGCAACCTGCGCCGACGGGCGTTGCCGCCGTATAATCGCAATGTTGCGACGCCTACTTCGGCCACTGCCGACGTACGCGGGAAGGAACCGATGCCGACTGAAGTCGTTATGCCCCAGATGGGAGAATCCATCACCGAAGGCACCATCACCAAGTGGCTGAAGAAGCCGGGCGAGGCGGTAGAGCGCGACGAGCCGCTGTTTGAGATCTCGACCGACAAGGTGGATGCGGAGATTCCGTCGCCCGCCGCGGGAACTCTCGAAGAGATCAAGATCACGGAGGGGACAACGGTCGGCATCAACACGGTGGTGTGCACGATTGCGGAAGGCGCGGCCGCCGAGCGTCAGCCTTCGTCGAACGGAGCTGGTGGAGCGTCGGCGTCGGGCCCAAAGCCGGCTCTCGAGCCCGAAACGGCGGCGACGCCCGCGGCGGACAGCGCAACGCCGGCAGCGGTGGATGCGCCTGCGGCCAATATGGGAAATCCTCCGGCACCGTCGGCAGTAGCGAACGGCTCCAGTAGCTCAGGCGGTTCCAGTAGCTCAGACAGTTCCAGTAGCTCAGACAGTTCCAGTAGCTCAGACAGTTCCAGTGCAGCAGGCGGCGGGGCGGCGGCGGATGCGGGATCGCAGACCGAGGTGCTGATGCCGCAGATGGGCGAGTCCATCACGGAAGGCACGATTACCAAATGGCTGAAGCGAGTGGGCGACAGCGTCCAGCGCGACGAGCCGATCTTTGAAATCTCGACCGACAAGGTGGACGCCGAGATTCCCTCACCCGTCGCGGGTCGGTTGGCCGAGATCAAGGTGGGTGAAGGAAAGACGGTGACGATCAACACCGTTGTCGCGGTGATCGGCTCGGGTGCGTCGAAGGCGACCTCGCCCGTTGCTGGACCTGCTACCGGGGCCAGTGTTCCTGAAGCGGCCCCCGCGCGGCAGCAGGATGGCAAACCGTCGGCCGCGGCAGAGATTTCGGCTGCGAGTGTTGGACCGCAGAGGTCTTCGCCGCTGGTTCGCAAGATCGCAAAGGAAAACAACATCGACCTGTCTGGGGTGCCCGGGACCGGAGCCTCCGGACGTATCACCAAGGGCGACATTCTGGGCCGGCTCGGGGGCGGCGCTCCGGCTGCTTCATCCTCGCCGCAGAGCTCGGCAGCGCCGGTCTCGCAGCCTGCGCCGGCCGGCAAACCGACCTACGCGCAAGTGGAATCGGCTCCCGCGACGACGGCTCCGGCCAAGGCGGCTAACACTTCCACGCCGCTCTCGGGCGAGCTTGTGCCGATGACCAAGATGCGTTCCATCATTGCGCAGCGCATGCTGGAATCGAAGCGGACCAGCGCGCACGTCCATACGGTGTTCAAGGTCGACATGACGCGCATCGTTCGTCTGCGCGAGAAGGAAAAGAGCAAGTACGAGCAGCGCAACGGCGTGAAGCTGACGTACATGCCTTTCATCACGCGAGCCGCGGTGGCCGCGCTGCGCAAACATCCGATCGTCAACGCAGCCGTCGAAGGCGCCGCGATTCGTTACAACAAGAACATCAACATCGGGATCGCGGTCGCGCTGGACTGGGGGCTGATCGTTCCGGTGGTTCGGCAGTGCGAGGAGAAGAACTTCCTGGGTGTAGCCCGGTCGATTGTCGATCTGGCCGAACGCGCCCGATCGAAGAAGCTGGCGCCGAACGAGGCCGCCGGTGGAACGTTTACGCTGACGAACGCCGGAATCTTTGGGGAGCAGTTCGGCACGCCCATCATCAATCAGCCGCAGGTCGCGATTCTAGGGATTGGCGGTTTGAACAAGGAGACGCTCGTTCTCACCGACAGCGACGGCCAGGATACGATCGCGATTCGGTCGGTACAGCGATTCACGCTGGGCTTCGACCATCGCATCGTGGACGGTGCAGACGCCGGCAAGTTCATGTCGGACTTCAAGGCGTATCTGGAGAACTGGTCCGAGGACATCGGCTAGCGATCTGGCCTGATGCAGGCTTGCCGGCGCGAGATGCGTTGGCTATTCGCGTTCGAGGGCTGCCTTGGCTTCAAGGACGAGGGTGACCGCGTCTTCGGGCGTCTTTCCCACGGCGGAGAGGTGGCCCATCTTTCGTCCCTTGCGGGGGCGCAGCTTTTCGTACAGGTGGATGCGAACTCCTGGAACCGCGAGGGCAGCGTCGAAGCGCGGGCTGAACGGCCGGCCGTCTCGGATCCAGAGGTCGCCGAGCAGGTTGGCGATGGCGGCCGGCTGGACGATGCTGACGTCGCCGAGCGGAAGATTGCAGACGGCGCGCACCAACTGCTCAAACTGGCTGGTGACGCAGGCTCGCTCGCTGACGTGATAGCTGTTGTGCGGCCGCGGAGCAAGCTCGTTGACCAGCAACTCGCCGGTCTTGCTCACGAACATCTCGACCGCCAGCACACCTTCGAGCAGAAAGGTGTCTGCGATGGCGGACGCAAGCTCTCGTGCCGCGAGTTCCATCGCGCTTGAGAGGGGAGCAGGCAACACGCTCCAGGAGAGGATCTGCTGTTCGTGGTGATTGGAGGCCGCGGGGTAGACGACGACTTCTCCGCGGGGCGAGCGGGCGACGAGCACGGAGATCTCCCGATCGAGGTCGATCGCCTTTTCGACCACGCCGGCATCTTCGCCGAGGGCCTCCCAGGCGCGGGTTATTTGCGCCTTGAGGTCCGGCGTGGACTCGAAGCCGACCTTGCCCTGGCCGCGCCCGTCGTAGCCGCCGGTTGCGCTTTTGCAGAAGCAGGGTCCGCCGAACTCCGCCACAGCGTCGCGCAGATCGTCGAGCGAGCGCACGGCACGGTATTCGCCGACGGGAAATCCATTGCGTCGCAGCCAGTTCTTCTGCTCGATGCGGTCCTGGATGATCGCGAGCAGATCTCCGCTGGGCCGTACCGGGGCAAAGCTGGCCGCGGCTTTCATGCTTTCGGGCGAGATCTGTTCGATCTCAAGGGTGACGACATCACACCCGCGAGCGAGGTTTGCGGCTTCGCGACTGTCGTCCCAGCCTGCTTCGATGCAGCCGTCGACGACAAAGCGGGCCGGGCAGGCCGGATCGGGGTCGAGCACAAGGATGCGGTAGCCCATGCCGCGCGCGGCCATCGCCGTCATGCGGCCAAGCTGTCCGCCGCCGAAGATGCCGATGGTTGCGCCTGGCAGGATGGCGGCTCCGGGAAGGAGGGTGTCCCGCTTTTCGGAGGTCAACTTGTAGCCTCAGGCGCCAACGTCTGTGCGAGAACCTCGTCGCGCCGCTCGGCTCGCCAGGCGATCAGTCGCTGCTGCAGACGGGAGTCGGTCCCCGCCAGGATGGCGACGGCGAGCAGACCTGCGTTGGCCGCGCCGGCCGCACCGATGGCGAGCGTGCCCACCGGGATTCCTTTGGGCATCTGGACGATCGAGAGCAGGGAGTCCATGCCCTGCAGGGCTGTGGCGGGGATCGGTACGCCAAGGACGGGGACGATGGTTTTTGCGGCGAGCATGCCGGGCAGGTGTGCTGCTCCTCCGGCGCCGGCGATGATCACGCGCAGGCCGCGCGGCAGCGAGGACTCGGCGTACTCAAACAAGAGGTCGGGCGTTCGGTGCGCGGAGACGATCCTGACCTCATGGGGCACTTCGAACGCGCTCAGCATCTCGACGGCGCGGAGCATCACGCCGTAGTCGCTTTGGCTCCCCATCACTACCCCAACCAGCGGATCGGTGCCCACCATCGCCTGATTATACGGCGATGGCAGCGCGGGCACTGACCTCTTTCTGGCCGGGGTAGAGCGATTATCTGTCAATGAAGACGGGATCGGCCTGCTTCAGTTGCGGCGGAAGTAGTCCACTGCGAGATGGAAGATCGTCAGCATACCGCCGGCAGCGCCGGCGACACCTTTCATGCGTTGAACGCTCCTTTCATGTCGCTCCACCCTTTCCTCCAGTTGGTTGAGTCTTCCCGGTTGTCCAATGCCCATCAGCTGTTTCATCTGACTCTTCAAGACGCTGAGGTCTGCGAGTACCTGCCCTTCGAACTCTGTCATCTGTTTTCACCCCCCATTCTTTCTGCTGAGATCATCCCAACGGGATGTCGGTAAACACTGCGCTCGAGTTCCGCGAGTAGAGCGGCGGGACGGAGCCGTCGTACATGCGGATGTAGAAGCGCTCGATCGCCGTCGCGCGCGGGATGGTGAACCCACGCACGGCGCTTCGCAGCACCAGGTCCTGATTGCGCCCGGGTGCGAATTCGAGGTCGCGGCGCCTGACTTCAAAGCCGCCCCCCGCCGGTGCTGCTGTTCCGGCGTCGATCTGCACCGCCGTCCCGGTGACGCTGACAACGGTCAGTGCAGAAAGATTGTTGAGCACCTGACCCGATGCCGCCTGTGCGGTCTCCGGCAGGAGAACATCGTCGGCAACGGTCTCCGAAAGGTCGAGGCCGATGGGCTTGGCCCAGTCGCCGGCGAACTCTACCTGGTACCGGAGATCTTCGGGTTCAGACATTGCGTCGGTAATCACGACGGTCCGGACGATCGCCGCCTCCGTCCCCTGGTCGGTGGACAGGGAAAGGTTGTCGCCCGGCCACATGTCCGCGAGGTTGGAGCCCTCGTACTTTCCTGAGAGCGCGGCCGCTCGATCGGTCGCGACGCTGAGCATGGCGGTCGCGGCGTTCTCGCAATCGGCCGAGGTTCGCGCCACGGGTCGAAGAAGCCTGCCGAGCCAGCGTGCTTCGCCAGCGTAACCGCCAGCCGATTCGGCACGAACGCTGGAGGTGTCTGCGATCCGAGCGATCGCGCGCTGACCCGTGCGATACGTCACGGTGAGGATCTCTCCGGCGACCGGAACCCGGCCTGCGAAAAAGGTCAGAACACCGTCGGTCGCAACCGTGCAGTCCACGCCTTCTCCCGCGGATCCGATGCGCCGCGTTGCCCGGGCGCCGGAGGGCGATGTGCTCCGCACAAACACAGACCCTGTCTGCCGAACTCTGACGTACGTCATCGAAGCCTGCATCTCGAGGCTGCTCACCGCGGCAAAGCTGCAGGTTGCCGGTGAGGTCGCGACGCCCCCGTCGTAGAGCACCGTCGCCGGGACGTTGAGCGCGGCGGAAAGGTCCTGGATTTCAAACACAAGATCCATCGGCGCTGCTGTGGTTCCTCCACCGAAGGCATGGATCGAGGCTCCGTTGGACGTGTAATACGTCTGCCCGACTCTCTGCATCTCGGTGCAGTGAAGTCGAAGGCGCAGCGTGTACGCGTGGCCGCTGGCCAGGGTAAAGACCGTGCCGACCTCCTGGCCTCTCACCCAGGGACAGAGGACCGTGGATCCACCGCTTTGCCGGACGTTGAAACCGGCGAAGCAGTTAGTGCGATCGAGCGAACCGCTGTAAAAACCGCAGACCAGGCCGCTGCTTGCACCTGTGACCGTGAAAGATCCGGCTTCGGCCACGAGCGTTCCACCAAGTTCGATCGGGTCGATCGCGCTCAGCATGGTCTCGGTATCCGCTCCGGTTCCGCCGGAGACGGTGAGCCCGGCCGAGCCGAAGGAGAGGAAATGTCCCGGGTCCTTCAGAGCCCAAACGCGCGGATCTGCAATCGCGCCCGCGAAGCTGTCGGAGAGCAGAGACGACCGGCTGGCCGCTCCGGGAGCGCGATACGGAGCCTGCGACAGCACGAACTTCGATGTGACGCCGTCTCCCACAAACATCTCCGTGACATAGGCCGCCGGCTCCATCTCTCCCGTGACGGTGATGTCGTTGGCCAGCTCCCGCGCCGATGTCCGTCGCAGGGAGGACATCGTCAACGTCGCGTCGCTCTCGCTCAGGGTATGGGTTACGCTGCCCGCCGGAACGAGGGCGAGATTGCCATTGAGCACACGGTAGCTGGCGCAGCCGGCGTTCGCGAGATCCGCTGCGTTGGTGGACCAGCGTTTGGCTGCTTGCGGCTGAAAGAAGCCGAGAAGCCGGCTGTCCGCGACGCCGGTAGTTGAGATTCTGCCGCTCTCGACCCGGTTGGTGAGCGTGGCGAGCGCCGCACCGTCCGCCTGCTCGAGCGTGGCCGTCGAAGCGAAGACGCTCTGCTTATCCAGAAGCCACTCATCGCTGATCGAGTGACACGCGACGCGATAGACCGACCCGGACGTTGCCCAACCGACAAACGTCGGGTCCGGCTCGGAGACGAGGTACCCGGTGAAGAGCAGATTGCCCCCGTCTCCGGTGACGACGACGCGACCCCGGCGAGATGGAACCGCGAGACCGGTCCCTTCGAGCGAGAGAGAGAAGCTGCACTTCGATGGAGCGTTGAGAACACGCTCGATCCTGACGGGTCCCTCCGCAGAGACCTCGGCACTGTACTCGACCGCACCCAGACCATCGAGGTTATCGATCGTCAGCTTCATGGCGTCACCACCGTTGCGAGATCGTCGGTGCTCAGGTCCTCGAGGCCACGCATCCGGCGCACCTCCTTGACGGTCAGCACACCGGCCGACATCAGCTGGATCTGCATCTGCACCTCCTGCATCTCGTCCCTGGTCACGAGATCGTTGAAGACGAACTCGAACTCTCTCCAGCCGAGCTTCTTGGCAAAGAGGTCGCGTGTGATGTGCTCGGCCAGAAGCTTGGCCACCGGAACGACCGCACTCTGAAAGGCCTCGTTCGCCATCTCGGCGGCAGTGGAGCGGTTGACATCGCCATGGAGGCCGAGCAGCATGGGCGGCAGATCGAAGGCGTTGGCGACCATGCGCAGGAGAAACTCCTGCCATTGCAGACGCAGATCGGCATCGGTTCCGCCGGCAAAGCGCAGCACCTCGGGCTTCTCCTGACAGCTCAGGATCGGAACCCGACCGGTGCCTTCGATCTCGTCCTGCCACCACCGGATCAGGCGGTCGTGCTGGTCCGGCGTCGCCTCGTTCAGCCACAGCGCATACTGCACGACGGAGTTCGAAGCCAGGCGTCCGGCGTAGCGTGTGGCACTCAGAAACTGGTTTACGGTCTCGAACGCGACCTCCAACCGACCGAGGCCAAAGGGTGTATGCGTCCGCGGATTCAGCCGCAGATACATCAACTCGTCATCGCGCAGCGGAACGAGACCCTCCCGGCCGAATCGACCTGTGGTTTGGGCGTATCGCACGCTGTGCGCATGGCCGTCCCAGCTGTTGTCGATCTGCACGGTTGCGCCGTCGACGGCATATAAGTGGAACGGCCGATCTGGATCGCCGGTCGCCTCCATCTCAACCGCGCCGAAGCCGCCGACCAGCAGATCTTCGAGGACCTGCTCCCAAAGCACGCGAAAGCTGTCCGCCGAGTTCGGCTCTTCGAGGCACCGGCGGAGGAGATTCATGCGGACGATCTCGTCCTCGATGGCGATGCCGGCATATCCTCGGCGGATGCGGATCTGCCAGTCCATGCTGGCGATGCGGTCCTTGACGACGTTGATGGCTCGCCGCACCACCGGGGTCTCGGCAAACTTGCGCAGGTTGTCCGGCGTAGGCTTTGGAAGCGCGCGTCCGGCCTGCGAACCGCGGGCAGGGTTGAGAATGGACGGCAACCTGACCGTCTTCCGTTCGCCCGCCGCCGCATCGAGAGCGGTCCGTTCCTCGCCCGTTCCCGTCCATCGATTCCAGATCTCTTTCATTGATGTCTGCACTCCCATTTGCATCTCTCCCTCTTCCTTTTCGGGCAAAACAAAGAGGCACAGCCCGGGGCTGTGCCTCACATCGTTGCTACACCTCTTTGCGCGTACACGCTTTTGCGCCTACACGCCCGATCTTTGCGCCTACACGCCCAGCTCGGATCTTGCCGTCTCCGCGGCACGGCCGAGATCCTTGACCGTCAGGACGCGAATCTGTTCCCGCTCCATCGCCTCCACGCTGAAACGGTAGCGTTCCGTATCTTCGTTGCCGCCGTCTCCCACCTCCCGCAACGGCTCGACTACAGCCGACAGTTCGAGCCTAGCGTTTTCCACCCGCAAGACTCCGTCCCGCAGACGTGCCGCGGTGTAAGCCAGCACCTTGGCCCCCTCGACGCTGCCTTCGAGAGAGACCGCTTGAAACATGCGGATGACCCCGTTCGGACGGTAACCGCAGTCGATCCGCATCGGATCGCCGGCCCCCGTATAGACGGAGGCTGCGATCTGCCGGCGCATCAACGCCCAGACGCCTGCCCGCTCGAACTCTCGCCGCATCGCACCCGCGATCGCGGCCCGGCCGGATTGTCGGCTCCGAGGGACCCTCTCTCGCGGATCGACATAGACGCGCATCAACTGATCCAGTTCCGCCGGCAGGCTCTCCGCGAGACAGGCTCTGGGCTCGGAAATCCGCACACCGTTCGACAACGTATCGGAAAGCAGCTTCAGCACCGTGCCGCCGGTCTCTTCCTGCGCCAGGCCGTTGGCGATCTCGGTTTCGAGAGCTTCGAGCAGAGCGACATCGGCGTCCGCGTCAAGACATCGGACCCGCCTCCAGTTGCGTGTAAACCGGACCAATCCCTCCCGTTCTCGCCCCCTCTCCTGAACCACCACGCCTATGTTGGTGAACTCCTCTCGAACGGCGTCTGGAGAGTACCTGAGGAGAAAGAACTCGCACTTCAAACGATCCTTCATCGCAAGGTCCTCTCCCTCTCAGGCTGGAGCACATCGGCCTCAAGCCTACATCACATGCCGAGGCTTTTCGTAGGTCTCCGTCCTCCCGGACGGTACCGCCGCGCTCACTTTGGTTTGCCACGCCGGAAACGGTGCGCGGTCGGAGTCGCGAAACGAGGCGATCAGATCGCGCACCCGGCCTCTCCGGTCCATCAATCTCCGCATCAGCATCTCAAGCGTGTCCGGATCGCCGCCGTACCACTCCGGCGGCACCACCTCGGCGATGCTCCACAGCGTCTCCGGCGGCATCTGCTCCACACGACTCAGCCAAGGTTCGAAGCTCTCCCACCCAGTCACATTCGCGTACACCTGATTTCTCCCATACACTCCCCGCAGCGGCGAATCCGGAAACGTCCACTCCCCGGCGTTGAAGCAAAATCCCTGGTCGATAAACGTGGCTCGGTAGAGCCTTTCCCGAGGTCGCCGGTCAAACACCGCCTGCCGTCCGTTGCAGTTGCCGGCCCACTTGTCGACGGCCAGCATTCCGGCAAACTCGGACAGGTTTCGGACCTCGCCGAGCTGCTGCTCCGGAAGATAATCGACCACCATCCCCGGCTTCATCCCGCCCACCATCTCGCTTCCGAACTGCAAGCCTGCAGCATACCGTTCTCGCTCATTTCGACCCTTCTCGACATACATGTCCGTCGTGTTGAGAACCAGCCACTCCGTCACCTCGACGATCTCGCTCGGCGGCACTGTCAGACCCGCGGCCGCGGCCAACCGCGTCGCAATCCACTCGTTTGCCAGAACTCTCCGATGCTGCGGGTTGTTCTGGAACTTCACCACCCAAAGCTTTCCATCGGCCCCGAGCATCAACTGACTTTGTGCTCCACCGCGCATCTTCCGGATCGCCTGCACCGCCAGAATTGCCAAGTCCAATCACCTCGCACCAAGAGCATATCGCGAAGCTCGCGGGACCGAACTCGATCTGCAATCTCGGGCGATCGCATGTTGCTGTGGTCTACCGACGCCTGCCCCTCTCCAGCATCTCGGACCGGACCGCCTGACCGACCGCCATCGCCATCACGCAATCGTCGTGTGCTCCTCCCGCGGCTCCCGTTTTGCCGCCCGCCATGCTGATAAAGCTGCGGCACTCGGCCAGGAGCCGCCGGCTGTAGAACATCCAGGGTTCCTCCAGCAGAAGCGCACCCATGCGGCTGACCATCACAGGTTTGTTGGCCGCGGTGGTCAGCCAACCAGCCAGACCATCTCGTTCATACACCCGAGGGTAATGGTGCACTGTCTCGAGATACGCGAGAACCGCCGCTCCATGGTTGTTGCGTTCCACAGCCACCGTCGCGCCGCGGTACTCGCGACCGAGCGCCGCCGCCACCTCCGCCAGCTCGAGGCTTCCGATCTTCTGCTGCAGCTCTGCACATTGCAGACCCGTCGCCAGCTCGATCACCTGCACGGCCGCGTAATCTCCATCCGGTCCACCCCCCGCCGAATCGACCGCGACCAGATACTCCTTGTCCGGACGCGGCGGAAACCAGATCTGCAAGGCGCCTCCACGCCGGGTGTCCCGTGGCTCCGGCGCCTGGGAGTTCCTTCGCTCCACGGCCTCCACGTCGAAGCAGCAATCTCCTGTCGCCTTGAAGCAGGCGATGGCATCTTCGGCAAACTCCTGCGTCCAAAGCCCCCGATAACTCGCCTGCAAACCGCGGCGAAATCCGATCTGGCCTGCATCTAAACCCTCTGTCTCCATCAAGAGCATCTCCTCTGCTGTCGGGTCTGTAACCGGCGCTGACACATAAGCTTTTTCCATCCACCATGGAAAAAAGTGCTGCACCGAGCCGCGCCTCTCCGCGTTCATCCATTCTTCGTAGAAACATCCATACGCCCCGTTCGGCGTCGATTCGATCACCATCTCACCGCCCGGCGCGAGAGCAGCCCGCAACCCCGCCAGCGTCGCCGCCCCATCCCCGGGCCATCGACTCACCTCGCTGCAATGCAGCGTCTGCATCGTCAAACCACGGCCTGCGCTCCCGTCCGCCGCACTCAGGACGCGGAGTTCGCTGTCCAGCGCGGGAAAGCTCATCTGTCCGACGTTGGCTCGGCCGCGCCGCAAGGGTCCCTCCCGTAGGCACGCCGGAAGGCACTCCCAGAAGCGCTGCATCATCCGGAAGATGCCTTCGGCAGCCTCTCGCGTCTGTGCAACCTGCACCGAAAGCTGGCCCGTCTGCGTGATCGTCTTCAAGAAGAAGTGGCCGGCCACCCAGGTTGTCACGCCCATTTGGCGCGCCTTCAAAACGATATTCTGGCGTCCCCGGCATCGATCGAATTCCCGCTGTGCTGCATTCGCGTAGAGAGGTCGCTCCTTGCCGTCCCGATCCCGGACCCGAAGCAGATGCCCGGCAAGCCAAACGGAAACACTTGCGCCATGCAGGGTCGGGGGCCGGCGATCCAGGATCCTTCCATACGCCAGAAGCTCGTCCAGGTCCCATTCCCTGGGACCGTCGTGTTGGCCGTTTATCACCTGTCTCACCCCTGATCGCGTCCCTCGACATCCCAGACCTCCTGCCGCACAATGAACCTTGAAGCTCTTTCTCGCATGAACATCCATCTGGCCGCGGTCAAGGAGACAGAACTCACCAGGCTGCTTCCGCTCCGCGCCGCATCGAGCCCGCATGCGCTCGTCGGCGCTCCCGCGGCCGCCGACCTCATCCTTTTGATCGGAAGCTTCGGCGTTGAGCCCCAACTTCTTCTCGATCACCCGATCTACCGCCTCTTCTCCGAGAAGTGCGCCGTCTACACCGAAGACGACAACTACCTTCCGCTCGCTCCGGGGGTTTATTGCTCGGCGGCCATCGATGCAAACAGCCGTTCGGGACGTGTGTTCAGCTACTCGTACGTCTCTCGCAACGGGCAGTACAGCAATCCCTACGTCGCTGCCGACGCCCCGACGGCAGAGAAGCGCCTCCTCTTTTCCTTTCAAGGAGGAAGCACATCTCTTCTGCGCAAGCGTCTGTTCAACCTGCGGTTCGATCGTCCCGACGTCCTGATCGAAAATACCTCCACCTACTTTCATTGGGATCTCGACCAGCCCGGCCGCGAAGCTCGCCAGCAGAGATACGCCGAAACTCTGGCGTCCTCACACTTTGTGCTGTGTCCGCGAGGTGCGGGCACGGGAAGCATCCGGCTCTTTGAAGTCATGAGCGCCGGTATCGCTCCCGTGCTCCTTTCGGACGACTACGTGCTTCCGCCCGATGTGGACTGGTCCCGCTTTCTGCTCCGAATTCCGGAGCGAGATATCCGCCGCCTGCCCGAGCTGCTTGAGCCGCACCGGGCATCGAGCGCCGAGCGCGGCCGTCTGGCGTTTGCGGCCTGGCAGCAAAACTTCGCTCCGGAGATCGAGTTCGACAGGATCGTCGCGCTCGCTGCCAGAGCTCTCGAGCACGGGCCGCCGGACGAGGCCAGCCGCCGAAAGAGGCAAGCGCGCCTAATCGCACGGGCAAACCTCAAGCGCAAAACACGCGGCCTCGCCCGAGCGGCCGTGCTCCGAACGCTCAAACTTCTCGGTCTGCGCTCGCCTTATCAGATGAACCGGTAGAGACGTCCCGAGCCCGGCAAACCGAGCGCGCCTTACTGCAGAACGCGTACGTTGTACGTCTTTGCAGGCGGTGTGAACGCACCGACCGCGCACACCTGCACCGTCACGGTTCCGGCGGAAGTGACCGCCGCACTCAACATCGCAGATCCGCTCGGCAAGCTTCCGTCATTTGCGCTGACCGCTACCGGAGCGCCCACGCTCGCTCCCGCGACGGCGACCGTTCCGCTCGCGCAGCCTCCCGCCGACAGCGCCGTCCCACCGATCGCGCCGGTGGACCCGGCCAGGATGCCGGCGAAGTTGGCCGCCTTCACATTGCCGTTTCCGTCTACCTGGAACTGCGCGGTCGAACCCACATTCAACAGCGCCGGCAAAGCACTGCCGATGCCGGCGGAGCTGCCGATCGCCACCGGACCGCCATTTAGCCAGATCGCCGACCCCTTCACCTGGATCGGATCTCCGCCGGCATACGTCTCCAGGGATCCATAGGGCGTCGCCGTGTTCCACCAGCAATAGAAGGTCGAGTTATGCGCAGTGAGACCCTTTCCAAACCCCTGGCAGAACTGCGCTCCACTGCCGAGATTCGGCGCAAACACAGGAATCGTCTGCGCAGACACCGTCGGCGACGTAATGCTCAGGCCCTTCGCGGTGATGTTCGTGAAGCTGCCCGCCGCCGGCGTCGTGTTGCCGATAGCGGAGGCGTCGATCGTCGTTCCGGTGATGCTTCCGCCGGTGATCGATGCCGTTCCCGTCGCTCCGCCACCGCCGCCGCCGGAGCCGCTCGGGACCGTCCAGCTGCCGTCTTCGCGCAGATACCGCGTCGCCCCCGCCGTGCCCCCCGGATCGGGAACGACCCCGGCAGCGTGCGCTCCACCCGACGCCCCGAAGATTGGCAGACGGGCGGCATTTACCGTTCCACTGCTGATGCTGCCGGCGTTGATCGCTCCGTTGAGCGTCGATGCATTGACAACACCCGCATTCACCGTTCCAGCGCTGAAACCCTGCGGTCCAAATCCAAACGTCGTTCCACGCATGGTGAACGTCAGACTGCTCGTCGCCGGCTGGTACGCGATCGGATCCAGCCCATCGTTGCTGTCCAACTCAAACAGGTTGTAGCCCGAGTTCCACTTGCCGCACCCATGCGAGTTGCAGTGCACCGCCATCAGGGCTGCCTCGCCCGCCTGCACGTCAAACGTACGTCGCCAGATTCCCATCTCCTCATACGCCGCATCCGGAGGCGAGTGCGTTCCACCGTTGCCGAAGTAATGGCTCGCGGGAGCCTGGTTGATGACACTCCAACCGCGCATTCCCGGGCCGTTGTTCTTCTGATACGTGATGCCGGCTCGCGGTGGGACCGTTGGCCGCGGCGTTACCTCGCCCACGGCTTCCATGTCTGCATAAACCAGCTCCTGAAAATAGTGAGGCTCTTCCAGAGGATCGTTCTGCGCCCAGGCAACGTTATTCGGCGCCAGCGTCATCTGCCCATCGACCGCCTTGCTCGCCGGGTTCAGAACACTCAGCACCTCCGCCATGGGATACAACGCAAAAGCGCCCGTCAGAAGCGAGATCGTACCTCCACTGCTTGTGCCGTTCGCCCCTGCTTCCGCAAAGGTCAGGCTATTTGAACCGGTGCTTGTGACTCCATAGCTTCCGTTGAAGCTTGCATCGGCCACGCCCGCCACCTGCATCGTCAGGCCGTTTACATCGACGGGCAAGCCACCCGCGAGAGTCGCCGTACCGACATTGTTGCTTCGGCTTACGCTCGCAATGGGAAGGCTCACGTTCAGGTAAGCGCTGGTCTGCCCCGTGATACCGACGATGGGTGTTAGACCGCCCGCGTAGTAGAGGCCGGTGGCCGAGTAGGACCCGATCACTGGAAAGACCTGCCGAATGCCTTGCGCCGTGTCGACCGTCTGCTCCAGACCGTAGCCGCACAAACCTCCAACCGCAATCGTCGCCCGGGCAGCATGAACCTTGTTGAAGGTCATCGTCAGATGAGTCGCATCCACAACGGTGTAGTTCACCATCTCGTAGTTCGGAGGGTTGAATGCGTTCGGCAGATCCGTGACGCAGGCGACCCCTGTAGGCCTCTGGATCGCAGACGTGCTTGCAGAAAATCCTTGCGGCAGACCTGTGGTCGCAATCGGGAATGTAACCGTACCTGGAGCCATTTGCGTCGTCCGCGACGCCACAATCTGTCCGGTCGCCAAAAAGGTGCTCACCGGAAACGAGCTGCCGCGAAAAACCGCGGTAGGCCCGGGAGCTCCGCTGGCCGCAATGGCGCCGCCGATAAGAGCTCCTGTGCTAATCACCCCGGCCGGATTCTTGTCGATCAGGTATCGACCCTCGCCCTGCGTTCCCGGCCCCGACGTGCTGGCGACCATCACCGATGTCGATCCAGAGGTGCATCCACTGCTGCACGTGCCCTGAAATACATTGACATCCTCCTGGACCTGCAGGTCGAACGGATGCGTTCCCTCGTCCGCTTCGTCGCGAAATCCGCCGGAAGAAGTTACAAATTGCGACCCGGCCAGACAGTCGCCTACGCCATAGCAGTTCACGACGTGCGAGGCCAGAACATGCTGGCCAACGGTGTTGTAGTTGCCATTCACACTCAGTGCCGTGTAGGTGCTCTTGAAGTACGGAGCTGGATGGATGCTGGCGGGGAAGAGGTTCGATCCGCCGGCGAGTCCGCGGTGGTTGATCAAAAGTCCAAGCGACGACGGCTCCTCCGATCCAGTCTGTTGGTACACGCTGGCAGCATCTCGGGTGGAAGTCACGTCGACCACCTGCCCTGCATCGTTGCCTGACTCCATCAGATCCACCGGGTTGAAGTAACTGTCTCTCCGCTCGCCACCCCGCGCGTCTTCGAGGTGCGTTCCACCGTGCAGGCCGCTGTTCCACAGGTACGGCCGGTAAATCTCGGAGGAGTTATAACTCTGCTCCGCCTTTGCGTCGCAGCCTACAGCACAGTCCGTGCTCGAAAGCACATTCGCGATGCCGTTATCGCCGCGTCCGGTCAGATATTGACTGGCATACAGAACACCGTTCAGGTGGTTCGTCTGAAGCTGTGTGCCCCCCGGTTGAGCGATCGCCTGAGAACCCTGGGGCGTCGTCGAAATCTTCTGCGACAGACCGCTCGTCAATGAAGCCACGTTCAGGTCGACATAGTGCTTGTTCGAGGCCTGATTCGCCGTGAGCGGATCCGCCGGCAACGCCAGAGGACCTCCCATCGTGTCCCCACCCTTGTTGATATAGGGCGCTGCCGCGGAGATCGGAGCTCCCGTGAGCGCGGCGGCGATCGCCGTATCGACATAGCTCTTCGTCACCGCCTGTACCGCGACCGTAGCGGGCGCAACCGCGGTCTTGATGCTGCTGATGGAAACCGCCGTCGCGCTCGTCGGAACCACCCAATACTCGCGATTCACGCTTCCGTCATCCAGGTGATACACCACGGTGTAGTAGCTCCCCGCCGGCGTCGCACCCGCATTCGGCGCAAGCTGCACATTCACCACGCCCGCCGGCGAGATGATCGCCGCCGTGCTCCCCCCCGAAACCGTCTGTCCGTTTGCCGTTGTAAACGCCGCCCAGCTGATGACCGCGGTCCCGGCCGCTGTCGTTCCATCCGCGCGGAAGATCGTGTCTGCGATCTGCGTCGTCGGTACTTGTGCTACTGCCGCCGAGATTGCCAACAACCCTGCCCCGATCACCAATAAAAGTTTTCGGGCCAGCGGTGTCTGTCTGATCGTCCAAAGCATTCTTTCCTCCCTCAACTCCCAGCTCTCAAAACTCGCCTACACCGACCGCATCGGCCCGGGCAGGTAGCTCCTGAAGCAGAGCGTCATCTGGCCATCGTTTCCATCTCTTACCGGCAGTGCCTGGAAGGCAGCCGCCAACTTCAAGACACCGAGCGGACCGGCCAGAGATTCCACCTTCTCCCCCGATCCGCGCGTCGTCTGCAAACGTGGGTAATGAAACAGCACTCGATCTCCCTGCTCTCCATCCACGCAGAATAGCCCGGACCACTCCTGGAAGAAGGTCCCACCCTCCCGATCGACAAAGCCCGCCAGCCGGCTCACACTCATCCCGGCGACGGGTGCACCTGCCAGCAGCGCCCCGCCCAATTGCAGAGCACCGCCCGCGATCGCAACCAGCCGTCCGACGTTCAGCGTCACCCGCCGGATATAGTTCACGTCGTTCGACACACTTCTCGCCGCACTCACATACGCCGCACTCACGCCGCTGCCGACAAATCCAATCTGCCCCGTGTAGTCGAGGTCGACCGCGACCAGATCGCCGACGTTGAAGAGCCCGGCTGCTGCACTTCCAACCTGCAATGACGTCGCCGTCGATCCGCCGCCGGCAGTCGCGAGCGGAACGGCTGCCGCGGCAACTCCGCCACTTCCGTTCGCTGTCGCCCCTTGAGGGGTCAGCAGCAGATTCATCTGCTCCGAGCCTGAGGCGAGCGCCATCTGCAGCTTGCCCCAGCTCTCAAAATTCACTTGCACCGTTGTGCTCAACTCCGTCCGAACCTGACCTTGCGTCGTCAGCGGAGCTCCTGTGCGAACCGCTCCGAATTTGGTTCCGCACGTTCGCGTAAACTCCGTGCACCATCCCAGGTCCACCCATGGCGCGGGCGGTGCGTTCAGCGCAAACGCTCCCATCTGTGCGGGATCGAAGATCGTCGGCGTCCCCGTCAGCCTGTTCACCGGCGCGAAGTATCCCCGCACTCTCCTCTGCACCGGCGCTGTCGCTGCTGCCAGACCTGCTCCAACCAACGTAGAACTCACAGTTCACCTGCCTCTCCGTAGCTGAAAACCTCGACCGTTGCGACTCGACTCAATCTCTCCCCCGCAGAGGTCAAAGCGCCAAAGGCAAGCTCGCCCCAGAAGACATTCGTCGCCATCGGCACCGGCGGCATCGTCGTATAGCTCAGCTTCGGCAACCGTTTCGGTTCTGTCCCGACCATGGCCGCAAGCTCCGCGTCCATTGCGGCAAGCATCCGTCCCCGGTCCAGACCAGAGTTCGCGCTCGTTCCATCGGTCGCATACGAGATCTCGCACGTCATCGCAATCAGCGGTGCCGGACCCTCTGTCTGCACCGTCAGCTTTCCCCAACGGAGGCGGAACGCATCCACAGGCACCGGCGCAACGACAAGTTCGTTCTCCTCGACAATCAGCCCTGGCCGCACAACGCCCCGCACAGCAAACGTCCGCTCAGGGTTGAGCTCGGCCAGCCGATCTCTCATTGCTACATAAAACGTGTCTTTCGCATTTTGCATATAGCTCGCCTCAACTCAAAACACCGATACCTAAAGCTCGTTCGCAATCGGCTCCCTTAACACCAGGCGATAGACACATGGCTTGCCGAAAACGTCGGAGGCGGTCGAGGCCTCGATCTCCATCACCGTTCCGCTCACCACCACGCCCGACGCACTCGCAAACAGCGAACTCGCCGAAGCAGCATCGAGCAGCCCAAGCACCCGCTCCACGCTGATGGCCGACACCAGCAGCTCCCACCGTGTGCCCGCGCCATCCTTTGCCTGCCCGCGCAGCTTGCGAAAGACGGCAGGCGCCAGCTCCACGTCCTGAAAATTTGGGGTCGTCAGGCCGATCTGTTCCCGGACATCCCCGATGTCCGCCGGTCCCGGAACACGCAGCAGCACGGATCGGCCGCCAACCCCACGCAACAAAGTATCCGCGGACCGACGCGCCCCATCACTCCCGTTTCTCAGATCCGCCATGCTCTACCCCACCCTTTCGGCAACATACGGTCGCAAAAGCATCTGAACCTGTGTGTCCACCAGCGATCCGCTGAAGTACTGCATCTGCACCGTGTCCAAACGGCTCGACTTCACGTTCAGCCCCGGTGTCGCCTGCGCGTTCCTGACAATCTGGGCACACGCAACCTTCAAGGCCGGAGGAATCGCCACGACTCCCGACGTGTACGTCGCCTCCACCTCGTTGTAGCTGATGCCGAGAAAATTCCCTGGCAAGGTGAGCGTCGCCGAGGTCTGGTCCACATCGATGCTGTGAGGATCGAGCACACTCCAGCTGCCGGGAACGCTGAACGCCGTTGCAACCTGCTCGCGAAAGTTGTCCGCGATCTCACCACGGCGAGGCCGGCCATACCGCGCCCGCACCGAAATGAGCGGCGAGGTCGCCCCATTCACAATCACCAGTGGGCGATAGCTCAAACGAACCGTCTGCGCTCCAGCCGTCAAGCGCAAGCGCTCGACATACTGGCTCGCCAGCAGGGTCGATCGCCGGCAATACCCCTCCATCAAGGCAGAGGCCGTCGTGATCCAGTCATCGGTCGTCTCTGCCGTCAATCCGTACTGCACGTACTCTGTCGGTAACAAATACCCCATAGACTAGCCTCCCGAAATGAAAGAGGCCGGCAAACAAGTTGCCGGCCTCCTCTCATTCAACCCACACCCAATTAACGCTGTTTAGCGGTCCACCAACACCTGGAAGTGCGCATAGCTCGCACCCTTAACCACAAGCCCGCCGAACTTCACGACCACGTACTGCGAAGCCAGCGATCCGGGAACGCCAAGCTGGAAGATGCGTGGATTCGGGTCGCTCAGCCAGTGGTACTCGATCAGATCTTCCGTCACGATGTACGCCGGCAGAACGGCAGAGCCCGACCCCGGGGTTCCGGTGTAGCCCAGGGTCCACTCCGGAATGAGCGGCAGGTCGCCGGCCTGCGTCGACAGCGTCTTCACGGAGAAGCCGGCCTCAATCTCCCGCGTGTTCAACACCACGTTGAACTCCGACTTCATCTCGCGATCGATCAGATCCAGAAGCACCGGGTTGGCATAGATCGCCGTCGGCCGAACACCAAACGCGGTGCTCGAAACCATCTGCGCTACCGTCGATTTCAGACCATCGACAATGCTCTGCGTGCCGCCGATCGTCACCGTGTTGCCGCCCGCAGCGATCTGACCGGCGGCGCCAAAGTATTGCGGCGTCGTCGGTGCGCTCAGGCTGGTATCCGACCCGTTCCACAGAGCGACGTCGTGCGTCCGCAGTACACCGTCCACCGTGTCCGCCAGATCCTTCGCCTGCAGATACGCGAACTGGCTCTGTTGCATGCCCAGCTCGATATCGAACAGGTTGTAGTTGATCTGCGAGACCAGCGCCTTCAGCGGAACGCTGCGCTCCACACGTGTGGGACTGACCAGAGGTGCAACGATGTTGCGCGGGTCCACAAAGCCCGAGGCCGCCGAAGGCGACGGGATAGAGGTCTCCTCGAAAAACCTCGATGGATGGCCCGTCGCGGGCACCTGCTTGATTCTCTGACCAAAGATGCCACGCCGGCGAACCAGGTCCGTAATCTCGCTCTGGTACATCGGAACTTCGATCGCGCCCGGTCCTAGGTAATCCGCCGCCGCATTCAGATCTGTAAACTTCGCGTTCATTCTTCTCCCTTTCGCACACACAAAGAAACGCGACCCAAAGGCCGCGTCGGTCTCTCCTACGTCTCCGGCTCGGGCTTTCTCCGCCCGGCCGGACACCCTCATGAAGCGCGTAAAGCAAATTACTTGTCGGTGTCTAGGGAGCGGCAGGTATCGACGCCGTTTTCTCTCAAGGAAAACGGCTCTGCACGAACATTCCCGCTCCCTCGCAACAGGGTACTTTGCTCTAGCCCAGCATGCCGGCCCGCATCAACTGTGCCTTCACCGCAATTCGCTGCTCCAGGCTCAGGCTGACCAGCGCTGCATCGAGCGCTCCCGCTTCGAGCGAGTCGACCGTGACACCCTGCTTCGCGAGCAGGTTTGCCATCGCGGTCGGAACCGTCTTGCGTCCGGCGACACTTGCGCTGATTTCCTTCCGCTCGCCTGCCTCGGCTCGCGCACGCAACTCCGCAAGTTCAGCTTCCGCGGCCTTAAGGCGCTGTTCTAATTCGGTCTCATGCTTGCCCTCCACGGTCGCAACAATCCGCCCTATCGACGCCTCGGCGTTCATCGCAAATGTGGTCTCGCGCTCTGTCAGGCCTTCCAAAGCCCTCATCAGAGTGGCCGTTGCTTCCGTCAGCTTCTCGGCCGTGGCGCAGAGCTCCAGAGCCCCTGACACACTTCCGCAAATCTCACAGTTTTCCATCTCAACTCCTTCTTTCAGGCAATCTGCCCGTCGATTCGTCTGTTTCCCAGACCTGCATCCGCCACAGCCCTAGCCGCGCGTCTGCGTCCGGCAACGTTTGGCTGCGCGGTCCGCCAGCGGCGCGCTCGCCGTCCGGCCGGCAGTCCGCTTCACCCGGAAGCTCGTGCTTCGGTAGGCCGCCTTCTCCCGCAAAAGAATGGCCGCCCCAGTAAACGTCGCTCGACTGATCGTCCACACCGGCGCACGCATGTCAGTCACGTGCGCATCCGCCAGTTCGTAGCTCATTCCCATGGCGCCGTCCTGCGCAAGAAACTTCTCCAGCTCCGGTCCGACCTCAGGAAAATCCCGGGCAAACAGGAACCCCGAAACCACCATCCGGTTGCCCTCGAGCTCCGCCGCCGTAATGATGCCGCATTTCTGCCGTGCATCATGTCCGTCCCAACCGGCCTTGTAGCCGACCGCCATGCCCAGAAGACTCGGCAAAGCCGCCTCCGCAGCCTGCCGTGTCAGAATCACGCGATGTCCGCGCGATCCACTCGGAGCCTTGTCGCTTGGGACGTCCACCAGCGTCAGAACCCCCTCAAATGGAAGACGATTCGGATGTCCGTGTACGACCGGAAAGTCGACTGCCATCGCGTGAATGCGCACATCCTCGACCGTGCGCCTCCGGTGCGGCCAGGCGCTATCCCTCTCAAGTCGCCTCTCCGGCGACCTCTCCCTCCCTGCCTTCGCCGTCGCACAACTTCCTCCACGGCGTTGCAGATCCGTCGCCTGTCTCATGCCACCTCCTCTGATTCTTGTTCGATCGGCACACCTGCTCGATTCACCGACAGGACGCGTTTACCGCGAGACAGTGGCGCGCAGTTCGGCGAACTCCTCTGCCGAACACTCCTGCTCCAGACTCCTCGTCAGCATCTCCGCCAGGCTCTCCGGCTTCTCCCGGACAACGCCGCCCTCTACCTCCGGAGTGTCCAGACCACCCATCGTTACAAGTAGCTTCGCGTGCTGGACACTTCCCCGCCGTGCCTCTTCGATGAACTTGGCCACAATGTCTGGAAGCGCCCGCGAAACCTGTTCTCGCGTGTAGTTCCTGCATTCCGTCGCTGCCGAAAAGAGTCGCCGCTCCCCCGTGCCCTGCTCGCACCGGGGCGATCGTATGTCCGAGGCTCTCGCATCCAGATCGCATCGATCCGCTCGTACGTGCATCATCCAGTCTCCTGACCGAAAAAACGGGAGCAACGCCTGATGCGTCGCTCCCGCTTCTCCACAAGTTCTAACTACGTTCTAGGTTAGCAGTTGGTAGAGTGGTTATGCGCCACTCTAATTTCGTCTTGTAACCCCAAGCGAATCAACCACCTGGACGCTACACGCACACCTTCCGCTCTTGACAAGCCGCCATCGGCTCCAAAAGTCCGTTTTCGAGAAAGATGGACGTCAGCTCGTCCAGTGCTCGACCGTACCTCCGAACGACTGTCCGCAGGCTTAGGCCCAGCAGGGCGGCGGCTTCTCCCTGGGTGTACTGCTGCAAAGCAATTCGTTCCACCAGCAGCTGCTGAAATGTGCTCAGCTTCCGCAGGCACTTGCCCACGTCATGAACAAAGATGACGACGTCCTCGAAACTTTGAACGCGGTAGTTGGTCACCCTCCCCCGAAACATCTCTTTCCCCAACAGGGACGGAACTCGCCCACTCTCCATGGACATGGTCATGTAGCGCCGAAGCATCGCCTCCGTATACTTTCGATAAAATGCCAGCTCCGGTGTGATCGCTGCGCGATCTACTCTCTTAGCCGCGATCCTCGGCGATGCCGACCCCGCTGCCGATGACGCCCAGAGATCCGTAAGAACAGCCGCGGCTGCGCTCATCGAACACCTCCAACCGAGAGTTCTGCGACAGAGTTGACGTTGTGGCCCGCGAAGCGCCGGCATCTTCCACGCCTTCTCGGCCGCGGCGCCGGAAACTCCGCTAACTTCTTCGCACATCCATGGCAGTAGACGTTCTTCGCGAGACCGTTTCGGAACCAAAGCGTTCCGCATCCCTCGCATACCTTCAAATCAACGCGCAAGTAGTTCATGCTTTCCCTTTCAGGCACACTCTCCCCGGCGAGCCTCGGATCATTGTCAAGCGGTCGAAGGGGCTCGCTCAGGTCTGTTTGGAAGTGTTCACCGCACCGCACGGGCTCTTTTCACGATGGCCCGTTACGACGTAGCGCTCACTCGGTTGTTGTTGAATTCAATGCGAAAGTCATACCTAGGGCAAAGAGTCTGATCAGAACCTCGCATCGCCTCCGATCGGTCATCAAAGCGGCCTCCTGACGAAGTCGTCCGGGGCTACTGATCGAAGTTTCAAGGTTATAGCTTTCAACAAACCAGATGTCAACATAACTTTCGGGGCACGCCCAGAGACATAGGACAATTCAGCCTTTTTCGGCAAATACGCCAATGCCGTGATTGCTGATTGATAACGTTTCGCTTATTCTTCGTCTTGCCAAATGATATTTTCTAGCTCCAGGATGGCCTTGTGAACTTCGCCGACCTTCATGAATTGCTCCGTCTCGAACTGGTTCGGCGTATCGACTCCGGCGCCCTGACCGGAACGCGGCTGGCGCAGCAAACCGGCTTCCAGCAAGCGCATATCTCGAATTTCCTGAATCGCAAACGAGCCCTCTCGCTGGAAGGTCTCGACCGCGTCTTGGCCGCCCAAAACATCACCATCGACCAGATCCTTCCACTCGATCTCGCCGGCAGCTCCGCCGCCCCTTCGACCGATCTCTCCGAAAGTGTCCCCGTGGTCTCCTCCTCGACAGCCATGGCCGACCCCAAAATCTCCGAGTCCGCCGTCATCGAACTCATCCAGGTCTCCACCGCGAAGCTGTACGACAATCGCACCCGGGTCTATTCCAGACGGGCCAACTGGCAGCGCTTCGTCGCCCTCCGCGTCGATGCCCAGCAAGCAGCACCCCTCGATCCCCTCCTCTTTCCCGGATCCGTCGTCGTCATCGATCGCCACTACAACTCGCTCGCCCCCTACCACTCCCGTCAAGCCAATATCTATGCCGTTCGTTGTGGCGCCTCTCTGCTTCTCCGCTTCGTCGAGCTCGACGACGCCCGCCTCATCGTCCGTCCGTACACCGTCACCTTTCCGGTACAACTCATTCCCATCGCCGCCCACGAAACGCCCGCGGACTACCTCGTCGGTCGCGTCTGTCTCGTGATGTCCGAGCTGTAGACGCAAGCGCCCGGTCCCGCACGCATCGGCGCGATCTCGCCCAAATTGCCGTTGCTAAACTTAACCCATGCTGCAAAAGCTTTACGCGAAGTGGATGTTCGCCTGGGAAACCGCGCTCACCACACGCGACACAAACCGGATCGTCCGACCGCTGGAATGGGGCTTCGATTGGCTCGACGAACTTCCTCCATCCGTCGTCGCCCCCGATCCCCCAACCAACACCGGCGCCTCCAATCTCGCCGCCATGGTCGACCTGAACCAAAGATTCGTCCAGAGTTCCGACCTCTGTTTCTCCTATCAACGTCCGACCGACTATCGCCTGGAACTCCGACATCCGCTGCTCTTTCCTACCAACGTCCGCCCCTCGACGCTCGCCCAGGACGCCGAGCACAAGCGCCGTGCCACCTCGGGCGATTCCTCCCCAGCGTCCTTTCTCCGCTTCACGTCCCCCGTGCAGACCCGGCATCCGGAAAACGACATCGTCAACGCCCGCTGGTATCCCGCACCCGCCCAAAAGCAGCTCGGCAAACCGAAGCAGGCCATCATCGTCTTGCCGCAGTGGAACGCCGACGCCTTTAGCCACAACGCCCTCTGCAGCATCTTCAACCGCTTCGGCGTCTCCGCCCTCCGGCTCTCGAAGCCCTACCACGACATCCGCCGTCCCACCGAGCTCGAGCGCTCCGACTTTGCCGTCAGCGCCAACATCGGCCGCACCATCTCCGCCTGCCGCCAGGCCGTCATCGACATCCGCAGCTGCCTGGACTGGCTCGAAGATCAGGGGTACGAGCACTTCGGCGTGCTCGGCACATCGCTCGGCAGCTGCTACGCCTTTATCGCCGCCGCGCACGACCCCCGACTTCAGGTGTGCGCCTTCAACCACGCCTCAACCTGGTTCGGAGATGTCGTCTGGACCGGCCAAAGCACACGCCACATCCGTGCGGCGTTCGAAGCCGCGGGTCTCACCCAGGATCAGGTCCGCGACCTCTTCACCTCCGTAAGCCCCATGTCCTATATGAGCCGTTTCGCCGCCGCCCAGAGACGTGTCCTCGTCGTCCATGCGCCGTACGACCTCACCTTTCTCGAAGAGTTCTCGCAGGATGTACTCGCCAACTTCCGCCGCTACAACATCGATTACGTCGCCAAAACCCTTCCCTGTGGCCACTACACCACCGGCGAAACCCCGTTCAAATACATCGATGGATGGTATCTCGGCTCCTTCGTCTATCAGGCGTTCCGTCGCCTTGCCGAGCGCGCAGGCCACCCGGACGCCGAGCTTTCACCCATACCTCCAGCATAGAATCGAGGTATGCCGATCGATCTCAACGCGACCCTCGCCACCTCAGACCCGGAGATCTTCAACCAGATCCAGAACGAGGTCGACCGCGAGCACGGAGGTCTCGAAATGATCGCCTCTGAAAACTTCGTCAGCCGCGCCGTGCTCGAAGCAACCGGCAGCGTCTTCACCAACAAATACGCCGAAGGCTATCCCGGCAAACGCTACTACGGCGGCTGTGAGTTCGCCGACGTGGTCGAAGATATTGCTCGTGATCGCGCCAGGCAACTCTTCGGCGCGGAGCATGTCAACGTCCAGCCGCACTCTGGATCGCAAGCCAACGCCGCCGCTTTTATGGCCTTGCTCTCGCCCGGCGACTGCATCCTCGGCCTCGATCTCGCCCACGGCGGTCACCTGACCCACGGACACAAACTCAACTTCTCCGGAAAGCTCTATCGCATCGTCGGTTATCAGGTCCGCAAGGATACCGAGGTCGTCGACTACGACGAACTTGAGTCGATCGCCGTTCGCGAGAAGCCCAGGCTCATCATCGGCGGCGGCAGCGCCTACCCCCGGCACTTCGACTTCGCCCGCATGCGATCCATCGCCGACAAGGTCGGCGCCTACCTGCTCATCGACATGGCACACTTCGCCGGTCTCGTCGCCGGCGGTGCCCACCCCTCGCCCATCCCACACGCTCACGTCGTCACCACCACCACGCACAAGACCCTCCGTGGACCGCGCAGCGGCATGATCCTCAGCCGCCAGGAGTTCGCTGCCAACATCGACCGAAGCGTCTTCCCCGGCCAGCAAGGCGGCCCTCTCATGCATGTGGTCGCCGCCAAGGCCGTCGCCTTCCGCGAGGCCCTCCAGCCGGAGTTCCACGCCTACGCGCACCAGATCGTCGCCAACGCCCAAGCCCTCGGCGCCGCCATCGCCGATCGTGGATATCGTCTCGTCTCTGGCGGTACCGACACGCACGTCATCCTCGTCGATGTCTTCGGCCGCGGCATGCTCGGCTCGGAGGCCGAGAACGCCCTCCACGCCGCCGGAATCACTGTCAACAAAAACGCCATTCCCTTCGACACCAACCCTCCCATGAAGCCCAGCGGCATTCGCCTGGGCACGCCCGCCCTCACCACACGCGGCATGAAAGAAGAGGAGATGCGCCTGGTAGCGGGCTGGATCGCGGCCGCGCTCGACCATCGATCGGACACGCAGAAACTTGAATCCATTCGCGCAGAAGTCCTCGAACTCGCCGATCGATTTCCCCTCTATTCGTGGCTTCGCGAAGCCTGAGTTGGAGCGGGCTTCAAGCCGCTCTAAAATCCGGCAGGATGCTCCTCCGCAACGCCGAACGCGCGCTCGAGATGCACGCCCACCCGGCCGATCAGCCCCTCGGCGAATAAACGCCCGATCAGCGTGACACCGTGCGGCACACGTCGCGGCGGGTTGAACTTCGGCAGCGGCCGGCTCGGGTCCGGAGCCCAGTCGCTCCGCGCCTCCGCGACCTCCACAAACCCCGCGCGCAGCGTCAGCGAAGGGTGCCCGGTAAAGTTCGTGATCGTCAGCATCTCGTCCCGCAACGAAGGCACCAGAAGCAGATCCACCTGCGAGAAAACCCGCGCCATCTCCATCGCCACCTTGCGCCGCAGACGGTCTGCTTGCACATAGTCCACCGCCGAAAGAAATCGCGCCTGCCGAAATGTGTTCGGCCAGGCGTCGGGCACCTGCGCCCGCAACGTGTGGTCGTTCCCGCTCAGCGTCAGCTCCTCAAACGCAGCAGCCGCTTCGGCAAACAGAATCAGGTCAAGATTGTCGTAAGGCCAGTCCGGAATCGAAACCTCGACCGGCACCATGCCGAGCTTCCTCACCGTCTCCAGCGCCGCGCGATCGACATCGGTCGCCGGCGCTTCCTTCATCCAGCCGGGAAAATACCCAACCCGCAGCCCCTCCACCGGCGCATTTGCGTCAAAGTCCAAACGGCTCGGAACACTCGAAATGTCCGCGGCGTCAGGCCCGGAGATCGCTCGGAGCACTAGCATCGTGTCCTCGACCCCACGCGCCATAGGCCCCAGCTTGTCAAGCGACCAGCACAGTGTCATCGCGCCATCGCGCGGAACCCGACCGTACGTCGGTCGCAGTCCGGTCACCCCGCAACGCATCGACGGACTCACAATGCTCCCACCCGTTTCGCTCCCGATCGCAAAGCCAACCAGACCCGCCGCCGTCGCCGCTCCTGGCCCCGCGCTCGAACCCGACGATCCCTCCTCCAGCAGCCAGGGATTCATCGTCTGGCCACCGAACCACACGTCATTCAACGCCAACGCGCCCAGGCTGAGCTTGGCCACCAGCACCGCACCGGCCTCTCGCAGGCGCACCACCACGGCTGCATCCGAAGCCGGAACCCTGTCGCGAAATGGCTCCGCACCGTACGTCGTCGGGATCCCCGCCGTGTCCAGGAGGTCCTTCGCACCCCACGGAATCCCATGCAAAGGCCCACGATAGTGCCCCGCCGCAATCTCCCGATCCGCCTCTCGCGCCTGCCGGAGCGCCAACGCATCCGTAAAGGTGATCACGCACCGCAGCTTCGAGTCCAGCCGCCGCAAACGTTCAAGGTAGATCCCCGTCAGCCGCTCGGACGTGATCTTTCTGCTCTCGATCCATCGGGAAAGGTCCGTCACCGGGGCAAACGCAATCTCCGCATCGTCGACCGGCAGCGGCCTCGGTCCGGTCGAGCTCCGCACAAACCGGTCCGCGGAAGGCATCCCCATGCTTCCGGTCGCCTGCGCCGGATCGCACCGCGACCACGGCGCTACACCCTCCTCAAGCGGGACCTTCCGTGGCCCCACACGGCGCTCGTAGAGCGGCGCCATCGCGCTCCGCCAGTTGCTCGTAGCCTGTGCCCGATCCGCGTCCGTCAGGTGTACCTGGACCAGCTTCTCCGCCTCGGCAAAAGTCTGCGCCCCAACCTCCGGACCGACCGCCGGAGCCGTCCCAAACGCCGGTGGCGCCCCAGGCGGCAGCTGCTCCGCAGGCGCCGACGGGGTTGGCTCGCTGCGTCCGAACGCAGATCCAGCCATCGCCAGACCTGCAGGTGCGGTTGCCAGAAACTTCCGGCGCGTCGTCAAAAGACAATCCCCTCGCTGAGTCCCATCACTTGATCGCAAATCCAGCCGACGCTCTGTGTCGATCGGCTACGCTCTCCGGCGATACCGAATCGCAAACTCATATCCCGCATTCGGCGGAAACAAAGTCGACACCAGCCTCAGACGCTCAGCAAGCGCCGGCGCGGCCAGGAGCGGATACTCCCGTTCCCGCAGCTCCGAGTAGTCAAAATCCACCGCCAGCGAGAGCAGATAAATGGCAATCGCATCGGAGAACGCCGCTTCACAGAAGCTCAGCTTCGCCTTCTCGTCCACTGTCGGCTTTGCTCCGGCCTTTCCACCCGCAAAAGCTCGCCCGCGGCTCTCCGAGGCATCCTGGCTCGTCTCGCCCCGAACCTCCAGGAGCGCCTGCTTCCAGGCAAGCTCCGCAAAACTCTCCGGAACTCCCGCAATGTCCACAAAGGCGTGACCCACATTGATGAAAAACTCAAAGGACAGCGCAAATCGATCGTTCAACAGTCGGGTCGAGATGAACACCGCATCCGTCGATCCCAGAACGACATTCCGATGGCAGATCGCCTGCTCCCCAAGCTCGGGAGTAAACGCCGGCGCAACCATGGTCGGCTCCTCACGCCGCGCCCCCCGGCCAGCGGTCGAGGCACTCGCCCCCACACCGGCCTGTTCCGTCTCCGCTCCATCCTCCATCTGCCCCATCGCCAGCGGCACGAAGTAGTAGGCCGTCTCCTTCAACGCTCCGGCAATCGACGCGGGCACAGCCTGCACCATGCGCTCCAGTTCGTTGCCGTCGAGGTCCGTTTCCCCAAACGCCGCAAAATACACTCCATTCGCCGACCGGCGCACCGCTGTCTCGCGGGCGACCTGTTCTGCGGCGACAAGGCTGATCGAAACGCTCTCTGCCATAAGCCGCTATTCTATCTGGTATGACCAGTCCGTCCCAGCGCATTGCACGAGGAGTTCAGAAACCTGTCCTCCCGTCCCGCGACCGGCCGGCTGGAACTTACTTCGGCGTCCCTCTCGGCGATCTCGGCTGGTTCACCACACTCCTCATGTCGGTCGCTCTGGGCTTCATCGCCTTCTTCGCCGCAACCTTCTTCGCCATCGTCATTATTCTTATCCTCAATTCCGGCAACCACGGCGCGGTCGATTACACCCTCAGCTATCGCCGCGTCGGCCTCCCCGCGGGCCTGCTTTTCCTCCTGGCAGCACTCGTCTTCCTCGGCAGGCTCTGGATTCTTCGGCAGCTGCGCCGGGCGTAAGCTACTCCCACGGCACATCCAAGCCTCGTTCCAGCGCCGCTGGCCCGTGAGCGCTCTGCTATGCTCGCCAGCAAAGCTCAATTTCCAGAGGTCCATCCATTCATGCGTCCCGTCTTCAGGTCTGTGCGCTCCGCGATCGGCACAGCCACCCTCGTTCTGCTGTGCCTGCCCCTCTCCGCCGCGGAAACAAAGCGACCTGCTGAGCCATCGTTCTACGGTCCGCAGCCCACCTCCGAAAACCTCGATCTCACCATGTACGCCCGCATCCGTGAGGAAGGCTTCAAGCACTCGCACGTGATGGAATTCGCCGGCGCACTCTCGGACGGCGTCGGCCCACGTCTCACCGGCTCGCCGAACATGGCCAAGGCCAACGCCTGGACACGCGACACCCTCTCCGCCGTCGGCCTGCAGAACGCCCACCTCGAAGACTGGGGCGAGTTCGGCATGGGCTGGCAACAAATCAATACCTGGGTTCGCCTCGTCTCGCCCGATCCCGAACCGCTCTGGGCCCAGGCCGCGCCCTGGTCGCCCGCCACCAAAGGTCCCGTCACCGCGGACGTCGTCTACGTCGAACTCACAGACCAGGCCGGCCTCGACAAGTTCAAAGGCAAACTGGGCGGAAAGATCGTCCTCCTCGGCGCCATGCGCCCAACCCCAGACCTCGACCAGCCCCTCTTTCATCGCTACACCCGCGAAGACCTCCAAGCCCTGGAAACCTACGAAGGCGACAGCAGCCGCGCCAACTCCACCGAAGCACAGGCGCGCCTCGCCGAGCGCCGCCGTCTCTCCGATCTCCGCAAATCCGCTCTCAAGCTGATGACGTCCGAGGGCGTCGTCGCCATCCTCACGCCCTCCCGCGACGGCAGAGACGGCGGCGGCACCGGCATCATCTTCGACGACAACAACGCCAATCTCATCCGCGGCGCGCAGACCCGGGAGACCGCCGTCACCATCCCCAACGCCGTCATGATGATCGAGCACTACAACCGCCTCGCTCGCCTGCTCCAGAACCACGTGCCCGTAAAACTCGAGGTCGACATCGAAACCCGGTTCACCGGAGATCATGAGCACGGCTTCAACACCGTCGCCGAAATCCCCGGAAACGACCCGCGGCTCCGCAACCAGGTCGTCATGGTCGGCGGCCACCTCGATAGCTGGATCTCCGGCACCGGAGCCACCGACAACGGCGCCGGCTCCGTGGTCGCGATGGAAGCGGTCCGCATCCTCAAAGCCATCGGCGTCAAACCGCGCCGCACCATACGCATTGCCCTCTGGTCCGGCGAAGAGCAGGGCCTCTTCGGCTCGATCGGCTACGTCAAGCAGCACTTCGGCACCTTCGCCGACCCGAAGGATGTCGATCCGAACCTCCCCAGCTTCCAGCGCTCCCACGGCCCGCTCACCACAACCCCAGAGTGGGAGACACTCGACGCCTACTACAATCTCGACAACGGCACCGGCAAGGTGCGCGGCGTCTATGCCCAGGAAAACTGGGCCATCGCACCCATCTTCCAGCAGTGGATCGCGCCTCTCCAGGACCTCGGCGTCAGCACCGTCTCCTCGCGCAACACCGGCGGAACCGACCACCTCTCCTTCGACGCGGTCGGTCTGCCCGGCTTCCAGTTCATCCAGGACCCCATGGACTACGACACCCGCACCCACCACTCGGACATGGACACCTTCGACCGGCTCCACGCGCTCGACCTCGAACAGGCCGCCGTCGTCGAAGCCATCTTCCTCTACAACACCTCCGAGCGCAACGCCATGATGCCGCGCAAGCCGTTTCCCCACCCGGAAACCGACAAGGAGAGATCCGCTCCGCTGCCCAACGTCTACCCCAACGCAGCTCCCGACGACGGCAAACCCGGAACTCCAGGCGACCCAGCCGCCAACCCGCACATCCAGTCGTCAAAGCCACAGCCCTAGTTCCGCACCGTTGCCGACACCATTCGTCCAGCCGATCCCCGCACCTCTAATCCGTCTGTCCGGTCGCGGAAGTAACGTGCATTGATCTCTTCAACACCAAGATCGTCGATGGCCTCAAACCCTTGCAGCTCCCGCGCCACCCCGGCCGGTGTAAAGAACAGCCGAAACGGTTCTCCCGCAAGCGCCACCCGGCTGCTCAGCGATGCATGGGCCAGCCTTTCTGTCGGACTAAGCACCTCAGCCGGCTGACCATAGTCGAACGCCAAACCGCTTCCCGGACTGCTCGACGCAATCAAGCCGATCGTCCCTCGAAACGCCTCCATCGTCAGGTACGGAACCACTCCCAGCATCGAGTAAAACGTCCGCCGCCGCTGATCCAGACCCTCTCGAAGCAAGCGCGCCCCGAGGCACTCGCGTTCAAAGTCCACAGCTACGTAACGTACGTTGTCCGGAACGACCGTTCCGCTCTCCCGCAGCAGATCGCGCTTCCAGGCCTGCGTCGCCGGATGATCTACCTCAAACACCTCAAGCTCCGGGTACGGATTGCGATACGCAAATGTGTCCAGCCCCGCCCCAAGCACCACATACTGCGTCGCACCCGCCCGTACAGACCGTTCCAGAGCATCTTCCGCAAACCGGCTCCGTGCCACCAGAAACGCCCGCAATCCCACCGAAAACGGCCGATCCCGCCGGGTCGGTGTTCGCCGGAGATCCTCCGCATACGCTCGTCCCAGAATCCGAACCGCCAGCGGGTCCTCAAACACCAGAGGTTGATCCAGGATCTGGTGTGCCGCCCGCCGCAGCGCCACGCGCAAGGCCGTCCTGGACGGAACACACGCGTCCATCAGCCGCCGTATGCCGTCATCCAGCCCAACGCCTGAGTCAGATAAGCCTTCATCTCCTTGCGCGCAACAATCGCATCCAGAAACCCATGCTGCAGCAGAAACTCCGACCTCTGAAATCCCTCCGGCAACTTCTGCCGAATCGTCTGCTCAATCACCCGCGGCCCCGCAAATCCGATCAACGCCCCCGGCTCCGCAATGTTCAGATCGCCCAGCATCGCAAAGCTTGCCGTCACTCCGCCCGTCGTCGGATCCGTCATCACCGAAATATACGGAATCCTCTCATCGTCGAGCCTCGCCAAACCCGCGGAGATCTTCGCCAGCTGCATCAGCGACGCAATCCCCTCCATCATCCGCGCGCCACCGGAGGCGGCCACCAGAATCAACGGTCGTCGTGTCGCCAGCGACCGGTCCACCGCGCGAGCGATTGTCTCCCCCACCACCGCACCCATGCTCCCACCGATAAAGCTGTACTCCATCACACTCAACACCACGGCGTGCGGCCCAAGATCGCCGACCGCTGTCACGATCGCATCGTTCAGACCCGTCTTCGCCTGCGCCTCCGCCAGACGCTTCTGGTAGGGCTTCAAATCCGTGAACTGCAGAGGATCGGTCGACCGCAGCTCAAGATCCACCAACGCATACCCAGGCTCGAGCAGATCGGCGATCCGCGACCGCGCATCGATCCGAAAGTGGTACTCGCACTTCGTGCAAACCTGCTGGTTGCCCTCGAGATCCGCCTTCCAGATAATCTGCCGGCACTCGGGGCACCGCACCCACAGACCCTCCGTGCGAACCGTCTTCTGCTCGTCGTTGATGATCTCGTGATCTTCGCGCTTGAACCAGGTCATGATCGATCGGGGGCCTGCATGGCAATCCCTCTATTGTAGCGGCCCCGCGTCGGGCGCTGGACGGGCACGCACAGAGCTCACCATCAGTGTCCGCCGTGATACGGGTGTCCTGCGAGAATCGTCAGCGCCCGATAAATCTGCTCGCAAAGAACAACCTGCGCAAGCGCATGCGGCAGCGTCATCTTCCCCAGCGAAAGCAGCAAGTCCGCCCGCGTGCGAGCTTCCGCCGACCAGCCATTCGCGGGCCCAATCGCCAGCACCATCTGCTGCACGCCACCATCGCGCCAACCTCCGACGCGCGCCGCAAACTGCTCCGATGTCAGCATCTGCCCCGCACTGTCCAGCAGCACAAGCGTCACCGCGCTCCGCCCGGATCTTCGCTCCGCCCACTCCAACAGCAGATCCTCGGTCGCGAAGACCTGCCGCTCACACGCCATATACGGCCCGCATCGCTCCACGTACTCCTCGCACATCCGGTCCGCAACGAGGGTCTTCCTCCGAGAGCGCGAAGCCAGAACCGAGCAAACGACGATCTTCACCCCTCAGAGTCTATGCCCGCACGCCCGTCGCTCCGCATCTACTCCGCCTCCTTCGCGGTAGCCCTGCGCTTGGCCGGAGCCTTCAACGCCGTCCCGCCCCCAGCCCGCTTCGCAGCCACCTTCTTGGCCGCCTTCGCCTTTGCAGGTTTCTCCTCAGCCGCAACAGACACCACCGCCTTTACACTCTTCTTGGCCGCGACCCTCTTCGCTCCCCGCTTCTCCCCGTCCCGCGACGCCGCGATCTTCTCCTCCGTCGCCCGCTTCAACTCGGCCCCAAGTTCGGCCACACTCACGGTCACAGCCGACTTCCGCAAGCGCTCCAGACCGTAGTAAGCGCGCTTCTCCGCCGAAAACACGTGAACGATAAAGTCCACATAATCCATCAACACCCACTCGCCCTGGCGCCGCCCCTCCACTGAATTCGGATAAACATTGAAGTCATGCTTGAGCCGAATCTCGATCTCATCGGTGATCGCAACATTCTGTCGATCGTTCGTTCCATTGCAGATCAGAAAGTAGTCCGACAACCCACTCTCGTTCGGATCAAGCGCAAGAATGCGTATATCTTCAGCCTTCTTGTCTTCGCACGCCGCGGCCGCGGCAAGAAGCAGGCGGTAACTCTCAATTGAGGGCATGGATCTCCTTCTCACCATCCTAGCCGCTGTCCTCGCACCGGCCAAGCCAGAACCCCCTTAGGCAGACGTCCGGTAAAGCCCGTGCTCCTCGATATACGCCCGCACCGGCTCGGGAATCAGCTCCGAGCAATCCTCCCCCGCCAGCAGTCGCCGCCGCAGCTCCGTCGCTGAAACATCCTCCGCCACCCCGTCCAGCACGTGAACTCTCGACCTCTCCTCCACACTCAGCGGTAGCTCGCTCACGTCCGCAAGCGAGTACCCAGGCCGGCTCACCACGATCCACTCCGCCATCCGCAGCAACTCCCGGTACGCTCGCCACTTCGGCAAACTCAAGAAACTATCCGCCCCCACCAGAGCAAAGATACGAGTCCCCTCGGGCATCGTCCGTCGCATGCGGGCCAGCGTCTCCACCGTGTAGTTCGGCTGCTCATCGGCCCGCGGAGCATCCAGATCGGATACCCCGAACTCCGTCCTGAGCGTCGCCGCCAGCGCCGTCATCGCGAACCGATCGCCGTATCCCGCACTCATCCCGCCCGCCTTCAACGGTTGCCGCCCCGCCGGCGTAAACAACACCGTATGGAGCGCAAACGCACGCGCCGCCGCACGCGCCATCGCCACATGGCCGCGGTGCGGTGGATCGAAACTTCCGCCAAACAACGCGACCCGCAGGCTCCGGCCGTCACCGACATCGGTCCGATCTACCGCTCTCAGACCCATCCCCAGAGATCCCACCCCATCAGCCACCGCAGCCCCAACTCAGATCGCGCGTCCCCGTGCAAACGGGGGCGGCGGCGGGTTCGTCGGCTTGCGCTTGCCTTCAGCGACGACATCCTGCTCCAGCAACACCGGCCGATGCGTCGCCACCAGATCCGCAAGCCCATACTTCAGCGCGTCCACACCCTCTCCAGTCACCGCCGAAATCTTATAAAACGGCAGCTTGCGCCGCTTCGCCATCGCCGTCAATCGCTTCAACTTCTCTGGATTCGCAACGTCCGCCTTCGCCGCCACCAGCACCGTCGGCTTGGCCGCCAGCGCCGGATCGAAGCTGCGCAACTCCTCCGTAATCACCTTGAAATCCGCCACCGGATCCGGCCGCGCGGTCGCATCCGACACATCCACCAGGTGCACAATCACACTCGTCCGCTCAATATGCCGCAAGAATTGAATGCCGAGGCCCGCGCCCAGATGCGCCCCCTCGATCAAGCCGGGCAGGTCCGCCACCGTAAACGACCGCTCGTGCGGCCAGTCCCCCACCGAAACCACGCCCAGGTTCGGCTCCAGCGTCGTAAACGCATAATCGGCTATCTTCGGCCGAGCCGCCGACAGCCGCGAAATCAGCGTCGACTTGCCCACATTCGGATACCCCACCAAGCCCGCGTCCGCCAGCAGCCGAAGCTCCAGACGGTACGCCCGCTCCTCCCCGGCCCGCCCCAACTCGTGCTCGCGCGGCGCCTGGTGCGTGCTCGTCGCAAAGTGCTGATTGCCGCGCCCCCCGCGTCCACCCTTGGCGATGATGATCGTCTCATCCGGCTGCGAAAAGTCGTGAACCAGCTCACCCGTCTCGTCGTCGTACAGCAGAGTCCCTACAGGCACCTTCAAGGTGGTCGCCTCGCCGGCAAATCCTGTGCAATTCGACCCCAGACCATGCCCGCCACGCTGCGCTTTATGCTCCGGATTGAACCGAAAGTGCACCAGGGTGTTGTGGCTCAGCGAAGACGACATCAGGATGTCGCCGCCGTGTCCTCCATCGCCTCCCGAAGGCCCGCCCCGCGGAACAAACTTCTCCCGCCGAAACGCCATGCAGCCGTTGCCGCCGTCCCCCGCCTTGATCCGAATTCGCGCTTCATCGATAAACATCGGCAAATCCAGTCTAAATGCACGTCCGTGGCTGTTCCCTAAAAACCCGGACGCCCCCCTGTTTACCTGAAATTCATCACCTCGTGACAACCTTGGAGTGTCTGTCCCAAAGCTCGTCTAACTTCAACCCAGAACCTCGCCGATATCGAAGAATTCGAGACGTGAAGTCTGGTCGCTAAACACGGAGGAGATCCCGAAGTGCACTCAAAGATTTACCCGAAGCAACTCTTTCTCGCCTGCCTGTTGGCCATCGCTCCTTCTCTTTCTGCCATCGCACAATCCACCACCCAGGGCGGCATCGCCGGAACCGTCTTCGATGCCAGCGACGCCGTCATCCCAAACGCCGCGATCGTCATCCGCAACGCCGGAACCAACGCCGAAGTCAACCTCACCTCCGACGCCGCCGGCTTCTTCAAGGCGCCACAACTCGCCCCCGGAACCTACACCGTCACCGTACGCGCCCCCGGCTTCAACGAGCAGCGTTCCAGCGACGTCGTCGTCCAGGTCAACCTCGTCACCGAACTCAATCAGCATCTCCAGGCCGGCGAACAATCCCAAATCGTGGAAGTCATCGCCGCCACCCCCGTCATCAACTTCGAGTCGCCCGTCTTCGGCGGCCATCTCTCCAATACCGAGATCGAAAGCATCCCGATCAACAATCGCCGATGGTCCGCGCTCGCCCTCACCACACCGGCCGTCACTCCCAACAGCGACGGCTTCGGCCTGCTCAGCTTTCGCGCCATCAGCCCTCTGCTCAACAACATCGAGATCGACGGCGCCGACGACAACCAGGCCTTCTTCTCCGAGGAACGCGGCCGCACCCGCGCCGGATACTCCACCTCCCAGGTCGCCGTCCGCGAGTTCCAGGTCAACACCGGCGTCTACTCCTCCGAGTTCGGCCGAGCCGTCGGCGGCGTCGTCAACTCCGTCACGAAAAGCGGCAGCAACAGCCTCCACGGCGAACTCTACTTCTACAACCGCAACTCCAGCCGCTCCGCCTTTCAACCCTTCGCGACCAACACCACCTACAACAGCACCACCAACGCCTACATCACCGCGCCGTACAAGCCCAAGGACAACCGCAACCAGTACGGCTTCGGCGTCGGCGGCCCGCTTATTCGCGATCGCCTCTTCTTCTTCTACGCCTTCGATCAGTTCAAGCGAAACTTCCCAGGCACGGCAAAAGCCAACAACCCCAACGCCTTCTTCACCGTGCCCGACGCAAATCTGCCCTCCGGCTACACCTGCAATCTCGCCACCGGCGCTATCACCCCGCCCCGCGGCAGCCCTGCCGCCAGCACCATCGACAACTATGCCTGCCTCCTCTCCGCGCGCCTCAAATACACCAGCTACGCCGCTGGCGCATCCGCCTACAACGCCCAGTTGAGGGCGCTCTTACCCGACCTCGGCACCGTCCCCCGCAAGGGCGACCAAACCATCAACACACCCAAGCTCGACTGGCAGATCTCCGGCAAACACCATCTGAGCGGCCTCTACCACCGCCTCCGTTGGGATTCGCCCGGCGGCGTCCAGACTCAGGCCACCAATACCTACGCCATCGACTCCTTCGGCACGGACTTCGTCAAACTGGACTACGGCGTCGCCATCCTCGAAAGCCTCTTCAGCCCCCGGCTTTCCAACGAACTTCGCTACCAGTACGGCCGCGAACTCAACAACGAGGGCCGCCAGAACCCCAGCGCCTACACCCAGCAGAACCTCACCAACAGCACAGGCGTACCCACCTACGTCAGCCTCTTCACCTCAACCGGCTTCAACCTGGGAGCCCCGTACTACAGCTTCCGCTACGCCTACCCCGACGAGCGCAAGTGGCAGATCGGCGACACCGCCAGCCTCCTCCTCGGCAAGCACAACCTGAAGTTCGGAGAAGACTTCGTCCATAACTTCGATCTCCAGAACAACCTCTACCAAGGCAACGGAGCCTACACCTACAGCTCCAGCATTGTGAACTACTTCAGCGATCTGCTCAGCAAAGGCGCCACCTGCAACGCAACCGGCAGCGGTGTCGGCTCAGCGGCACAGGGCTTCTACCCTTGTTACAACAGCTTCTCCCAAGGCTTCGGCCCCTCCACCTTCCAACTCAGCACGCAGGACTACGGCGTCTTCGTTCAGGACGACTGGAAAGCCACCCCCCGGCTCTCTCTCAACCTCGGCGTTCGCTACGACTACGAACACCTGCCCAGCCCCTACTCCGGCCTCACCACGCTTCCGCAAACCACCAACCACCCCAGCGACAAAAATAACGTCGCTCCCCGCATCGGCTTCGCCTGGGATCCCTACGGCCTCGGCAAAACCGTCCTTCGCGGCGGCTACGGCATGTACTACGGTCGCGTCTTCAACGCCCTCATCCTCAACACCTACCTCAACACCGGATCGCCCAGCACCCAGACCAGCTACAGCTTCAGTCCCACCACTGCCGGCGCACCTCTGCTCCCCAATGTGGCCGCGGCTCCACCCCCGCCCGCCGCAACTGGACCCAACGTCCAGTACTTCGCCAAAAACTTCCAGAACCCCATGGCGCAGCAGTTTGATCTAGCCGTCCAGCAAGACCTCGGCCACCAGACCGTGCTCTCCGTCAGCTACCTCGGAGCCCTCGGACGTCAGCTGCCGAACTACCTCAACCTCAATCTCAACCCCGCCAACACCTACAACTTCAACTACGTCGTCGGCGGCGCTAACGGCAACTGCGGCCCGCTCGCCTGCGGCAGCATCGTTCCCGTCAAGGTCTACTCCAATCGCACTCAGAACGACCCCCTCAGAGCAAGCTCCTACGACTACAACACGCCAAATCCAAAATTCGGCTCCACCACCGAACTCATCAGCAACATCAACTCGAGCTACCACGCGATCACCGTCGAGGTTCAGAAACGCGCCTCCGGCATCCTCAGCTTCGACGCCAACTACACCTGGGCCCACGCGCTCGACTTCAACCAGAACGCCAGCACCCAGGCCAGCACCAACGGCTGGTTCGACCCCTTCGGCAACGCCCGCGCCAACTACGGCAACTCCAACAACAACGTCCCCCATCGCGTCGTCGGCTGGGCCATCCTCAACTCACCCCACCTCTCCACCGACTCCGCCCTCAAATACATCGCCAACGGCTGGTCGCTCAAACCCCTCTTCCAGATGCAGTCCGGGCTCCCCTACTCGCTCAACGTCACCGGCACCGTCCCGAACCAGTGCTACGTCAAAAATTGCCTCGAAGCCAACAGCTCCGGCCTCGGCGGCACCGGCATCAGCTACATCCCGGCCGTCGGACGCAACACCTTCCGCTACCCCCGCACCATCAACCTGGACGCCCGTGTCCAGAAGGACTTCACCATCGCCGAGCACTACAACCTCCAACTGATCGGCGAAGCCTTCAACCTCGCGAATCACCAAAACGTTACCGTCGTCAACAACACGGGATACTTGCTCAACACCGTACTCCCAGCGGCCGGCAACCCGGCTCCCCCCACCTCCACGCTCGTCTACCAGCCCACCTTCGGCACCGTAACCTCCGCCAACTCCAACAACGTCTATCAGGTCCGCCAGATACAGCTAGCCGTGCGTCTGCTCTTCTAACCGCGAACACAAACACATTCGCCTCCATTCAGGGGTGGCAGCTTCGGCTGTCACCCCTCGTTTTTGCGCCACGCATCCCGTCCCCCAAAGGAGGCATTCTCTCCTCACCGCAAATCCCCTACCTTGAACCTGACCCGTAGGTGTTCTCGCCCTGTCGCTCCACCTCACCCGGTCATCAGAGCCGCACCCGGATACCGCTGGGATGTCGCGCCTGACCTCCACACCTCTGCCTCCGTGGGTCAGAAGTTCGATCTCGTTCCGGGAAAACACCATGCGGTTGGAGGTCGAAGACCTGCGGTATACATCCTCTCGTGCAAGGGCTCGCCTCCCCACAGAGCTCAGGCAAGCCCTTGCGCGATACCTTTCTCTTGCCTTGTTTCTCGGCTTCCTCAACACACCCTCACCCGCCCAAAGTCCTACCGACGGCGCCGTTCACGGCTTCGCGCTTGATGCTCAGGCCCTCGCTGTCCCGGGCGCGAAGGTTGCCCTCGCCAACAGTTCCACCGGCTTCTATCGCGAACTCAAAGCATCCCGCTCGGGCGAGTTCCTTCTCGCCGGCCTCCCCGCGGCCGACTACGTCCTCATCATCGAGGCTCCAGGTCTTCGCCGCCTCGTCCTTCCCCACATCCTCGTCGAGCTCGGAGGCACCACCGAAATCACCTCCCTCCTCCCGCCCGCCGCCTTCACCACCGCCATCACCGTCACCGCGGAAGACGAAGGCAGCAACAGCCCCGAAGAAGGTGGCGCCAGCTCCACCACCTCCGCCGTCCTCACCGCGCACGAGATCGAAAGTCTCCCCGTCGACGGCCGTCGCTGGCAAACGTTCGCTCTCCTCACCCCCGAGGCGAACCCCGACGCCGACGATCTCGGCCTCCTCAGCTTCCGCGGCCTCGCCTCCACCCAAAACAGCAGCAACGTCGACGGCGCCACCGACGACCAGAGCTACGGCGCCACGCCGCGCGGCTCCGGCACCGAAAGCGGTACCGAAACCGAGGACGAAGCCGAAGGTGAAACCGGCGACACCGCCGATCGCAGCTTCGAGGCCGGCGCCGGTCCAGGTCGCCACGCCGGCGCCGCCTACACCTTCTCGCAGGCCGCCGTCGAACAGTTCCGCGTCAGCGGACAGAACTACTCGGCCCTCTACGGCCACGCCTCCGGCGGCGTCATCTCCACCGTCTCCAAAAGCGGTTCAAACGACCTCCACGGCTCCGTGTTCTACCTCCTGCGCACCAGCGCCCTCGCCGCCACCAACCCCTTCTCGGTGGCCACCAGTTACACCGACCGCGTCGTCTCGACGCAGTTCGTCAAACCGCACGATCTCCGTCAGCAGTTTGGCTTCAGCCTCGGCGCGCCTCTGCGTCGCGACAAAATCTTCTTCTTTGTTGCCAGCGACACCCAGCGCCGCAACTTTCCCGCCGTCTCCTCACCCGCCTACGCCGGCTTCTACAATCTCACCGCAACCCAAACCACCCTTCTGGCCAATCGCGGCGTCACCGCCGGCAAAGTCAACACCGCCCTCAACTACCTGAGCAGCCTCTCCGGCCGGGTCCCCCGTCAGGCCAATCAGACCGTCAACTTCGCCAAGATCGACTGGCAACAGACCGCCAGAAACCACTTCAGCCTCCAGTACAACCGCGCCCGAACCAGCTCGCCCGCCGGTGTCCGGCAAGCCCCCGTCGTCAGCCGCGGCGTCTCCTCCCTCGGCAGCAACTCCCTCCACGTCGACTCCGTCCTGGCCCGCTGGCTCTGGTCGCGATCCGCCCGCTTCTCGAACGACCTCCGCCTCCAGTACGCCCGCGACCTCCAGGCCGAGCAGCCCCAGACACCCGCCCCGCAGGAAGCCGCCGTCGGCCCCGGTGGCTTCGCCCCCGAAATCTCCATCGGCCCCCAGGGCTTCATCTTCGGCACCCCCGCTTCGCTCGGACGGCGCGCCTACCCCGACGAACATCGCTACGAGTTCGCCGACAACGTCACCCTCGCCCTCGGCCGTCACCTCCTGCAAGCCGGCGCAGACGTCAGCCTCCTCCACGACGCCGTCGACTCGCTCTCCAACCGCGAAGGCACCTTCCAGTACGACAGCGGCATCGGCAACGGCAGGGCAGGCGGTCTGGTCGACTGGATCACCGACTTCACCTTCGACGTCCACGCTCCCCGAAGCGGCGGTTGCCCCTCCATCAACGCCGCCCTGCACTACTTCTGCTACCACTCCTACACCCAAAGCTTCGGCGGCCAAAGCGTCGCCTTCCACACCCAGGAGTGGGCCGCCTTCCTCCAGGACAGCTGGCGGATCCGCCGAGGTCTAACCCTCAGCGCCGGCCTCCGCTACGAGTACGAGCTCCTCCCTTTCCCGCAAAAGCCAAACTTCCTCCTCGACCGCACCTTCGGCTCCCGCGGCGCAACCAGCATCTTCCCCGAGGATCGCAACAACCTCGGTCCCCGCGCCAGCCTCGCCTGGGAACCGCTCGGCTCCGGTCGAGGCCTCATCCGCATCGCCTACGGTCTCTACTTCGGACGCCTTCCCGGAGCCACGGTCCGCAGCGCCCTCATCAACACCGCCCAGCCCTCTTCCACTACCCGCATCCGCCTCTTCCCCACCACCATCGCCGCCTGCCCGCAGGTGCCCACCAACGGCTTCGGCTACGTCTGCTCCTACCTGGCTCAGCCTCCCTCCGCCGTCGGCGCCACAACCTCCGCCATGGTCTTCGACCGCCGCTTCCGCCTTCCCGCCATTCAGCAAGGCAGCTTCAGCCTGGAACGCGACATCGCCGCCGGCATCACGACAAGTGCAACCTACCTCCTCAACCTCGACCGGCAACTCCCCAGCTCCGTCGACATCAACGTCCTGCCCTCCACCGGCACGCGCGTCTTCCAACTCCAGGGCGGCGCCGGATCCAGCTTCGTCCGCGATGGCGTCACCTTTGCCGTCCCGTTCTACAGTCAGCGCGCCAACACCAGCTTCGGACCCGTCACCGACATCACCTCGTCCGTCAACGGCACCTACAACGCCCTTGTGCTCGAAGCCCGCCGTCGCAGCCGAGGCGGACTCGATCTACGCGTCAGCTGGACCTGGTCCAAAGCCATCGACGACGGCGAATCGAGCGGCGCCGTCCCCCGCACCAACACCCAGTTCGACCCCTACACCAACCGCTACGACAAGGCCCTCTCCTCGCTCAACTTCCCCCACAAGGTCGTCGCCAGCGCCGTCTGGCGTCCCTCTGTCCGCTCGGAAAATCCCTGGATCGCCCACGCCCTCAACGGCTGGCTCCTCGCTCCCGTCTTCTCCGAACACAGCGGCAAACCCTTCAGCTACGACATCTTCGGCGGCTCCCGCCTCACCGGCGGACACGAAAGCATCAACGGCTCCGGCGGCGCCGCCTACCTCCCCAGCGTCGGTCGCAACGTCCTCCGCATGCCCGACACCTTCCACCTCGACGTCCGCATCAACCGGGAGATCCCGCTCAGCGATTCCGTCCATCTCAAACTCTTCACCGAAGTCTTCAATCTCCCAAACCACATCAACTACACCGGCGTCACCCGCCGAGCCTTCCTCGCCGGCACGCTCGCCAACGGGGTCACCCCCCTCGTCTTTCAGGACGCTCCCACCGTCGCCGCCGAAGGCCTCAACACACGTCCCTTCGGCGCCTTCACAGCCTCCTCCACCGGCCAGGCCCGCGAACGCCAGCTCCAGTTCGGCCTTCGACTCGAGTTTTAACCCTCTCCCTCGCCGCGCCGGCAGGCCGCCCACACCCGAGCCCAACAGCCCGGAACGAACTCAGATCGACAGCATCTAAACTCGCAGAAACCGGAGATCGCAAGAAACATGAGCCTGGGTAGTCTGGTCGCGCAACACGAATACCCCTTCACCCTGCTCGGCGTCTTCCTGGCTGGCCTCGGCCTCCCCATGCCGCTCTCCGTCATGCTCCTCGCCGCCGGAGCCGCCGCCCACGGTGGCGGCCTCCATCCCATGGCGCTGCTCCCCGGCGTCTGGATCGCGGCCATGGCCGGTGACACCATCCTCTACCTCGGCGGCCGATACACCGGCTGGTGGCTCCTCGCCGGCCTCTGCCGCCTCACCACCAACCCCGAGCAATGCATCTTCCGCTCGGCCGACTACTTCTACCGCCGCGGCCCCAAAGCCCTCCTCTTCGCGCGCTTCATCCCCGGCCTCGGAGCCATGGCCGCTCCCCTCGCCGGCAGCCTCAACATGCGGCTCTGGAGATTTCTCCGCCTCGACGCCGTCGGCGCCATCCTCTACACCACCACCTGGGTCATGGCCGGCTACCTCTTCTCCAGCGCCATCCATCAGATCGAGGCCGGCATCGCCCGCGTCGGACACGCCTTCCTCTTCGGCCTCGCTCTCGTCGTCGCCGGCTACGGCGTCAGCTGGATCGTCTTCGCCCTGCGCGCCCGCAAATTCGCCGCCATCGAGCGCGTCCCCGCGTCCACCCTCCAGCAACGCCTGCAGGCCGCGAGCCCCGACCGCCTCGTCATCATCGCCGACGTCCGCTCCCACGGCTATTACGACCCCGGCATGCAACGCATCAAAAACTCCATCCGCGTCGAACCCCACCGCCTCAAGGAAGAGCTCATCGCCCTCAAGGAGTTCATGGTCCCCGAGTGCGAAATCTACCTCTACTGCTCCTGCATCCGCGAAGCCACCAGCGTCCGCATCGCTTACCTCATGAACCAGGAAAACTGCCAGACCCGCGTCATCGACGGCGGCCTGCGCGCCTGGATGAAGGCCGGCGGCGAGGTCGAACCCGTCCCCGAAGAAGAGCTCCAGCGCCTCCCCCAATTCGACTAAGCGCAACGTAGCAGTTTGTATAGAGGGCCTTTGTTGGCCTTCCCGAAGGGAATCTGCGCTTGCTCTTGCTCTTCTTTACACCCTCTGCGAATCCGCTCTAAGCGGTTGTACGTCGCGCCCGATCACGTTCGCTCCACGTGCTCTGTAATCGAGAGCACATTTCCGTCCGGGTCCTTAAACCATGCCACCTTCGCTCCGCCCGGTGCGCTCCACACCCCGTCGTCACCCTGCCCCGGCAACCCATAGCGCTCAAACTCAACGCCCTTCGACGACACGGCCTTCACAACGGATTCGATCTCAGCCACCTCCCACCCAACCAGCGTGAACCGCGCAGGCGCAAACTCACCGACACGCACGATCCGTATCATCGTGCCGCCCGCCTCCATCACCAAGGCAAACCCGTCGTCTTCAACGAAACCCATCTCGAGCACGCCCTCGTAGAACGCCCGTGCTCTTGCCGCATCACTCGTCGGAATGAACCCGATCAACTTCCCCGCGAACATCATGGGTCCACCTCTCACCGTCTGTTCTATCTCGAGCAATCTACCACCAGCGATCCCGAGCAGTGCCGGCCTTATAGAATAATCCAGTGAGCTTCACCGAACAGTATGACGTCGTCATCGTCGGCGCCGGGCACGCCGGCTGCGAGGCCGCCGTCGCCTCGGCCCGCATGGGCCTGCGCACCGCCATCTTCACCCTCAACCTCGATCTCATCGCCCAGATGAGCTGCAATCCCGCCATCGGCGGCATCGCCAAAGGCCACCTCGTCCGAGAGATCGACGCCCTCGGCGGCGTCATGGGCGAGGTCGCCGACGCCACCGGCATCCAGTTTCGCCTGCTCAACACCTCCCGCGGGCCCGCCGTCTGGTCCCCCCGCGCGCAGTGCGACAAAGCCCTCTACCGCGTCAAAATGCGCGAAGTCCTCGAGTCGGAGCCCAACCTCTTCATCAAACAAGCCGAAGTCGTCGACCTCCTCCTCGATCCCACCACCACAGAGACGGGTGCCCCATCCTCTCCGGCAGCCTCATCGCCGGAAAGGGTGGGTTCTCTCAACCCCACCCCTGAGACGGGTTCTCTCAACCCCACCACAGAGACGGGTTCTCTCAACCCCACCACAGAGACGGGTTCTCTCAACCCCACCCCAGAGACGGGTTCTCTCAACCCCACCACAGAGACGGGTTCTCTCAACCCCACCACAGAGACGGGTGCCCCATCCTCTCCGGCAGTTTCATCGCCGGAAAGGGTGGGTTCTCCCCCCTCCCCCTCCCGCCGCTGTACCGGCCTCAAACTCCGCGACGGCCGCGAAATCCACGCCCACTCCACCATCGTCACCACCGGCACCTTCCTCAACGGCCTCATCCACTGCGGCGAGCAGCAGTACACCGCCGGTCGCTCCGGCGAACCCGCCAGCGTCCTCCTCGGCGAAAGCCTCAAGCGCCTCGGCCTCCGCGGCTGCCGCCTCAAAACCGGAACCCCGCCCCGCCTCGACGGCCGCACCATCGACTGGTCCCAATTCACCGAGCAGCCCGGCGACCCCGATCCAACCCCCTTCTCCCTCCGCACCCGCACCCTCCCGCTCCGCCAGATCTCCTGCCACATCGCCACCACCACCCCCGAAACCCTTCGCCTCATCCGCGAAAACGTCCACCGCTCCCCCATGTACACCGGCCAGATCGAAGCAGTCGGCCCCCGCTACTGCCCCTCCATCGAAGACAAGATCGTTCGCTTCCCCGACAAAACCCAGCACCAGTTCTTCCTCGAACCCGAAGGCCTCTCCACCCACGAGGTCTACATCAACGGCATGAGCACAAGCCTCCCCATGGACGTCCAGGCCGCCATGGTCCGCTCCATCCCCGGCCTCGAACACGCCGAAATGCTCCGCCCCGGATACGCCATCGAGTACGACTCCATCGACGCCCGCGAACTCGACCGAACCCTCCAGGTCAAATCCATCCCCGGCCTCTTCCTCGCCGGCCAGATCAACGGCACCAGCGGCTACGAAGAAGCCGCCGGACAGGGCCTCATCGCCGGCATCAACGCCGCCCTCTCCGCCCGGCGCGCCCACGGCGGCGAGACCCCCGAAATCTTCACCCTCGACCGCACCGAAGCCTACATCGGCATCATGATCGACGACCTCATCTCCAAAGGCACCGACGAGCCCTACCGCATGTTCACCTCGCGCGCCGAGTTCCGCCTCCACCTCCGCATCGACAACGCCGACCGCCGCCTCACACCGCACGGTCGCCGCCTCGGCCTCATCGACGACCCTGCCTGGGCCGAGTTCGAACAGCGACAAGCCCGCTCCGCCCACCTTAAAGACCTCCTCGAAACCACCCGCCTCCAAGACGGCGACCTCCCTCCCGCACTCCTCGACCGCCTCGCCGGAGACGCCGCCAAACTCACCGGACAGCCGCTCGCCCAGGTCCTCCGCCGTCCCGAAATCACCATCCGAGACCTCGCCCCCATCCTCCGCCCACACCTCGCCCAATCCCCCACCGGCGGCCCAACCGCGGCGTGGCTCGCTGGCCCGTCCGCACCTCTGCCCACCGCCCTCCGCAACGAGTGGAAGACCGTCGAAACCGAACTCAAATACGGCGGCTACCTCGACCAGCAGCGCCGCTCCATCGAAAAACTGCGCTCCGCCGAAGGCAAAGTCATCCCCTCCACCTTCAACTACACCGCCGTCAGCGGCCTGTCCCGCGAAATGCAGGAAAAACTCACCCGCATCCGCCCCTCCACCCTCGGCCAGGCCCTGGGCATCCCCGGAGTCACCCCCGCCGCCGTCAGCCTCCTCCACGTCTACATCGAACTCCAGAACCGCCAGAGCAGGGTCAAGCTCTCCGCCTGATTCACCCCAGACCCCAGACCCTGATCACTGACCACTGACCACTGACCACTGAAATCTGACAACTGGTCAGAACCAAAGCCTTACAGCCAGTGTCTCTCCGATTTCCAACACAGCTCGTCCGCCTTTCACAGCCTCTGCTCGAACCGACCGAAACTCGGCGGTCCCACCCCGCCCGGCCCCGGCTACCCTAAGAATAGCCATGGCCACACTCCTGCAGCTCAGCCCCTCGGGCGACGACCGCCCCGCCTCCATCCACAACGAAGTTGCCATCCTCGGCGCCATGATGATGGACGCCCTCGCCATCTCCGACGCCACCGGAAAACTCAAAACCGAAGACTTCTCGCTCGACTCCCATCGCCGCATCTTTCAGGCGATGCTCGACCTCCTCGCCGTCGGCCACGCCGTCGACTACCTCACCGTCATGGACCACCTCTCCCGTAAAAAGGAGCTCGATTCCATCGGCGGCCCCTCCTACCTCGCCCACCTCACCGAGGGCATCCCCCGCAACCTCAACATCGAGAGCTACGTCCGCATCGTCAAGGACAAAAGCCTCCTCCGCCAGCTCATGGCCATCTTCGACGAGGGCTCCTCCCGCGCGGCCGATCAGGGCGAAGAAGCAACGGGCGTCCTCGGCGACATCGAAGTCCGACTCGCCGAAGTCGCCGACTCCGCCATCCAGCGAGGCTTCGCCGGCATCGGCGAGATCGTCGCCTCCTCCTTCGGCTCCATCGACGCCCTCTACGAGCAGGGCCGCGAAATCACCGGCCTCGCCACCCACTACATCGAGTTCGACCGCATGACCTCCGGCCTCCAGGAGTCCGAACTCATCATCATCGCCGCCCGCCCCTCCATGGGCAAAACCGCCTGGGCCATCAACATCGCGCAAAACGCCGCCGTCCGCGACGGCAAGGTCGTCGCCGTCTTCTCGCTCGAAATGTCGAAAGAATCCCTGCTCCGCCGCCTCCTCGCCTCCGAAGCCCTCGTCAACTCACGCAAAATCCAGACCGGCTTCCTCCCCCGCGAAGACAAAGGCAAGCTCCTCGCCGCGCTCGAACGCCTCGTCGATTCCAAGCTCTTCATCGACGACACCCCCGGCATCACCCTCGCCGAAATGCGCGCCAAAGCCCGCCGCCTCCGACAGCAGGAAGGCCGCCTCGACCTCATCGTCATCGACTACCTCCAACTCATGACCGGCCCCTCCTCCCCCGGCAGACGCGGCTTCGAAAACCGCAACCAGGAGGTCTCCGCCGTCTCCCGCGGCCTCAAAGCCCTCGCCAAAGAAATGCGCGTCCCCGTCATCGCCCTGTCGCAGCTCTCCCGAGCCTCCGAACAGCGCGGCGGAGACAAAAAACCTCTCCTCTCCGACCTCCGCGAGTCCGGCTCCATCGAACAGGACGCCGACGTCGTCGCCTTTATCCACCGCGAAAGCTACTACAACAAAACCGAAGACGGCGAAGAAGACCCCGACAGCAAAGGCAAAGCCGAAATCATCATCGCCAAGCAACGCAACGGCCCCACCGGCAGCGTCCACCTCGCCTACCTCTCCGACTACACCCGCTTCGAAAACCTAGCGAGCGGTGGCGGCGAGTACTAGGTGTTCAGTCCCGGCATTGGATGGATTGGTTTGAGAGTAAATCTGTCTGGTGTTTGCGGCCGGAGTTTGCAGAGGTATTCGTAGGGCGTGAGGCCTTTGAGGGTCTTGAGTCTTCGGGCGAAGTTGTAGGCTTTGAGGAAGTCTGTTAAGTGCGCTTTGAGTCGGTGATGGGTGTCGTAGAAGTATCGCTTCACCGTAGCGTCCTTGATGGTCCGATTCATGCGTTCGACTTGTCCGTTGGTCCAGGGATGGTTGGGTTTGGTCAGCCGGTGTTCGATTCCATGAACGAGGCAGAGCCGGTCGAAGGGATGGCCGCGGAAGCGTGCGGTTGGCCCCTGCCGGTTCTTCGGCAGGTCGGCGAACTGGATGCCGTTGTCGGTGAGCACGGTGTGGATGCGATACGGAACGGCTTCGACGAGCGCTTCGAGGAAGGCGGCGGCGGACCGCATATCTGCCTTTTCGACGAGCTCGACCACAGCGAACTTCGAGGTGCGGTCGATGGCTACGAACAGGTAGAGCTTGCCTTCGGCGGTCCTTACCTCGATCAGGTCGATGTGGAAGAAGCCGATCGGATAGGTTGTCGAACTTCTTCCTCTTGGGCTTGTCGCCTTCGGCCTCAGGCAGCCGGCTGATGCCGTGACGCTCCAAGCACCTGTGAAGTGAAGAGCGGGCGAGTTGAGGGGTCATCGCCTGAAGAGCGTAGAGGCAGTCGTCGAGCGGCAACAGCGTGTGCTTGCGAAACGCAACCGATGATGGCTTCCTGCTCGATCGACAGAACAGTCGACCTGGGTACAGTTGTGCCAGTCCGGCGATCCGCCGTCGACTCACGCTTCTTCCACTTGGTGACCGTCTTTGGGGTTGATGCCATGACGACGGGCCAGTGTCCTCATGCTCTCTTGACTATGTTGTATCGCTCGACGGACCGCCTCGGTCGTGGTGGCGCTCCGGTGTAAAACCTGTCCCATAGTGCCTCCTTCTCGCGCTCAGAAAAGCATGCACCATCCAATGCTGGGACTAAACACCTAGCGACTGGAGGCAATCAGCGACCGCTTCCGATGCAGTTAAGTTCAGCTTCGTCTTGGCTCTGGCCGTCATGATCGTTGGACGCCTCATCGCGGTACAAAGGACTGCATCAGGAGCCTCTTCCGCGGGCGACAGCGAGTCACCCTCTTCTTTGCACCTCCATGACTCCCCATCCTCAACTCAGATGCGCTTTCAGTCGCGCCAAGGACGTGCAGCATGGTGGCACAAATCTGAAACCGCCGACATATGCTACACCCGACGCATTGCAGAGGGCAGAATGGGGCTTGTACGTACAAAACTCGCCTGCGGCGGCGTTTGTCCGCCCACCAGTCTGTTTCCAATCCGCCTGCGGCTCCTCGTCCCAGTCCTAGACAACCTGCTCAGGGCTTCGCCCCGAGACCCCTTCTAAAACTTCTTGGAACGAGAGCCAACAGCGGCAAACCAGGTTGAGGAAATCTTGCAACTTTCTGCCCTGTACTGACGACGAAAGAACGCCGAGATCTGGCTCTAATGCTGTCCAAGAGCAATTGCCAAAGAGGGGATTCAGTGTCGCTACTTGGAGCATGGCAATAAACTGGACGAAGAATGCTCCTCACCATCTCAACAGCTTATGAACCCGCCACCGACCTCGGGTATTTGCTCCACAAGAATCGGGCCCGCGTTCAGACAGAAGAGCTCTCATTCGGGAGGGCACACGTCTTCTATCCGGATGCGAGTTCGTCGCTTTGCACGGTGGCTTTATTGGTCGAGATCGACCCCGTAGCTCTCGTTCGGGGGCGAGGACCGGCAGGCGAAGGCGGGCAGTCGGATCAGTATGTAAATGATCGGCCATATGCGGCGAACTCTTTCCTGAGTGTTGCAATAGGTCGCCTCTTTACCACCGCCATGAGCGGACCATGCTTCACATCTTTGAGCTGAGCCGGATCAAAGAGATTCTTCATGGCAGCGCGGGATTCTCGGTGTCTCATTGACAGCTTACCTGCCGTCACCTCAACGGACTGCACTCGAAAGCGGCGCTTTCGGAACCTCGCCGCTCCGCTAAACGGTCTCGTCGAAAGTATAAGCCGCCTACGTCCCGACAACGAGCAGCAGTGGGTAAGATGCCGATCCCCGATGCTTCCCTGCTCCCTCAACGTACCGGTAGAGCGTCTGACGGCTGATACCCAGTTCATGAGCGAGAGCCGTCTTCGACTCTCCCGTGGCAACACGCCGGCAAAGTTCCTTTGCTTGCGCCGGATTCAAGGCGTGCTTCCGGCCGGTGTACGTCCCTTCCCTCAGCTTCGCCAAGGCAATCCCCTCACGCTGCAGCTCGCGGATCAGGTCGCGCTCGAACTGCGCAAAGGCTCCACCACGCTCAGGAACAGATGCGACATCGGCGAGTCCTCGCCGGTGAAAGTGAGATTTTCTTTCTCGAACCGAACGTGGACGCCGCGCTCCGTAAATCCAAGGACCCACCTTGCGCAGATCGTCGAAGTTTCGGGCCCGCCGGTCCATCGCATGACAGACAACGGTATCCCCTTCCCGAACGTAGCTTGTGAGCTGTTCGAGCTGCGGACGTTGCAGATCCTTGCCGGAGACTTTATCTACGAAGCGCTTATCGAGCGTTACGCCTTCCAACTGCCGCATTTCCTTCTGGTCCAGAGAGCTGACCCGCAGGTAGCCGACCACCTGACCGGCTTTCCGCTTTCCTTTTGTCGCATTAGGTTCTAAGGCTCGGGCCATCTCCTGTCACAGTAGCAGGAAACAAACCCTTATGAGACAGAAAATCTGTCACACAGGAGGCGTGCCGTTGGGGTATACCCACCGTGACACCCTCGCTTGGGATGTCGAGGAAGAAAAAATGAGGCTGATGGCAAAGTTGGTCAGCTTAGTGAATTCTCCTCCGTGGGAGATACCAAAGCACTTTCTTTGACCAGAAAACCTCCGAAGTCCGATTCTGGACATGCAAGGCTATTTGTTCTGCAATTTGGGTTTCGGAAGTAGACCAACAAAGTCTGAAACAGAGCGTACCCTTTGTTGCAGCAACTCAATCCCTCGGTTGAGGTGTGCGCGAAAGTACGGTTCAACATCCTCAGGATTCAGGCCGTCGTTATGAAGCCGCTGTTTCAGTAGAGCGATGTAAATTGGATCGTGTTCTCCCAGTAATGTGTACCTGTTGAACTCGCGATCTTCTTCGGGAAACTCATCGGGATGTGGGATCTTGGGATCTTCTAAAGAGAGACAGAATCCCATCCGGCAAAGAAGGTTTGGCGTCAGGCTAGTTCGCCCCGCCAGAAAACGAAGTCGGTTCGATGCGTCCCTGGTGAGTCGAACTTTAGCTAGGCTCATGTAATTCCTTGCTTTGGAAATAACCGGCTTTGACGCTGGTCGCTTGTTCGTTTGAATCAAACTCCAACTCAAACGACCTGCTTATAGCCGGTTTCAGCGATTCCATGGAGGCCTCATCAATCTCTGTATCAGTAGACAAGATGATTACCTGGTGGCTGACCTTCGGAAAATAGTGCTGGATGAGAAGTGCACGATGCTCGCTATCGAGACGAGCGAGCGGAGTATCGATAATGATTGGAGCAGGACTCTTCGCCACTCTTCCGAGGGACCACAAAACTGCGATGGCATAGATCTGTTTCTCCCCCGCGGAAAGATCGCTCTTAGGCATCGACCGACCGCGTTCATCCCGAAGAGAGACGGCGAAGGATGACGCATCGATTGAAAAAAGCCTCCTTACCTTCTTCCTGGAGAGAAGTTCAAAGCAATAAGTCAGCTCCGACTCAACCGCTCTGACTTTCTGTTCAATCAGCGCCTCTCGGAATTCTCGCAACACACCTTGCGTTTTCTCAGCTCTTTCTAGCGCAACTCGTTGGGAACTGGCCGATTTCACATGCTCCGCGCTGCGGCGGTATTCCGCGTCAGCCCATTGAATCTTCTGATCAAGCCCATCCAAATTGGTTCGCACTTGCGCGACATGCTCAGCTTTTTTCGAAAAACGCTCTCTTCCATCCTGGAGCTTCTCCAGCAAAGGCTTAAGGATTTCCTCTTGTGGTATGCGCTGGATATCTCTTTTTACCTTTTGTCGTTCGCGGTAGAGCTCCTCGAGTTGCTCTCCGATGGAACGCAGTTCTTTCGGAAGAGTCGACAGGCATGTTGCCGCCCATCCTTGAATCTGCTTCTCTTGCGCGCCTGAAAGATCATGGATCATCGGAGCATCGAACCCTAGACCAGCATGGCTCGTTTGAATCAGCTTCTCAATTTCCTTGAAATTCGCAATAGAACCCAGTTTGTAAGCTCTTGCCCCAGAACCAACATCAAACCGCTTCAACGCGGCGAGCGTTGTCTTAGCGGCCCGAGCAAGACTTTCGTCTACAACCACTCCAAAACGAACATCCTGTTCGATCTCTAATTGCTTTAGGAGCTGCTGAAGAAGATTCGGAGCAAGCGCGATAGGGAGTAGACCCGTCGCATATTCACGTAGTGAGGATTCAAGGATCTCAACCCGACTATTGATCTGCTTGCGCCGCTCTTCCAGGCGACCTTTGTTCCGCGCATAGTTTCTACCCTGGCGCTGCAGTTCTCGCTCCTGTGTTTCTAGTTGCGCGGTGATCTCATCGGATTCGGTTGCCACTGTAAGAAGTTCTGCTTCAACTCCACGACGCTCGCGCTGCAGACCATCGAGAGTCTTTAGCAGCGATTGCATCTCTTGGACACTGGCGGTCCCCGCATCAGCTTTCTGCATTCCCCGAGAAAGATAAATCGAGAGATCTGCATTGAGCCTCTCGACGATGTTGGCACCGAGAAGATTGCTGATGGCTTCCTCCAATGTTGATGCATCCGAACCATCGTCCGCCAGAAGTTGAACTTTCTCCCCGTCGAAGAAGAAAAGGTCTGACACTCCAACAGGCAAGAGCTCTTGGATGAAATCCTGCCAATGCAAGGAATCGATGTCGCCGACGAGCTCGTCATCTCTTTTCAGGGAGACGGATTCTCTAACGCTTGAGTTTGAGACCCTGAACCACTCCCGCACGATCCGGTAACGAGCAGTGCCGCTCTCATCACTGTGATCGAATTCGATTTCAACCGCGGCGGCCTTAGAAGGTACCGTGACGCTTGGATTGCGGTGGATTCGGTCAAGGAGATATCTGTCGTATCTGTCTCTGCTCAACGAGGTGCGAAATGCGGCAGACCCGTAAAAACAGAGCCGAATGGATTCGAGAAAAGTACTCTTGCCGGCTCCATTCTTTCCACCAATCAGGACAACATTGCGCGCGCCCTGAACGGTCAAATCAAACGTCTGCGATCCCTTATAGGTTCCGAAATTGTGTAAAGTGAGACGACGGAGGAGCATTTATCCATTCTCCGGCGAGGAAAAAACTCCTCAGCAAAGCGCCAGTCTTCTTCCAAAACCGATGTGAGTTGCTTTTGGATTGAGGATCTTCGAGCCATCCCCTGCAGGCTGCGCTCCACTTCTATCAGCTTGGACACCATCGAAGGATTCACTTCGTGCCTCCGGCAAATTCGCTCGAGGATAGCCTTATCTTTATCCTCAAACACTGGGCTGTCATAGACAATCCAATCGCGGTCTCGCCGGAAGATCTCACGGTATATCGCCGGAGCCGAATCAGCCCAGTCCTGTTCTTCCCTCCGCCATAGTCTTCTAATTGCCTCAAGTTCTTCTGGCAAGATGAGAGCGGCCGACTGTCCTGATAGCGCGTTCATCGCCTCTTGCGTTCGGAAGAGTTGTCTAAGTAAATTTTTGCGTGTATCGAAGGTGTACGGTCCCCAGGGCTGGGCCGCACCATCCTTCTCGATGACTTGGCCATTCCTTCGCTTGTATCGACGGATGCTCGACCAAATTGAAGAATCCTGAAGCGACGCGAGTTGATTTCGGAACTCTAACAAAGGTTCAAGCCATTCTTCGCCATTCTCAACCATCGCCTCCATCGAGGCATCGCGATTTACAACGGTGCAGACCCAGCAACCAAAACGGCTATTTCCGCAGGAAGGGGTAGTCTTGTCAACGACCAGAGGACATTTACCCGCTTGAGCATTCCGGTATAAAGTCACCAGATCACGATTGTTGGCGCCCCACGGCGAAGGGACCTGCAATAGATACGTCCTCACATCATCGACCGAGAAATGTTCGATCGGCGTATATACAAACGCCTTTGGTAAGGTGGTGTGGCGAGAAAGGTGAGAGCCGCTGATGCGATGGAGGCTCATTACCTGAGACCGAGTGGAGCTTTCTGAACTTCGGACCCCGAGGATGACCACGACTTCGCCGTATTCCGCCACCTTGTCAAGGATGAAGGCGTTAGCCGGACTGATTTTTAGGCGCTCTGTACACCATCTGAATTGATTGGACGGCACTGGATATCCGCGGCCGATCAGATTAACCCAGAAGGAGTCATCAATAATTGGTGTGACCTTATGTGCGGTTAGTGGTAGTCCAACCTTTTGGGCGGCTGCGTTCATCTTCTCCAACATCGAATCGACGTAAGCAGCCATCACCGGCGTTTCCACAAGCGTGTCCGAGGAGATAACGTATACCGGTTTAGCCCGCTGTTCAGACTTCAGCCCCAATAACGCTGACCAGACCAACTGCAGAGCTGTCGTGGAATCTTTGCCACCGCTAAAGCCAAGAACCCACGGTCGTTCATCGCTGAGATACACTTCGCGTATCTCAGCATGAAGCCTTCCACGCGAGTGAAGCGGGAGGATCGATTGGCACTGTTGAGATTCCGATGTCGGCCCGCTTCATCATTAATGACGGTCAACACCGACGAGCCGGTATCGAAGCCGCGCTCAAAGAGAACCCCGAACTAGGGGAAAAGACGATTTCGGTCGTTCTCTTCGCTGACGGTGGACTGAAGCGAAGTCAGCAAATGTTCGCGGATCTTAATCAATTCGCTGTGCGGCCCAGCAAAGGTATTGGAATTCTCTATGATCTCCGCAGCCCGATGGCTCAGCTTGCTCGGCGAATCGTCAGGGATGTCGAAGTCTTTTCCACGTTGACGGAAGTCGAACGCTCGAGCATTCCGCAGAAGTCGATCAAGCTGTTCACCCTCAGCAGTGTCTACCAAGGCACCCGCTCGCTCCTGCAGAAACGTAAGAATGACGAATTGTCGCAAGAAGACGGCGATCTTGCCGTGTGGTTCTGGTGCGAAGTCGCTCACCAGATGCCAGATTGGAATCTCGCCGCGCAGAGACGGGTTCATTCCTCCGAGTTGAGGCGAGACTTCATACATGCCCACGGCATCGGGCTCCACGCACTCGGCATCATGGGGGCGCGTCTCGTTCGCGCGTTCCCTGACGACTGGCCGGAGAAGCTCTCCGGCCTGGCTGCAGTCGACTGGAATCGAAGGAACTCGAAAGTGTGGGAAGGCTGGACGCGTGTTCTATGCCGCGATGTGTCCCCTGCACCTGATTCCGCGGATCTTCCTCTATGACGAGGCGGAGCTGCCGGCAGAGTTTCGAGCGCAACGCCCGCTCAATCGGGCTCGAATACCTGCCATTGCGCGATACATCTTGGACAATCCGAAGGGCTATGTCTTTTCGTCGATTATGGCATCCGTAGACGGTAAGGTGTCCCGGCGGATGCCGAAGCGCGAGAAGTGAGCTCGGGTCATGTGTAAGAAGATCTGTGCGGAGCGGCTGGTCTGGCCGGGCAGGATGGCGGCACAGCTGATGCGGCTGTGGTCGTCGATGGCGATATGCAGATACTCGTAGCTGCGCCTCAGCTTTCGCGGGTGCGGTCGCCGTGGACGCGGTGGCCGGGCTGGACGATCCGCTCCAGACGCTTTATATCGAAGTGAATCAGGTCCCCGGGGCGCCGGTGTTCGTAGCGCACCCCTGGCGGCGGGCGATTAAGCGATCGCAGCCGGTTCATGCCGGCCCGTCCGAGAATGCGGCTGACCGTGGCTCGGCTCAGAGCGAGTGCCATGGGCGATGCGCCATCCGTTGTAGCGCAAGCGGCGAAGAGCCAAAACCTTTTCGATGAGAGGAGAAGAGACAGAGCGTGGACATCGGCGCGGACGCGACGATCGGTCGCCCAGACCGGCTGTCCCGGCCGCGCGATAGCCTCCAACCCACTTGGCCGCCGGCTTCATGTTAAGGCTGCCCGCGGCCAGCTTCAACGTGATCCCCTGTTCCACTACGCTCCGGGCGAGCTGCTCTCGACTATAGAATCGTCAGTCGGGCATTCTGGTGATAGTCCCATTCGGTCCCTCTTGTAAGCCTGATTCGTCCCAGAACCAGCTTCTCGCAGTCAGATCGAATGGACAACGTCTTGAAACTTCACATCTAGAGCAAAGTACCTGTCGGTGTACAGGGAGCCACAGTATCGACGCCGGTTTCTCTCAAGGAAAACGGCTCTGCACGAACATTCCCGCTCCACAGCAACAGGTAATTTGCTCTAGGAACACAAATCACTTGCGCTCGAGAAGGTCTCTAAACTCTTGCGGGATCTCTAAATCCTGGGCAAGGTCCGCCAAAAGACGGCCCCCCGCCAGCACCGGAGCGAATACCACATTCGCCGCTGCAAGTTCCAACGGACGGATGCTTCTGCGGGAACTGGCGATCGCGATGACTTTGATCCGTGGGTCAATGTTCTTCACAAGAAGCGTCGAAAACGCGTTCCGCCCATCGTCGTCATGAGCGGCAATAACCGTCTTCGCCCGTTCCACACCCGCTTTGCGCAGCCCGGCTTCCTCGTCCGTGTCGATTCGTTCAAAGGGCTGATCGGGTGTGATCGGTTCCGCGGTCGGCCCCAGAAGCTGGACGAATGCAGCATTGCGCCGAGCGAGCTCCAACGCGGTCACACGGGCGAAGATTCCGTCCCCTACAAGAATGATGTGGTCCGTCACGTCCGTCTTTTCCTTTCTGTTTTCTAACAACCGCGAAAGCTCTCCGGAAACGAAGGGTCCAAGAATCGAAGCCAGCGCCGTCGCGAAAACGCCAATCCCGACCACAAGCAACGTCATCACGAAGATCCGCGCCTCTTCATCGACCGCGACGATGTCCCCATACCCGACCGTCGATAGACTGACCAGCGTGAAATACCATGCCGTGGCTAAATCGCCGATATGCGGCTGAAACCCGCGCCCCAGGATATAGCTCCCAATCACACCGTACGCCAGCGTTCCTATCACGCAGACGAGAGAAATCAGGCTGCTCGCAAACCTGGTGGCGCGAGTAAAATTCTCGCGCGCAAGCAGAAGACAAACAAGCATCACCAGTGGCAAAAGGAGCTCCGCGCCCCAATGACGCAGAATGGCGTTCGCGGTCACCGTGAGAACAAGCGTCAAAATCGCAAACAACCACATCGTCCGCAAACGCCACCAGAGCCCGATTCCGATAAGCACCAGAATCGCGCCGAGGATGATCTCCCCTGTCGCGCCCACCGCATGTAAGGGGTCCGGAAGTTTCGACAAAGAACCGAGCCGGGGCAGGGAAAACCGTAAGCCGGCAAGCACGTTTGCGCCACCGCAAAGCATAATCGCCAGGCTCAGCAGTTCCACCAGCCAGGCTGACCACACCTTTTGACGCAAAACGCGCCGAGGCGTCCTTCCGGCGGAGTTGGGCGGCGGAACCATAGACCTAAGTTAACTAACACATCAGGGTGGAGCGCTTCTTCTCTTCCAACAACACCCGCCCAAGCACCCAGGCCTGCATCTCTGCGCTTACGGAGCTACGGATACGGAGATACGGAGATACGGAACCAGGCACCACAATGAGGCGTGCGCGGACACCTATACGGTACCGTACGTATACGTGTCACTCAGATCCATGGAGGAACCTCATGATCGTCGTAACGACACCGACCGGCAATATCGGCCGAAAGGTCCTGGAAAATCTCTGCCAAAGCGACGAATCCGTCCGCGTCATCGCGCGCGATCCCTCCCGCATCCCATCGAAAATCCGCGATCGTGTCGATGTAGTCGAGGGATCGCACGGCGACATCGACGTCCTCACCAAGGCATTCAAGGGAGCGGACTCTGTGTTCTGGCTCGTTCCTCCAGATTTCAAAACCGAAAGCCTGGAAGCCACCTACGTGGACTTTACTCGCCCCGCGTGCGACGCCCTTCGAAGCCAAAACGTGAAGCGGGTCGTCGTGGTTTCAGCCTTGGGCCGCGGCTGGCCACGCAACACCGGCCTGGTCTCCGCATCGCTGGCCATGGACGACTTGATCGCGAACACGGGCGTAAGCCTCCGCGCGCTGACCATGCCTTCCTTTATGGACAACCTATTAGGGCAGGTCGAGCCGATCAAGAGCCAGGGCATGTTTTTCTCGCCCATCTCGGGGGACCTCAAGGCGCCGACGTGCGCGATTCGCGACATCGCCGACACTGCGTCCAAACTTCTGCTCGATCCATCCTGGAGCGGACAAAGCGAGGTCGCGGTGCTCGGCCCCGAGGACCTTTCCTTCAACGACATGGCCCAAACGATGTCGGAGGTGCTGGGAAAACCCGTACGCTACGGACAAATCCCGTTTGAAGCCTTCAAAAGCAGATTGACCGGAGCCGGGATGTCTGAGGCCATGGCCCAGGGCATGGTCGACATGATGGTCGCCAAAAACGAGGGCCTCGACAACGCCACGCCGCGCTCCCCGGCCTCGACCACGCCCACCAGCTTTCGGCAATGGTGCGAGGAGGTATTGAGGCCTTCCGTCAGCAGCTAGTCGGAGAAGTGCCCGCGCCGCTTCGTGAAATCAAGCACAGTGACAGCCAACCGATCTGCGCGGTCAAATTCCCGGATCAAGAGTCAGCACCCCGTGGCGTGGCCGCGGAAGTCCCTCCGCCTATCTGTCCCGCAGCAGATCGTCGATCTTCATCGGCAACGAAGTGAGTCGCTTCCCCGTGGCGTGGTAGATCGCGTTCGACACAGCTCCCGCCGTTCCAATAACGCCGATCTCTCCCATGCCCTTAATCCCGAGCGGATGACCACGCCGATCGTCCTCTTCGATCAGGATGACCTCGATTCCACCGGTGTCCGCGTTCACCGGCACCAGAGCTTCGCCAAGATTGCCATTCATCCAGATGCCATTCCGCCGGTCGATCGAGCTCTCCTCCATCAAGGCCTGCCCGAGCCCCCAAACCATGCTGCCCATCAACTGGCTCCGAACCAGCATAGGATTCAGCGCTCGTCCGCCGGCAAACGCACCGACCAGCCGATCCACCTTGAGGTGCATCGTGTCCGGATCGATCAGCACTTTGACGATCTGTGCCCCAAAGACCGAACGTCCGTACTTGTGCGGAAGAGATGGAAGCTGAGGCGGTCGGCCCGTGATGGCCTCCTCTTCGATCGGCTCCGTGAGCCGGCCGGCCGCGACCGTTACCGCTTCTTTCTTCCCGTCCTCAGCGACGATAAACTCCCCGCTGATGGCAAGATGATCGATGTGTTGCCCGCAAAGGACAGACGCGGAATCCTTCACGACCTTCTTGAAGAGTGCCTTCGATACCTTGGCGGCGGCCTCTGCAATCGCCGCCCCGTTGGTCAGCGCGCCCATCGACCCAACCGCCATGGAACCGTACGGCAACCGGGTGTCTCCCCATTCCAGCTTCACCGCGGCGAGCGGCAGACCGAGGTGCTCGGCTGCAACGTGGGTCATCGCGGTGAGCATCCCCTGTCCCATCTCGTGCACGGCGCTCTTCACGACCGCCTTCCCCGTCGGAAAGAGGGCGATGCTGGCGACCGCCGGAAGCATCCGCGTCGGGTAAATGGAGGTCGCCATCCCGAAACCCACAAGTTGGCGGCCCTCCCGCATCGACCCCACCCGCGGATCCCGCGCAAACCATCCGCTGCGTTCGGCCGCCGCCTGGTAGCACTGCTTCAGCGACTTGCTGGACCACTCATGACCGGTGTCCGGCTCCACATCCGCATGGTTGCGCAGCCGCATCTCCAGAGGGTCGATCCCGGCCTCTTCCGCAAGCATGTCGATCGCAACTTCCAGGGCAAACTGCCCGAGACTCGCTCCCGGCCCACGCATCCATCCGGGTGCGCCCGTGTCCAGCCGAGCCGTCCGGTTGTTTACCCAAATGTTCTTGCAGGCATACACCTTGGTCGTGTTCTCACCTACGGGCTCGATAAACGTGCCCCCGGCCCCTTGCGCCATCTGAATATCCTGCAGAATAGCCTCGAGATTGCCGTCCGCATCTGCACCGAGACGAAGCCTTTGTTGCGACTGCCCCCGAAAAGGCATCATGGAAAACATCTGTTCGCGTGACAACACCAGCTTCACCGGACGACCCACCACCTTCGCCGCCATCGGCGCCAGCAGCGTATGAATATTGGCCTGCTTGCTTCCGAAAGCGCCTCCGGCCAAAGGCGTAATCACACGGATCTTGTTGTCGAATTCCAGCCCGCCGATCACCTGTCCAACGATGCGGGGCAGGCGTTCCTTCAAGCCAAACCCGAAAGCCTCCCCCAGAATCACTGCGTCTCCGTAGCAAAACTGCGATGGCATCCGAACCGTGAGACCGCCGTCCTCTTCCCACGTCGCGACGATCGCTCCGGGCTCCATCGCATTGTGATGGTGCGGCGAGGTATCCACCGTGATGTCCACCCGATGAGCCGAATGCCCGTAAACCTTCTCGGGATGGCCGATCTCCACCTTCCCCTTCTCCATGGCTCCGACCTGCTTCGCGTCGTTCAGGCGATCCTGTCCCTGCTGCAACGTAAAGGCAGCCCTCGGCTCAGGCTCGCTGTATCGAACCTCGACCAGTAACGCAGCATTTCGCGCATGCTCCAGCGAGTCTGCAACCACCAGCGCGACGCACTGACCGCCGTAGTGCAGCTTGCCGTCCTGCAGCGGCAAAATATCCCCGATCTCCGTGCCATTGAGCGACAACACCTTATTCAGTCGAGGCGCGTTCTCATGCGTCAGCACCGCATGCACGCCCTCGCCGGCGAGAGCTGCTCGCGTGTCGATCGACACCACGGACCCGGTCGCCTGTGTGCTGGTCACGGCGTAGGCCACATCGATCTCTCGCTCCAACCTGTCGCTGTAAAAGTCACCGGCATATACCGCCTTGCCCATGACCTTGTCTCGTCCCTCTACCCGGCGCGGGGCATCCTTATAGGCGGCAAAGTCAACGATCCCGGTACGCTCAGCTGTGTTCATGACTGTTCCCTCTCAGGCGATACGTTTGTCGGTCTGCGATTGTGGCGTTCCGTCCGCCGCCTGGTGACAAGCCCAGACGATGGCTCGCCGCGCCAACGAGATCTTGAAGTCGTTGCCGCCGTGTCCCACCGCGCCCTCGATCAAGGCGTTCGCAAACCGCGAGAAAACTTCGTCTGCAGGCCGCTCTCCGTGAAGCAGGGCCTCGGCGCCAACCCTCCGCCAGGGCTTGGAAGCAACGCCGCCGAGAGCGACGCGCGCCTCCCGGATTAGCCCGCCTTCCATGCGCATCGCCACCGCAACAGAAACCAGCGCAAACGCGTACGACTGCCGATCCCGCAGCTTCAGGTACGTGTAGTGATCTGCAAATCCATCCGCGGGCAGGTCGATCGCGGTCACCAGTTCACCGGCGTGCAGCGTGTTGTCGCGCCACGGCTCGTCCCCCGGCAGCCGATGATAGTCGCCGATCGGAATGACCCGCTCCCCTCCCTTTCCAGCAACTCTCACCTGCGCATCCAGCACCGCGAGAGCGACGCACATATCCGACGGATGCGTCGCAATGCAGGCCGAACTCATGCCCAGAATTCCATTCACGCGATTGATCCCGTCCATGGCTCCGCAGCCCGATCCGGGATCGCGCTTGTTGCACGGCGTGGCCACGTTGTAGAAGTAAAGGCAACGCGTCCGCTGATTGAGATTGCCACCATTGGTAGCCGCATTGCGAAGCTGCGCGCTCGCTCCCGCAAGGATCGCGCTCGACACAAGAGGATAACGCTGCTTCACCCGAGAGTCACACGCCGTATCTGCATTGGTCGCCAGAGCCCCAAGGCGCAAGCCGCCACCGTCAAGCTCGGTGATCTTCGCGAGAGGCAAGGCGTTGATGTCGACCAACCGAGACGGACGTTCGACATCGTACTTCATCAGGTCCACCAAATTCGTTCCGCCGGCGATGTAAGACATCGGCGCCGCCGCGCCTTCGCTCACAGCGTCGGCAACCGTGCCCGTGCGGACAAACGCGAAGTGCCTCATCGGCTCCCCGCCGCGGGTAGCTGGGTCATGATCGCGTCGACGATATTGCCGTACGCGGCACACCGGCAGATGTTGCCGCTCATCGACTCCTGCACCTCTTCCCGCGTGCTGGCATGGCCCTCCTTCAACAGGCCCAACGCCGAACAGATCTGTCCCGGCGTGCAGTAGCCGCACTGGTACGCATCGTGCTCCAGAAAGGCCGCCTGCAGAGGGTGGAGATCGTCCCCGTCAGCGACCCCCTCGATCGTCGTGATCTCGGCGCCGTCCACCAGAACCGCCAGGGCAAGGCAACTGTTCCGTCGCTTGCCGTCGATCAGCACCGTACACGCGCCGCATTGACCGTGATCGCACCCCTTTTTCGTCCCGGTCAAATACAGTTGCTCCCGAAGCAGATCCAGGAGCGTCACCCAGGGCTCCACTTCCACAGAAATCCGCACCTTGTTGATCGTCAGGCTCAGGTTCAGCTTTTCTGATATCGCCAAATCGTCCGTCATAAAGTTCCTTTCTTGCTCCTGAATACGAGGCCCCCCTCACTGCTGGGCAGGCTGCAGGCTTGCATCGCTTCAACTAACTTCGGAAACAGCGTGCGGGCGTTCCCATGCATCGCGTCCTCGCGCAGACCGCCCGCAAGCAGAGAGGTCTGGTCGAGCTTGCCCGCCACATCGGTGCAAAGCGCCAGCGCGGTATAGGGCCAATCGCTCCCGTACAGAATGTGGTGTGGATCGGCGATCTGCAGCAAAACACTCAGAAGCTCCGGCACCGGAGCACCCGCCAGGTCGAAATACAGCTTCCGCAGTTCCCCATGCAGATTCGGCGATTTGTGCTGCGAGTTCGCCTCAAAGAAAGGCATCATCAGGTCCACGCGACTGGCCAGCACAGACAGCGCCGCCCCGGCATGGGGCACGATCACGCGAATGTTCGGGTAGCGAAGCGTTACCCCCGAAAGAATCATGTTGGTAATCGTTCGCGTGGTCTCAAACATGAACTCCAGCATCGGCTCGGGATAGCCCAGCGTCAGAGATCCGCATCCCTGGCACTTGGGAGACGTGGGATGCACAAATAAAACAGATCTCCTGTCGTCAAGCGCCTTGTAAAAAGGCTCCAGCTTCGGATCGCCGAGATACATCCCTTGCTGATTCGTCTCGACCACCACGCCATCGGCCCCCTTTTCGTCGAGTGCCTCACTCGCCTCCGCGATCGCCGTCTTCACGTCCGGCAAAGAGGTCACCGCAAACCAGCCGAACCGCGAAGGGTGATCCCGCTGCAGGCGCGCCGCCTCCTCATTGGTCCGGTTGGCAAGCTTGTGAGCCGCCTCCGCATCGCCGAAATACACGCCGGGAGAAGAGATCGAAATCACGGCCGCTGCAATGCCCAGACCGTCCATCATCCCAAGCGCCCTCTCCTCGCTCCATTCAGGGATGGCCGGCATTCCATCCGGATGATCCTGGCCTGCTGTCCGAAGAGCGTCGGTGTAAAAGTCCGGAAGAAAATGTGCGTGTACATCGATACGACGATCTGGCATAAACGCCTCCATCGGTAATCATCATGCTGCGTTCTATATCGCGAAGGCGCCGTCAACGGAGCTTCCACCAAACTCCCTGAGCGGCAAGCGCTGGACCTCCGAACACACCGGCCGCCACCGGCAACTCGTCCGCAACCGAATACCCCGCCTTCCTCACGCCCACATACAGATTGACCCCCGTTCCGACCATCCATAACGGCAGGAAAACCGCTGCTCCCTTGGCCATCCCCTGCTTGCCCCCTGAGCCACGGCCCACCAGCACACACATGGCAAGAAGCCCCAAACCGGCACCTACGACCTTTACGGTGTGCATCGGCATCACTCCTCGGATCGGTCCAGACGACCCGTCATTGGAAGTTCGTCTTAGGCAAATCCACCATTCACCCGGATCACCTGTCCATTGATCCAGCCCGCGTCTTTGCTGACCAGAAACGCCACAACGCCTTCAATATCTCCGACCTCGCCGATCCTTCCCAGCGGAACCATCTTTGCCATCCCATCCATCTGCTCCTTCGTCTTTCCTTGCACGAACAACTCCGTCGCAACCGGCCCCGGCGCAACGGCATTCACCGTGATCCTGCGCGCCCCAAGTTCATTCGCAAGAACGCGCGTCAAACCTTCCACGCCCTCTTTTGAAGCGACGTACGCCCCATAGCCGGGGAAGTTCTTGGCGACGACGCTGCTCGAAAACACCACGATCCGGCCACCGTCGACAACATGGTTCGCCGCCTCGCTCATCACCAGAAAGCTGCCGCGCAGATTGGTCGCAATCACCCGGTCGAAGCTCGCAATGTCACCCTTCGCGATCGGCGCCAACGGCATAATGCCCGCGGCATTCACCACGACCCCGACGTCGCCGAATGCTTCCTTCGCCTTCACAAACAGCTGCTTTACATCATCCGGCTTCGACACGTCAGCCACCACGGCCACCGCCTGTCCGCCGGCCTTCTCGATCTCCGCGACGGCTTCATCGGCCTTTTCGGAGCGACCCGAAGAATGAACCACAACCGAGAACCCGTCCGCTGCCAATCGCCTCGCTACCGCTCCTCCAATACCGCCGGAAGCGCCCGTCACGATAGCTGTCCTCGCCATGTCATCCTCCACCCTGATTCCTGCCCTTCCCAAATACGATGACGAACAACAAACCCAAGGCAACGTGCATACTTTGAATAGTGACTATACGTTTAGCACATCTGCGGAAGGCCGACCTCAATCTGCTCGTCTACCTCCTGGTCCTCATGGAGGAGCACAGCATCTCGCGCGCGGCAAAACGCCTGGGCTTGAGTCAGCCGTCCGTCAGTCGTGCCTTGCAGCGCTTGCGCAATCTGTTTCAGGATGATCTGCTCTTGCGAACACCGAAAGGCTTCGAGCCGACCCCACGAGGCCAGGCCTTGCTGGACGAGATGGCCGTCATCCTCCCGCAACTCGATCGCCTCATCACAGGCCACACCTTCAATCCGGCCCACGATCGCGTTTCGTTCCGTCTATGCGCCACCGATAACGCGGCTCAACTCTACGGTCCCGTTCTTTGCCGGGAGATCGTTCACTGGAAAATCTCACTTCTCTTCCAGCCCTGGACCGATGATCGATTCGCCGAGTTGGACCGCAACCGCCTCGACCTCGTACTCGACGCACAGATGGGCGCGGCGCCCGAGCATCTTCATTCCGAACCTCTGTTTGAAGACGAATTCGTCTGTCTGGCCGCCAAAAACTGCTCCCTCCCCGATCGACTGTCGCTCAAACAATACCTGGCCCAGCACCACATCGGCGTCAACGTCCTGCACGGCCGGCAAACCGTTCCCGAACTCGCCCTGGCTTCCATTGGGGAACGCCGCAAGTGTCCCATCGCCGTGCCCTACTTCACCGTGGCCATGAAGATGGTCGAGTCGACACCTTTTCTCGTCACCGTGCCTCGCCGGCTCGCAAACGCCTACGCCGACCTCACAAAAGCTCGCCTGGTGATGCCCCCAAAAGAGATCACCGGATACTCCTACCGGATGTACTGGCACCCCCGGCGAGACAACGATCCCCAACATCGGTGGCTGCGCCAGGCCATCAAAGATGCGACATGCGACATCCCCCCGCTTCGATGACATCGCGCCCACACGCCTCGACGCCGCGTCAGGCCGCCGCCCCACAACTCCACCAACCGACGCCGCCATCTCACCACACCAGCGTCGTGACAGAGTTCTTCTCCAAAACCACCCGCGCCCCCAGACCTCCATTCACGATCGCCAACTGCCGCTCGTCCCCCGTGTTCGTCAGCACCAGCACCCACGTCCCATCCTTGTTCACAAAGCCGACATGGCCCAGCTCCGAAGCGTCACTATGCGTCCCAACGCGCACAGCACCGCGTCGCACATGCTGCGAAAACTGCCGCAACGCCCAATACTGCCCGCTGTACACCAGCTCCCGATCTCCGCGCAGCGTCACCAGACCGCCGCAGGAAAACGGCCCGATATTCGGTTCGCCCCGCTCATTCAACATCAGATTCCACGTAATCACGCACCGGCACCAGTTGTTGATCGCCGCCGAAAAAATGTTCCCCCATCGCGTCCAGTCCGTCGCATACTTCGGATCCGTGTAGTCCGGCCCGCCCTCCGTCCAGTAAAACGGCATCTGCGGCTCCGCCTCATGCAGCCGGCTCATCTGGTCCGGCGTCCCCACATATCCATGCCACGCCACGCCGGAAACATACTTCCGCAGCTCCGCATCCTGCATCTGCCAACGCACCCGCTTCCACAAATCGTAGTTGTGATCCAGCAGCCAGATCTCCGTCTCGTCGCCCTTCTTCCGCAACATCGGCCCAAGATGGTCGCGCACAAAGTCCGACTCCATCTCCGGCGGCCAGTACGCCGCCGGCATATGCCCCGCCTGATCCGTCTCCAACTCATTCTGCGAAGTGATCGCGTTCACCGCGACCCCCGCCTTCCTGTACGCCTCCAGAAACCGGCTCAGATACAGCGCATACGGCCCCAGATACTTGTTCGTCATCCACCCGCCCAGCATCGACCCATACGTCTTCATCCACCCCGGCGGACTCCACGGCGTCGACAGCAGAAACAGATCGGGATTCAGCCGCCGCATCTCCCGCAGCATCGGCAGGATGTACGCCTCGTCATGCGCAATCGAAAAATGCGCCATCTCCACATCGCCCGGCACATCGTCATAGTTGTAAACATCGCGCGAATAATCGCTCGCCCCAATGCTCGTTCTCCCCACGCTCAGGTTCATCCGGTCCGGCGAAAACGTCTCCTCTAAAAACTTGCGCCGCGCCTCCGGCTCCATCCCGTTCAGCAAAAAACACGACGCATCCGTGTACGCCGACCCAAACCCCAGCATCGGCTGAAAACGCTGGAGACCATCCACCACCACCTGCTCCTGCTCCGAAGCGCGTGAGCCCATCGAGCCCCGCGCGACCGGCGATCCCTCCACGTGCTTCTTCGTCTCGCTCGTCGTCCATACCCGCATCGTCCGTCCACCCTGCTCACCCAACATCGCCTCCGCCGGTCGCAAGAGTGGAAACACCGAAGCCCCACCCGCCATCTGAAGAAATCGCCTGCGCCGCAAAGTCACCTCCCCTGTCATCCCGTCTCCGTTCCCTTTCTAAAACCAGTACCGCAACACAAACTGCTGCACCCTCGGCTGCGTCAGCGTCGCCCCATACACCCCAAACTGCCCGCTCGTCGTCTGGTTCTGCAGCGAGTTCAGAGGATTCACATCGAACCGGACCGAATTCGTTACATTGAACACCTCCCACGAAAACCGCAGCAGCTGCGGCTCCCCGCGCAGTCGACCCACCGCCCACGTCTTCGCCAACCCACCATCCACACCGAAATACCCATCCCCGCGAAACACATTGCGCGACCCCGCCTCGCCCGGCAAAGGATTCCGCAGCGGCCCACCCGCACCGATCCCACTCAGCAAGCCGGCCGGGTCGTCGAACACCTCCGGCGACAGCGACGTCCCATTCGCCACCAGGTGCTTGCGCATCTTCACCGGCCCCGTCTTCACCACCGCACTCTCCTGCGACCAGTCCACCTCCCACCCATTCCCCGCCATCACCGTAAACGGCAACCCGCTCGTCCACCGCGCCAGCCCCGAAACCTGCCATCCTCCGATCGCCTCGTTCAGCCAACCCCCCGCGCTCCCCGCAAACCGCCGCCCCCGTCCCACCGGAAGGTCCGCAACCCAGTCCGCCGTGATCAGGTGCGTCGTGTCGAAATCCGACACACCGTAGTTCTCCGCGGGCCGAAACGCATTCACGATATAGCTGAAGGTCGAGTTCGTGTTCGTCCCGCACTGCACACACGTCCGCTCCGTATCCGAGCCGAAGTCCAGCGACTTCGAGTACGTATAGCTGAAGTCCGTCTGCAACCCGTGCGACATCGGATGCCGCAGCACCACCTGCGCCGCGTTGTAGCTGCTCGTCCCATTCGAAGTCCACGAAAACAGCGAATTGAACTGCGGATTGTAGTACCGTCCCTGCTGCCCCGGCTGGCGCACGCCCCCGCATCCCGGAGAGCACAACACGTCCAGGCTGTACTGGATGTACGAAGCATTCACCGGATACACCTGAAACAGATTCGTATAGATATTCTCGGTCGCGCTCGCCCCCACCCTTCCCGTTCCATCCGCCCCCATCCCCGCCGCATCCGGAAACAAGTCCTCAAAATACGCCACCGGCGCCACACTCTTCGCACCGGCGTTCGCCTGCTCCGTCAGTACCGTCGCCGCGCCGTAAAAGTCCTGCCCGCTCTTCGCATCCACAAAATCGAGCGGCGCCGCCAGATCCGTCTGCTGCAACAAATGCCGCCCCATCCGACCCACATACGCCAGCTCCATCGTGAACCCGCCCGGCAACTCCCTCTGGACCGATACATTCATCGCATACGAGTACGGCGTCCGCAGCTTGTCATCCAAACCGATCGCCGTCGCAAACCCCGTCGTAAACGGATCCCCCGACGGCGTAAACGGATACTGGATCGTCGCCGGCGTCGGCCCATTGATCGCCGGAATCGCATGCAGCCCCGTGAATCGCGGAGCATTGTCCGGCGACAACGCATCGTTGGGCGTCTGCTTCTGCCCCTGCAGACCATACGATCCGTACTGCGAAAAGGAGTTCACAATCCCCTGCCCGAAGTGGTCAAAGAACACCCCAAACCCGGCCCTGAGCGACGTCCTCCCGTCCGGTGCAAACGCGACCGACACCCGCGGCGCAAAATCCGCCTTCGCCATCGGCCAGTACGCCGGCAACCCACGCGCTTGGCCCGACGGCCCAAAGCTCAACGCCGGCTGGTTCGCCACCCCCGCCGCCGCCCCCGCTACCCGGTTCCGAAACCACTGATTGAGGTCCGTCGTCACCTCTGCCTGCTGCCCATGCACCTCATACGGTGTCTGCTGCAGGCTGTGCCGAACCCCCGCCGTCAACGTCAGCCGCGGGCTCACCCGCCAGCTGTCCTGCACGTAATACTCCACCTCGTTCGCCTTGAAATCATGCCCGATCAACGCTCCCTGCGGAGCCAGCGTTCCCGTCCGTCCATCCCGCGAAATCACATAGTTGTACTGGTTCGTCACCTGCGAAATAATCCCCGCCAGGTTCGCCACCGCAAAGTTGTAAGAGTTCACAAACCCCGCATCCACCGCCGGCAATCCAAACGCCCCCGGATCGAAGCTCTGTCCCGTCCCCGCAAACCCCGATCCCGTCACATCGAACCCGATCGTCCCCGCCGAATCGTACGACAACGCATCCGACGTCCGCGCGTTGTGCACCAGCCGATAATTCACGCCTGCCTGCACCGTATGCCGCCCCCGCGTCCACGAAACATCGTCCAGCACCTGCTGCACCGGCACCCGCACCTCCGTGCTCCGCGTCTCCGCCGTCAGGTTGCTCAGCGTCCCCGTTCCCCAATTCACATACGACCCCTGCCCCAGGCCCCGGTCCGCATACCCCTGCCGCGTAAACCCGTACCGAGCGTTGTTCACCAGGTTCGGCGTCACCGTCCACACCTCGCCCAACGTCACGCCCTTGGTGTTGTCCCGCCGCCGGCTGCTGGCCGCCTGCCCCGGAAACTGCGGCGCCGGCGCCGCGCTGTCGTCCTGCAACACGCCCCGCGCAAACACCTGATGCCGGTCGCTCACATGCGCGTCCAAACGCACAATCCCCGTATTCAGCGACACCGGATTCGGCGCCGACCACGTATACGACGCCGTATTCAAACCATCGCCCGCCACCGACCCGTTCGGCAACGGATACTGCCCAAACAACGCCAGCACCCCCGGGTTAACCCCCGGCCCCGCCGGACACGTTCCCATCCCGCCGCACCGCGGATCCATCGCCGCAAACTGCCCCGGCGTCAGCGTCACGGCGGAACCTCCGCTCAAATAACTCAGCTCCCCCGCCCGAAAGCTCGCCGTCGGCACCACCGACGTCTGCTGCACATTCTCGGCCGTCCTCTGACCCTCATAGTTCCCAAAGAAAAACAAACGATCCCGCTTCACCGGTCCGCCCATCGAAGCCCCAAACGTATTCCTGATCAGCTTCCCCGGACGGTTCGGCAGCCCCTCCACAATCTGGCCTTGCTTGTTGAACCAGTCGTTTGCCGCCGTCAACGTATTCCGGTTGTACTCATACACCGTCCCATGCACAGCATTTGTTCCACTTCTGGTTACAATATCGATCTGCGCCCCCGAAGACCGCCCCGTGTCCGCGTTCGACCCCGTCGTCACCACGCGAAACTCCTCCACTGAGTCCAGCGTCGATCGCAGCACGCCCGTAAACGCATACCCCTGCACCTGGTTGTTGTTGTCCGTCCCATCCAGCGTCACATTCCCCTGGTCCGACCGCGCCCCTGCCACCGCCCCGCTCCGGCTGTCAAAATCCGCATCATCCCGATGCCGCCCCAGGTACAACACCCCCGGCTGCAAGCTCAACAGGTCCGGCACATTGCGCCCCTCGATCGGCAGCGCCTCAATCATCGCCCCGCTCACCGCATCGCCGATCGTCGCGTCGGTCGTGTTCAAAGCAGACGCGCTCGCTGTCACATCGATCGCCACCGCCTGCCCCTCGGCCGCCAGCCGCAGCTCCAAGGTCGCCGGCTGGTTGACAAACAAATTCTTCTCAACCGGCGCCGCATGAAAGCCCCGAGCCTCCACCGTCACCACATACCGCGCCGGCGCCAGCTGCTGAAAGCTGTACTCCCCCTCCGCCGACACCGTCTGCTCCAACCGCACGCCGCGGCTGCGATCCTCAACCCTGACCACCGCCCCCGCGACGGCGAGCCCGGAAGAATCAACCACCGTCCCGCGCAACGAAGTCGTCGCATTCTGCCCCAGCACCGGCACCCCGACCAAGCACCCCACCACCATCACAAACAGCACAAACCAACTCAGCTTCAAGAAAGGCATAGCACCCCCAGTGTGACATCGCCACCCCACTTACAGTGTGAAATGCCCGCACTTAAGTGTGAAATCGCAATCGCATAACTCGCACGCCCCCGCCCCAACTCCGTCACCCCAGGCAAGGCCGAGAGATCTGCCTGCATACGCTGGGCCGAAGCATCCCGGCGGCAGATGTTCCATCCCAGCCGCCAAACCACCTACCGCCCGCGCCCCCGCCTGTAGTTCTGCATATACACATCTCGCGCCAGACCCTCGCGCCGCGCCTTTGCCCGCACCGCCGTCGCCTGCTCCGCCGACATCCACCCGCCCAGAGCCACCAGATACGGCGCACGCCCCGTCGGCGAAAATACCTGCGGACGCAAAGCCCCATGCCGCTCCGCTATCTGCCTTGCCTTGTGCTCGGCCTGCTTCTCCCCCCGAAACGTATACGCCACCACCCGCCAGTCGCCCTGCCCCGCCTTGCCGGGCGCCGTCACAGCCCCGCTCCCAGTCCCAGGCCCACGCCGCACCGCCGACCCGACCCCACCCGCCCCGATCCCGCCCGTCCGCGCGCCGCTCCCCTCAGCCGCCGCCGGAACACTCGTCCCGCCCGCGGAGCCAACCGCTCCACCACTCGCCGGAGCCACCACCGCAGCCGGAACACCGGCCGACGGCGCCCCTGGTCCGCTGCGGCACGCATGCACCCCAAACGCCGCCAGAGCCACCGCCGCCACACCCGCCCCGCCTAACAACAAACGCCGCCGCATCCCCCCGTCCACCCGCTCCGGCTCCACCACAATCCGGTCCGGCGCCGAGGGTCGCCCTCCACCGTACTCCCCGCGACGCGCAAACGCCCCCAGCCCCCGCTCCTCGGGCGCCCCCTCCCGCACAGCCGCCGCCAGACCCCCCGAGCTCTCACCCAAAGGCTCCACCGTCCGAACCAGCCGCGTCCCCACCACCCGCGGCGGTCCCGTCTCCCGCGGCCCCGTCTCCGCAGTCGGCTCAGCCGTCCTCACACGATCCACCGCCTCGCCAACCCCGGCCAGACTGTCCACCGCACCCGCACGAGACACCTGGTCCACCGACGTCTCCCGAGTCCGCGCAATCTCCGGCGTCTCCGCCCGCCCAGCCCCCAGCCCCGCCCCACCCCGAACCTCGCCCAGCCCAGAACCGAGCCCAGAACCCACCCCAGACCCGAGTCCAGAACCCAACCCGGAACCAGCATCCGTCGTATAAACCCTCGGCACCCCCGCCGCCCCCGCAACCTTCCACGCCGCATCCGGCCGCGGCGGCGTCGCCACCACCGGCGCTCGATCCTCCATTGCCAACCCAATCTCCTCCAGCCCCCACGTCCCATCCATCCCATCCCGCACCACAGCGTCAAACGGAGCGGGCAGCCCCGGTCCCACCCCCATCTCCGAGACCTCCTTCCGCAGCGTCAACGCCCGGTGCAACAGCACCGCCAGATCCCGCACATCCCGCGCCCGCGCCACCGCCCCCTCACTCCCCTCCGGCATCTCCCGAACGCAATCGCTCCGCAGCTTCACCACCTCGCCCGCCCCCATCACATACGAGGCCTCCACATGCTCATGCACCAGACCCGCCCCATGCAGCGCCAGCAAAGCCTTCACCAGGCTCGTCCCAATCTGCTTGGTCTCCTCCGCCGTCAGCGCCCGCTCCCGCAAGGCCTCCTCCAACTCGGCATCCGTCGGCTCCAGCAACGCATACACCAGAGGCGTCCCGCCCATCTCCGTCTGCCCCATCTCGCGCATCCCGAGCAGGTTCTCCTGCCCGAGCCCCGCCACCGTCCGCCACCGCGCCAGGATCTCTTCCTCTTCGTAGTTCAGCGTCTCCACCACACGGATCACCGCCCGCTCGCCCGCCGCATCCTTGGTCAGAAACGCCGCGCTCCGTCCACTCGGGCCGATCAGCTGCTCCAGGGGAAATCGCCCATCCAGGGTTTTTCCTTCGTAGTCACTCCAAAGTTCCATCGATCACACCAATCCTGAGAAAGTAAGCCTCACGCGAGGCTCCGCCATAGCAAAAAAACCAAGCCGCACCGTCCCCCGATCCAATCTCCCGGAAGTGGCGCAGCCAAAAAAAACCAACCTACCCATTATCGCGCAAGCCCGCTCCACCCTCCGCCGGGGTGCCCCATTCATCGCGACGTGGGTGCCCCATCCTGTCCCGGCGTGGGTGCCCCATCCTCTCGCGGCTTTATCGCGAAAGGTGGGGTATCGCGCCCCAGCGCGACCCCGCTCTCCCAACGTGGGTGCTGAAAACTGAAATCTGAAGCTGGCGCAAATCTATCAACCGAAAACCGACAACCGAAAACTGGCCAGGACCCCACTCCTCCTCCATCCCCAAGCGCACGCGTAAGGGTTAGTGTTTTCAAGATTTTAGAGACAGGAAAGGGTCGTAAGTCACGGTGGGACGACATCCTCAAACCAGCATCATCCTCTCCAAAGCAGAAAGTCCGAAGTTGCAAGACGTTGCAACTTTCGGGCCATGTCCATCGCCTTTCGTACTCAATACTCTCCGGGCAGAGTGTGCTGCGAGCCCATCCAGGCAGAGCCGTCCCGACCCACTTCGGACCCCTCCACCTCGGATCGCTCGCTCCTGAGACACCAGAGGCTTCCCATTCATGGTCCGATCCGCCCGATCCCCCCGCCAGACCTTGCCCCCGTCTGCCGCCCTCCGCTTCACCCTCTCGACCGCCCTCACCCTCATCGCCCTCGGCCTCCCCCTCCACGCCGCCGTCCAGTTCCCCCAGACCATCGTCGGCAACACCTCCACCTCCCAAACCATCCCCATCACCGTCACCGCCACCGGCCAGCTCACCGCCGTCAACGTCCTCACCAGCGGCGTCAGCGGCCTAGACTTCGCCGGCGCCGGAGCCGGCAACTGCGCCACCGGAACGTCCGTCACCGCCGGGCAGATCTGCTCCTTTCCCGTCAGCTTCCAGCCCCGCTTCCCCGGCCAGCGCGTCGGCGCCATCGTCCTCGTCAACAGCTCCGGCCTCGTCCTCGGCTCCACCTCCCTCGCCGGCGCCGCCACCGGCCCGCTCGGCCTCTTCGTCCCCGGAACCATTCAGACCGTCGCCGGAGACTCCCAGTGGATCTACCGCGGCGACGGCCAGCCCGCCACATCGTCCCCCATCTTCCTCCCCTTCGGCATCGCCGTCGACGGCGGCGGAGACCTCTTCATCGCCGACTCCAACAACAACCGCATCCGCCGCGTCGACGCCGCTTCCCGCATCATGTCCACCTACGCCGGCAACGGCAACGCCGGCGCCTCCGGAGACGGCGCCGCCGCCACCTCCGCCTCCCTCAACCAGCCCACCTCCATCGCCATCGATGGCGCCGGAAACCTCTACTTCGCCGACAGCGCCAACCACGCCGTCCGCCGCGTCGATGCCGCCTCCCGCATCATCACCACCGTCGCCGGCCGCCTCGGCATCCAGGGCTACACCGGCGACAACGGCCCCGCCACCTCCGCCCTCCTCAACACTCCCGACGGCCTCGCCCTCGACAGCTCCGGTGTCCTCTACATCGCCGACTCCGGCAACAACGTCGTCCGCCGCGTCGATCCCATCACCGGCCAGATTATCGCCTTCGCCGGCAACCACGCCGCCGCCTACACCGGAGATGGCGGCCCCGCCATCTCCGCCTCGCTCTCCGCCCCCTGGAGTGTCACCGTCTCCTCCATCGGCGAGGTCTATATCGCCGACCAGAGCAACCACGCCATCCGCAAGGTCGCTCTCAACGGCACCATCTCCACCGTCATCGGCAACGGCACCTCCGGCTTCTCGGGCGACGGCGGCCCAGGCTCCGGCGCAACCCTCAACAGCCCCGCCAGCGTCGCCATCGACGTCGCCGGAAACCTCTACATCGCCGACTCCGGCAACAACCGCGTCCGCAAGGTCAACGCCGCCTCCGGCATCATCACCACCGTCGTCGGCAACAGCACCGAAAGCTTCTCGGGCGACGGCGGCCCCGCCGACCAGGCCGGCCTCTACGGCCCCTACGCCCTGGTCCTCGACAGCGCCGGCGACCTCCTCATCTCCGACGTCTTCCACAACCGCATCCGCGAGATCAGCAGCACCGGCGCCAACCTCAACTACCCGACCATGCGCGTCAACCGCATCTCGGCCACCCAGAACGTCACCCTCGAGAACGACGGCAACGCACCCCTCAACATCGCCGCCGTTCAGGCCGTCACCAACGCCCAGGTCGACCCCGCCACCACCTGCCTCGTCACCCAGCCCCTCGCCATCTCCTACACCTGCGTCGTCGGCGCCCAGTTCGCCCCCACCGTCACCGGAGCGCCCGTTCAGGGCCTCATCCGCATCGCCTCCGACTCCCCCAACATACCGCAAACCATCAACCTCAGCGGCACCGTCCTCACCCTCGATCCCGCGACCGCCACCCTCCAGTCCTCGGGCTCCCCCTCCGCCTTCGGAGCTCCCGTCACCTTCACCGCCACCCTCACCAGCCCCGGCATCACCCCCTCCGGATCCATCTCCTTCCTCGACGGCAACACCTCCATCGGCACCACCACCCTCAACAGCAGCGGCGTCGGTCAGATCACGACCGCCTCGCTCGCCCTCGGTTCCCACACCATCACCGTCAGCTACGCGGGCGACACCAACAACGCCCCCGGAACCTCCGGCAATCTCACGCAGGTCGTCAAGAACGGCACCACCGTCCTCCTGCAGTCCAGCAACAACCCGTCGAGCGCCCAATCCCCCGTCACCTTCACCGCGAACGCGGTCGCCGTCTCCGGCACAGCAACCGGTCTCATCACCTTCCTCGACGGCTCCAACTCGATCGGCACAGCCAACCTCGATAGCTCCGGTGCAGCGACCCTCACCACCTCCAACCTCGGCGTCGGCTCCCACCGCATCACCGCCAGTTACTCGGGCGACGCCAACTCCCTCGGCAACACCTCGGGTCCCGTCACCCAGATCGTCCAGAAATCCTCGAGCGCCACCACGCTCAGCTCCAGCAACACCGACTCCACCTTCAGCATCGGCGTCACCTTCACCGCAACCGTCACCAGCCAGACCGCCGGCATCCCCACCGGCACCGTCAGCTTCATGGACGGCTCGTCCACCGTCGGCACCACGCCCCTCAACGCATCCGGCGTCGCCACCCTCACCACTGGAACCCTCGCCGTCGGTTCGCACTCCCTCACGTCGGTCTACTCCGGCGACTCCAACAGCAGCATCAGCACCTCCCCCACCGTTGCCCAGACGGTAGAGAAGATCACCACCTCCACCGTCCTCTCCTCCAGCCCCAACCCGTCAGCCGCGGGCGCAGCCGTCCATCTGTCGGCCACTGTCACCCCCTCGCTGACGCCCGCCGGCACGCCGCTCACAGGAGCCGTCACCTTCACCGACGGCTCCAACACCCTCGGCACCGGCACCATCACCGGCGGCGTCGCCACCCTTGACGTCTCCGCCCTCGCACTCGGCCCGCACACCATCGCCGCTACCTACAGCGGCGCAGCCAACTTCAGCGCCAGCACCTCCGCCGCGGTCACGGAGATGGTCCAGCTCGCCACCTCCAGCGCCACCCTGAGCGCCTCGCCAAGCCCAGCCATCGCCGGCGCAAACCTCACCTTCACCGCCACCGTCACCAGCACCGGCAGCACCCCCACCGGTTCCGTCACCTTCAAGGACGGCGCGATCGTACTCGGCCAGGCGACCCTCAACCCGCAAGGCATCGCCACCTTCCCGATCTCCACCCTCGGAACCGGAACCCACGCCATCACCGCCATCTACGCCGGCGACACCAACAACCAGTCCACCTCCGCCTCGCTCAGCCTGGGCGTCCAGCAAGCCACCACCTCCGTCACCTTTACCTCCTCCGGAAGCCCCGTCACCGTCGGCCTCCCCGTCACGTTCCATGCCACCGTCAGCGGCAACGGCGGCGCGATCAGCGGCTCCGCCACCTTCTACGACGGCTCCACCCCACTCGGCTCCGCAACCCTCAACGGCAGCGGCGCCGCCAGCTTCACCACCACGTCGCTCCCCGTCGGTTCGCACACCATCACCGCCACTTACACGGGCGACCCCAACAACGCATCCGCAACCTCCACCGCCCTCACCGAGGTCGTCCAGAAGGCCACCACCACCACCAGCATCAGCTCTACCGCCAGCACCACTACCCAGGGCAGCCCCGTCCAGTTCGCCGCCCAGGTCGCCAGTAACTCCGGCACGCCCGGCGGCTCGGTCCAGTTCTTCGACGGCACCACCAGCCTCGGCACCAGCACCCTCAACGCCGCCGGCGTCGCCACCTACAACACCTCCAGCCTCATCGTCGGCCAGCACAACATCACCGCCGTCTACGGGGGCGACACCAACGACAACGCGAGCGCCTCCGCCATCCTCACGCAAGTCATCCAGCCCATCACCATCGTCGGCATCTCGGCCGACCGTAACCCCGCCAGCACCGGCGCCCTCGTCACCTTCACCGCCGGCGTCAGCGGCGCCAACACCATCCCCACCGGCACCGTCACCTTCCACGACGGCCCCGCTGTCCTCGGCGTCAGCAACCTCAACGGAGCCGGTGTCGCCACCCTCTCGACCGCCACCCTCGGCGCCGGAACCCACACCATCACCGCCTCCTACGCCGGCGACGCCAACAACAACGCCAGCACCTCGCAGCCCTACACCGAGACCCTCCAGCAAGCCACCACCCAGACCGTCCTCGCCCTCAGCTCCACCACAGCCGCGGTCGCCTCTCCCGTCACTATCTCCGCAACCGTCACCGGCACCGGCGGAACCCCCGGCGGGCACGTCACCCTCCTCGACGGCGCCACTGTTCTCAGCATCGTCAACCTCACAAGCACAGGCACTGCGAGCTCAACATTCACCAACCTCGCCCTCGGGCCACACACCATCACCGCCAGCTACAGCGGCGACCCCAACGACGCTGCCTCCGCCTCCAGCCCGCAAGTCCTCACCATCCAGCGAGAGGTTGCCTCCCTCACCATCGCCTCCGTCATCAACCCCACCGTCGGCGGCCAGCCGGTCACCTTCACCGCCAATCTCCGCTCGCCCAGCGCCACCGTCTCCGGATCCATCACCTGGAGCGACGGCAGCACCGTCGTCGCCACAACGCCCGTATCCGGCAACGGCGGCTCCACCTGGACTACCAGCTCCCTCACCCCTGGCCAGCACACCCTCACCGCCAGCTACTCCGGCGACGGCACCAACAGCCCCGCCACCTCCAGCCCCCTCATCCAGACCGTCCAGCAAGCCACCAGCACCATCACCTTCACCTCCAGCCGCAACCCCGCTACCCTCGGCGACACCGTCTCCTTCGCAACCACCGTCATCGGAACCGGAAGCCAACCCACCGGCAGCGTCACCCTGAAAGACGGCAGCGCGGTAGTCGCGACAGGCACCGTTGACGCCAGCGGCAACGCAACCCTCACCACCTCCTCACTCTCTGCCGGCTCGCACACCCTCACCGCCGTCTACGCGGGCGACAGCTTCCACGCAGCCGCCCAATCCACCCCCATCACCGAGCTCATCTACCAATCCACCGCCAGCTCCCTCACCTCCAGCGCCAATCCGTCAGTCGGTGGCAACGCCGTCCTCTTCACCGCGACCATCGCCGTCACCACGGGTGTCCCCGTCACCGGAATCGTCACCTTCAAAGACGGCGCGGCGATCCTCGGCAGCAGCCCCATCAACAGCTCCGGCGTCGCGACCTTCAGCACCAGCTCGCTTGCCCCCGGCCAGCACGGCATCTCCGCCACCTACTCCGGCGACACCCTCAACCAGCCCAGCGCCACCACCGTCCTCGTCCAAACCGTCCAGTCGATCAGCACCACAACCTCCCTCGCGAGCAGCGCCAACCCCGCATCCGCCGGTAGCCCCATCACGCTCACGGCCCAGATCACCGGCACCGGCGTCGCACCCAGCGGCTCGGTCACCTTCCAGGATGGCTCCGTGGTCCTCGGCACCGCCAACGTCTCCGGCAGCGTCGCCACCCTCACCACCTCCGCCCTCACCCCCGGCCAGCACGTTCTGCTCGCCATCTACGCCGGCGATACCCACCACCTCACCAGCACCTCCAACCCCCTGCTCGAATCCGTCAACCAACACACCGCCACAACCCTCACCTCAAGCGCCAACCCAGCCGTGGCCGGAACCCCCATCAACCTCGCCGTATCCGTCGCCAACGGCACAACTACGTCCCCAACCGGCTCAGTCTCCCTCCTTGACGGCGCCACCACCCTCGCTACCGCCGTCCTCAGCGGCACCGGCTCGGCCTCCTTCACCCTCGCCAACCTCACCGTCGGTCAGCACATGCTCACCGCCGTCTACTCCGGCGACCCCCAGAACGGCCCCGCCACCTCCAACCCCGTCGCCGAAACCATCCAGCAGGGAACCAGCGCCGTCGCCCTCACCTCCAGCGCGAACCCCGCCCTCATCGGAGCTCCCGTAACCCTCGCCGTCGTCGTCACCGGAACCGGCAGCCAGCCCGCTGGCAACGTCGTCATCAAGGATGGCGCCACCGTCCTCGCCACCGTCACCCTTGACGCTCACGGCCTCGCCACAACCTCCACTTCCACCCTCGCCGCCGGCTCCCACACCCTGACCGCCACCTACGCCGGCGACGCCAATCACCCCTCCGCCCAGTCCCTCCCGCTCTCCGAGCTCATCGACCAGGCAACCACCATCGCCCTCACCTCCAGCAACAATCCATCGCTGGGTGGCAGCCCGGTCGTCTTTACCGCAACCATCGTCGTCACCACCGGCATCCCGGTCACCGGAACGGTCGTCTTCCACGACGGCTCCAACACCCTCGGCAGCAGCCCCATCAGCACCTCCGGCGTCGCCACCTTCACCACCAGCTCACTCACCCCCGGACAGCACGGCATTACGGCAACCTACTCCGGCGACAGCCTCAACCAGGCCAGCCCCGTCGCCGGCCTCGTCCAGACCGTCTCCACCGTGTCGACCGTTACGACCCTAGCCTCGACCGCAAACCCCGCCATCTTCGGTAACCCACTCACCCTCACCGCCCAGATCAGCGGCACAGGCGTCGCACCCACCGGCTCCGTCACCTTCCAGGACGGCTCCGCCATCCTCGGCACCGGAACCGTGAACAACGGCGCCGCCACCCTCACCACCTCCGCCCTCGCCCCTGGCCAGCACGTCCTCGTGGCCATCTACAACGGTGACACCGACCACGTCACCAGCACCTCCACACCCCTCCTCGAAACCGTCCAGCAGCGCACCACCATCTCCCTTGCCGCCAGCGCCAACCCATCCCTCGCCGCCAACGCCGTCATCTTCTCGATCGCCGTCAACACCGGCACAGGCACGGTCACACCCACCGGCTCCGTCACCCTCCTCGACGGCTCCACCAACATCGGCACCGCCATCCTCAGCGCGACCGGCACAGCCTCGTTCACTCTCAACAACCTCAGCGTCGGTCAGCACTCCATCTCCGCTACCTACACCGGAGACGGCCAGAACTTCGCCGGCGCCTCGCCCGTCCTCACCGAAACCGTCGGCCTCCACACCTCCACCAACGTCCTCACCGTCTCCTCCGCCAACGTCGTCCAGGGCGATCCGCTCACCCTCGTCGCCACCCTTAGCGGAGACGGCCCCGTCCCACCCTCCGGCTCCATCGTCTTCAGCGCCGCCGGGAAAACTCTCGGCACGGCTGCCCTGAACGCCTCCGGCATCGCTACCCTCACCGTCTCCCCCGCTCTCGGCGCCTACAGCATCATCGCGACCTACCAGGGCGACGGGCTCTACAAAGGCTCCGTCTCCGCCGCCGTCTCCACCACAGTGGTCGAGCCGACCCACTTCACCATCACCCTCAGCCCCAACACAATGAGTCTGCAGAGCCGGCAGCACAACACGATCCAGTTATCCTTCGCCTCCGTGCAGGGCTTCACCGACATCCTCGCCCTCGGCTGCGTCGGCCTGCCAAACGCCGCCACCTGCACCTTCAGCAGCGATCACGTCAACCTCGCCGCCGGCGGCAAACAAACCGTCAGCCTCACCATCGACACCGGCTCACCCCTCACCGCGGGCGGCGTCGCCGAGAACCGCACCTCCACCCTCCGCGGCATCGCCCTCTGCATCCTCCCCGGCGGCCTGCTCCTCGGCTTCACCCTCCGGCGCTCGCAAAAAAGCAGAAAGCTCCTCAGCAGCCTTCTCGCCTTGCTCCTCTTCGCCGTCTCGATCGCCGTCTCCGGCTGCGGCGGCCTCCAGGTTAACGGAACCGCCCCCGGCTCCTACACCTTCCACGTCACCGCTATCGGCAGCAAAACCGCCGCCACCCAGTCCGCTCCCATGACCCTCACGGTAACCCAATGAAATCCATCCTGAGATGGTCCATCCCACCCCCCGCCCTTGGTCTGCTGATCTGCCTTCTCTTCGTGGCCACATCGACCCGGAGCGGATACGCCCAGGCCACGCCCACCGCCACCGGTCCAGGCGGCTACATCACCGTAGGCGCCGCCGCCTCCTACTTCCAGGCCGACTACGGCAAACGCTACCTCGGCGGATACACCGTCTACGCCGATCTCAACCGCACCAACCGCCTCGGCCTCGAACTCGAAGCTCGCCTCCTCCACCATCACAAAGAGGTCGGCACCTACGAAGAAACCTACCTCATCGGCCCCCGTATCGCCCTCGGCCGACGCTGGTTCAATCCCTACGCCAAATTCCTCATCGGCGAAGGCCGGTTCCACTTCCCCTACAACTATGGAGAAGGCACCTACCTCGCACTCGCGCCCGGCGCCGGCCTCGATGTCCCCGTCGGCAAGAGCCGCCTCACCCTCCGCCTCATCGACTTCGAATACCAAAGCTGGCCCAACTTCACCTACGGCGGCCTCAACCCGTACGGCGTCAGTGCCGGCCTCGCCATCCGCATCCGCTAAGCGCCCCACCCCGCTCCTCAACGCCCATCGGCCAAAAAGAATCGCCCCATTACGGGGCGAGGAGGTATCTCCAAACAATATCTGCCGCGCCTCCCCGCGTCATCCAACCTTCGATCAGATCTTGCTCCATCTCTCGATGGATATCGGCGCCGCGCCACCTACTCCGGCAAACCGTAAGGCAGCGTAAACCGCCCAATCTGGATAATCTTGCGATCCGCCGGTGGCCAGATCCGAAAAACCTCCACCCGCGCCGGTTGCGTCATCAGCCGAGCCGTCGTGGTTCCACGTTCAGCGCCCGTCGCCGCCGCGAAAAAGCTGACCCGCAGCCCATCCTCCACGCGCTTCCATCCAATCACATACGCTCCCGCCGGCAGCGCAAGCTCGCCAATCGTCATCGGACTCTGCGTCAATAAATAGTGCGAGTACTTGCCATCCGCCGAGTAACCCGCCGTAATCAAGACCACACCGGCAATCATGTGCCCACGGTCGTCCACAATCCCCGACGCCGTCCGCATCTCGGTCTCAATCCGCTCCTTCTCCACCCCCGCCCGCGCCGGCAGAAACGCCTCCAACTCAGCCGCACTCGCAGCATGCCAGACACGCCGCGTCTCCGCCCGCCCAAACGACAGCAACAAACACAGCGCAAAGCTCACAAAAACAAGTCGCTTCATCAAACTCCTCAAGACAAATGAACAATTCCACGCTGGATCGCCAGCGTCGCCGCGTGCGTCCGATCCGCCACCCCAAGCTTCCCCAGCAAGCTGTTCACATGCGACTTCACCGTCGTCTCCGAAATGTGGAGATCCATCGCAATCTCCTTGTTCGCTCGCCCGGCAACAATGCGCTCCAGCACACTCAGCTCCCGCGCCGTCAACTCCTGCCCGCTGATCCGCTCGGCGAGCTTCTCCGCGATCTCCGCCGGAACCCTCGACTTCCCCGCATGCACCGCCTGAATCGTCTGCAGGAGCTCCTCCAGCGGCATTCCCTTCAGCAGGTACGCCTTTGCCCCCGCCTGCAACGCGCGAAAGATATCCTCATCCCCATCGTACGTCGTAAGAACGACAAACCTCGCCGCCGGAAACTCCTCGCGAATCTTCGAAATCGCGGCCACCCCTCCAAGCCGAGGCAGTTGCAGGTCCATCAACGTCACATCCGGCTGCAACCGTCGAAACAGCTCCACGCCCTCCATCCCGTCACTCGCCTGTCCCACCACGTCAATCTCTGGAATCGTCGACAGGAGCGCCACCAGCCCCTGCCGAACCACAGGATGATCCTCCACAATCATGATGCGCGCGCGTTCTGCCATCTCTACGACCTCTCCCGGACAGCAGCAGCGATCGGCACCGTCAACAGCACCGTCGTTCCCTTGCCCGGCTCGCTCTTCACTACCAGACGAGATCCCATCACTTCCGCTCGTTCCCGCATCCCCTGCAGCCCATAGTGTCCCTCCGCCGCCCCCGCCACAGTCGTGGCCTGAAACCCACGCCCATTGTCGGTCAGCTCCAGGAAGAGACTATCGTCACTATAACGAAGTTCCACCCCCACCTCGGTCGCCTGCGCATGCCGCGCCACATTCGTCAAAGCCTCCTGTGCAATCCGAACCACCTCGTCCTCGGTCCGCGTCGGCAGCGCTCGATACACACCGCCAATCAGCAGCCGCGGTCGCACACCCTCCCGCCCAAACCGTTCCGCCACCTCCGTCAGACGGGTCGGCAAACTGTCCTTCGCCGTGTTCGCCCGCAGTTCCCAGATACTCCGTCGAGCGTCCGCCAAGCCCTGCGTCACCAGCTTCCGCGTCCGATCCACCTGCTCCGCCGCCGCCTCCGGCGCAGACCGCTCCGCCAAAGACCGCTTCAACATCTGGGCGGTGATCTCCAGCTGCAAGGACACACCCACAAAATCCTGAGCCAGCGTGTCGTGGATCTCGCGCGCTATCCGGTTCCGCTCCGCTAACACCAGATCGAACTCCGTTTGCAGTCGCCGCAGCCGCATCCGATACAGCAACCTAACCAGCAATCCAACCAGAAGCACCGCCAAAAGATAAAACCACCATCGCCGATAGATCGGCGGAGCGACCGCAAACCGGAGCTCCGCCCCCGCCTCGTTCCACACACCGTCATTGTTCGCCGCCTGCACGCGAAATCGATACTTCCGTGGCGGTAGATTTGTGTACGTCGCGGACCGTCGCCCACCCGCATCCGTCCACTCCCGATCCAGCCCCTCCAGCAAAAACCGATACCGTACCTCGCTCGGCGCCGTGTAGCTCAGAGCAGCGTACTCAAACGTATACCGGACGTGCCCCGGCGAAATCCGCACCACCCCCGGCCCCGTCGCCGTCTCGCGGTCATCCACCGTGAACCGCTCAATCACCACCGGAGGCGGGACGACGTTCCCCGGAAAACGCGCCGGATCCGTGATCGCCACACCCTTGCGCGTCGTAAACCAAAGCTCCCCATCTGCCGCGCTCCACACCGCTGGATGCCCGTCCGCAGCCCCCTCTTCGCTCGGCATCCCGTCCCCCGCACCATACACGCGCACCGACCCCGAGCAATTGCCCTTCGCCGCGCACGCGAACAGATCCGCAATCCTCACCCGCGCAATCCCCTGCTTGCTCCGGAGCCACAGAAACCCCTCCGAATCCGCCGCAATCGCGTCGATACTTCGCGGCAGACCAGGCTGTCCAAACGCCGTAACCCGATCTCCCTCCACCCGGCTCAGCCCACCATCGCGCGTCCCCACCCACACTCCACCCCGCCCATCCCGCGTGATCGCCGTCACGATCTCCCCCAAAAGTCCCTCCCGGACACCGTAAGTCTTCAGTCGCCCTCCCTCAAGCTTCGAAACCCCCCGGAACGTCCCAATCCACAGCGCTCCCGCACCCTCCCGGTAAAGCGTTCCGATCAGATCGCTCCCCAACCCATCCCCCCGCGTCAACGTCGAAACCCGGCCACCCCCCTCCACATGTGCCAGACCTCGCCGCGTCCCCACCCACACCGACCCATCCGGATCGACCAGCAGAGACCGCACAAAATCGTCCGGCAGCCCCATCGCCGAGCTGTACGTCCGCACCTCCGTCCCGTGGATATGGTTCAACCCATCCGGCGTTCCCACCCACACATCCCCACCCATGCCCGGCGCCAGCGACAACACAATCGAGCTCGCCCCGGTCCCAAGCTTCGGCCTCTCCACCACCCCACCGCGCACCTCGCGCAAGCCGTCGTCCCGCGTCCCCACCCACATCGACCCGTCGCGCGCCTGCACCACCGCCGTCACCACCTCGTCGCCCAGCCCCTGCACTCCCCAAAACTTCCTCTCCCGCAACACATGCAGACCGGAGGTCTCCGTGCCAATCCAGTGATTGCCTTCGCGATCCTCAAACACGCACAAGATAGAGTTCTGCCCCAAAGCCGCAACAGGCATCACCGCCCCGCCATCCGGATCGATCGTCACCAGACCCCGGTTCGTCCCGACCCACGCCACACCCTTCGCATCCACCGACATCGCCTGCACCCGGCTCCCCGGAAGCTCGCGTCCCGCCGTCCCAAACCGACGAACCACCCCGTCCCGTACAAGAACAACGCTGTCCCGCGTCCACAGCCCCAAACCTCCATCAGCCATCACCTCGAATCCCTGCACCGCCCCCCGATCCACGCCCTCCGGCAGCTTCGTCCGGCTCATCTGCCCGTGGCTCCAATGCTCCAGCCCCGCCTCACCTGCGAGCCAGACACTCCCATCCGCTCCCGCCGACATCGCCAGAACCGGCGTACCTCCACCCGGAACACGCGAAACCTTCTCACCGGCAAACCGAAACAGACCTCCGGCCGCCAGCACCAACACGGAGCCGTCCTCGACCGCCACCATCGCCTCAATCGCCCCAACCATCTGACCATCCGACACCCGCACCGCCGCCCGCCCGTCCCACCGCACCAAACCATCCGGGGTCCCAAACCACATCGCCCCGGACGTGTCCTGCGCCAGGCAGCAAACGTCATCGCTCACAAACGCGGGCTCCTTCTCATGGCTCAGCACGCGAAAACTTACCCCGTCGAAACGAGCAACGCCACCCTCCGTCGCCAGCCAGATGTACCCGTCGCGCGACTGAAAAATCTGGTGAACGCTGCTCTGCGGCAAGCCATCTTCGGTCGACCACGCCTGATGATTCAGCCGGTCAGTCCGCACCTCCCCCGCGGCCAGAGTCGTCAGGAGAACGCAAACGAGAAAAACCCTCGCCACCAGGCGCCCCCAACCAACACCGCCCCGCCAGCCGATCCTGTCGAGCCGCAACCGCATCCCGTTCAGAATCTCACGCTGCTCACACACGGTCCGCCGACTCTACCAAATCAAGCCCGTGGAGCGCGCGAGGAAGGATGTTCGATCGCCCCCTACTCGAACGCCCCATCCTCTAAGTAGCTTGTCGAAATACTCCGTCTCGCATAAGGGCCTGCTTCAGCCGTGCCTTAAAACGCTCAACCTCAGGAAGGAACCGCCGGCGTCACCACCAACGGAACGCTCGACACCCTCGCCGGAGCCGGTTCCTCTAGCTTTTTCACGTTGTGCCGCCACACCGTCAGCAGCGTCAGCGCGATCGGACAGATCGCGAAGAAACTCCCAATCCAAAGCCCGCGCAAGCCCAGGTGCACGCTAAAACACAGAACATACCCAAGCGGCACCCCCAGCAGCCAATACCATCCCATACTCGCAAACATCGGCGCCCGCGTCTTGCCCATCCCGCGCAGAGCTCCCGCAAGAATCACCTGCACGCCATCGAACATCTGACTCCCCGCCGCGATCGCGAAGATCGGGACCGTCGCCGCAACTACCTTCATGTCGTTCGTATAGATATGCGCCCACATCCGAGGCACCAGGAGAAATGACGTCGCCGCCACCGCAATCGTCAGCCCGACAATCAACATGCCCGCGTTCCCGGTCCGGCGAACCTGCATCGTATCTCCACGCCCCATTCCCTGGCCCGTCCGCACCGCCACCGCCGCCGACAACCCAATTGGAATCATCGCCACAAAGGCATTCAGATCCAGCACCACCTGGTGCGCCGCCAGCATCGTCGCTCCCAGCTTCCCGGCAAGAAGCGCAAAAAACGTCGTCACGCTCAGTTCCGCCAAACTCTGCAAACCCACCGGCCAGCCCAGCTTCAGCAGACGAAGGATACGGCTCCACTTCGGCTGAAAAAATCCAGCCCGCGGCCGAATCGGAGACCCACGCAGGCTCAACCAGAGCGAAACCACCAACAGACCCAACATGTACACCCGCACCGCGCACGTCGCCCAACCTGACCCAGCAATCCCCATCGCCCGAAATCCAAAGTGCCCGTAAATCAGAACCCAGTCCCCAAACAGGTTCACCAGATTCGCCGTCAAGAGCGACACCGTAATCCATCCCGGACGGTCGATCGCCTGGAGGTACCGTCGTACCGCCATATACAACAGCAACGGCGCCGTAGACCAGATAACCGCATGGAGATACGCCGAGGTTCCGCTCACCATCGCCGGATCAAGCCGCAATCGCGTCAGCACCAGCGGGGAAAACCACGTCAGCAACATCACCACGGGGGTAAACGCCGCGACCAGAAACAACGACTGCGCCAACGAGTAGCAGCCGTCCTCCAGATCGTCCCGCCCAAACGCCTGTGAGACCAGCGTATCCAAACCGTACAACATCCCCACCGCGCAAAACAGAATGGCATAAAAAATGCTATTGCCCAGCGAGGACGCCGCAATCGCCAGAGCGCTGTGCTCCATGCGACCCACCATGATCGCGTCGACAATATACGTCGACATCCACCCAAGCTCCCCCAACGCCAGCGGTGTCCCCAGGCGCGCAGTCAGTTTCACCTCCGACCCAAAGGAGGTAGATGCGACGGGATGAGCAGATCCATGAAGCGCGGCGGGCAACAGCATGGGTGACAAGAATACCTTTATTGCAGCAGACTCAACTCGTAAACTCTATGCCTCTTGGATGGGATCTCGGCCATTCATGTTCATGCAAAGAAAAACTTCGGTTACCGGCAGACGAAAGATTTCGCCGCGCTTTCCGCTCTGCTCCACGTCAACTTCGGTCAGCGACGTTTTCCCGCTGCCCTCCCCGACCGGAAACGAGCCCACACTTCTACTATCGAGGTCTGAGGAAAATCCCATGAACACCCGCAGATTGCCCCATCTCCGCATCGGCTACGTCTTTTCACTCGCTCTCGCCCTCGTCGCCCCCGCCCTCGCCCAGACCGCCACCGGCGGCATCCAGGGCACCGTAACCGACAGCTCCGGCGCCATCCTCGGGAACGCCAACGTCCTCTACACCGACGAAACCACCGGCGAAACCGGAACCTCCACCACCGACAGCACAGGCCTCTTCCGCATCCTCAACGCCAGGCCCGATCGCTACACCGTTTCGGTCGAAGCTCCCGGATTCAAGCGCGCCGTCTTCCAGCACGTCACCGTCCAACTCGCGCAGGTCACCCCCCTCAACGTCACCCTCGGCGCCGGCGCCGGCGCCGTCCAGGAGCAGGTCACCGTCAACGGCGACAGCACCGTCGCCGTCGACCCCGTCTCCACCGAATCCGGCGTCGTCATCAACCAGAATCAGATCGAAAACCTCGCCATCGTCGGTCGCAACGTGATGGATCTCGCCCAGCTCGCCCCCGGCGTCCAGCTCCGCGACGGCAACGACATCGACGCCACCAAAAGCAACTTCACCGTCGCCGCCTTTCAAGGCCGCTCCGGCCGTGAAACGCAGGTCCAATGGGACGGCCTCTCCATCCAGGATCACGCCGTCGGCGGCCCCGTCCAGAACGTCGGCCTCGACACCATCCAGGAGTTCCAGGTCGCCGAGACCACCCTCCACCCCGCCCAGAGCGTCGCCAGCGGGGGCGCCGTCAACATGCTCAGCCGCACCGGCGGCAACAGCTTCCACGGCTCGGCCTTTGAGTTCTTCCGCGACTCCCGCCTCGGCGCCAAGCAGGGCCTCGTCAAAGCCCCCTACGACCGCAATCAGCTCGGCGGTCGCCTCGGCGGACCCATCCAGCGCGACAAACTCTTCTTCTTCCTCAACGAAGAACTCAACGATACCCGCGACACCTTCGCCGGCCAGACTCCCTTCCCCTTCCTCAATCGCAACTACGGCAAACCCTTCCGCGAAAACTTCACCGTCGGGCGCCTCGACGCCGTCCTCACCCCCAAATGGTCCGGCTTCGCCCGCTACAGCTACTCCTACAACCACGGCATCGTCGGCTACCCTTCGCTTGGCAACTCCCTCATCAACTCCATCAGCCAGAAGACCCAGTCCAACGTCTTCGGCGCCGCGGCCAATTACGTCGGCGGCAGCTGGACCCACTCCTTCAAATACGGCTTCAACGCCTACTCGCAGGAGCTCATTCCCGACCCCAGCGCCCCCGCCCCCGTCGACTCGCTCGGCCGCAAATACCTGCTCCAGCTCGACGGCGGATCCACCCTCGCCTACGGCCCCAACCTCCTCACCAACCAGGCCCAGAAACAGCGCAACTACCAGGGCAAATACGATGGCGCCAAGCTCCTCGGCCACCACTCGCTCGCCTTTGGCGCCGACCTCACCCGTTGGGCCCTCGGCGCCGACTACCCCCTCCGCACCAACGCCCCCGAACTCGACGGTCAGACCAGCAACGGCTCCGCAACCCCCGGCGACCCCGCCTCCTACAAGCTGACCTCCATCGTCCTCGGCAACGGCCTGGGCTACGCCTTCAACACCCCGGGCGTCGGCTTCCCCCACGGCGGCACCTCCGAGTGGCGCCCCGCCGGCTACATCCACGACACCTGGACCCTCCCACACCACCTCACCCTCAACGCCGGCGTCCGCTACGTCTTCTTCTCCAACCAGTTCAACACCGACATCGATCACGGCACCCTTCTCAACCAGTTCCAGCCCGGCTACGGAGGCTACCGCCACGCCCCCAAAACCGACTTCAGCCCTCAGATCGGCGGTGCCTGGGATCCCACCGGCTCCGGCAAAACCGTCGTCCGCGCCGCCGCCGGCATCTACTTCGAGGAACTCACCTTCGACGGCTTCGCCAACGACAGCGCCTCCTTCATCCCCACCGGCATTGCGCTCTCCAGCCAGTACGTCGGCGGTGGCGCCCCCGTCTACGACCCCCGCACCGGCAGCGCCTTCGCCCCCGGAGACCCGCTCGCCACCCAGTTCGGCTTCGCCCAGGGAACCAGCGGCTCCGCCCTTGCCTACCTCTTCAACCAGACCATCGGCCAGTCCGCCACCGACGTCGGCAATCTACAAGCGCTCTACAAAGCCGCCGCCGCGCAAAATGCCGCCAGTGGCACCAGCCAGACGTCCTTCGACATCAACCACCAGCTCTTCAACGCCGCCTTCACTCCCGGCGTCAAAAACCCCCGCGTCTACCAGATCAACGCCTCCGTCCAGCGCCAGCTCCGGCCCGGCCTCGTCTTCACCGGCGAGTACGTCAACGTCCGCGGCACCGAGTTCCCCCTCATCCTCGACGAAAACCACATCGGCGAGGCACAGCTCGGCTCCTTCGACCGAAATCTCGCCATCGCCGCCATCTCCGCCGCCAACGGCTCGGTCTCCGGCTGCCCCGCCACTCTCGCCGGAACCACCTGCGCCATCACCGCCGGAGCCACCATCGCCACCTACGGACAATTCGGTCTCGGCGCCGGCTTCTCCACCCAGGGCTACGCCTTCCACGGCAAAAATCCCAACTTCGGCGCCATGCCCTTCTACGAGCACAAAGGCTTCAACACCTACAACGGCGTCAACCTCCGCCTCGACGGCCGCCTCGGCCAGTCCAGCCGCGAAGCCCTCAGATGGATGCGCTCAAACACCCTCACCGTCGCCTACACCGTCTCGCGCAACGTCGGCGACGTCAAATCCAGCGGCACCGCCGCCTCCGACATCTCGGCCTACGCCTACGCCTGGGACAACAACAGCCCCACCCGCGTCGTCGGCCCCGACGGCCTCGACCGCACCAGCATGCTCAACGTCGGCACCATCACCGACATCAAGGGCGGCTTCATCTTCTCGCAGATCACCCACTGGTTCTCGCCCCTGGCGCAGAACACCCTCATCCCCACCGCCTTCAGCGGCTGCAGCGGCGGCCCCGATGAGATCTTCTGCTCCGACGTCAACGGCGACGGCACCACCAACGACCTCCTCCCCAACGTCGTCCCTGGCAGCTTCGGCCGCAAACTCAAAGGCGCCGGCGGCCTCAACCGCGCCATCGGCGGATACAACAGCAACTTCGCCGGCCGACTCACCCCCGCCGGCCAGCTCCTCGTCAGCCAGGGCCTCTTCACCGCCTCGCAGCTCGCGTCAGCCAAAGGCGCCATGCCCGTCCTGCCGCTCGCTCCCACGGACGAGGTCGGCCTCGACCTCCTCCTGCTCACCGACGTTCGCCTCAGCTGGCAGCACAAAATCGCCGAACGCCTCACCATCGAGCCTTCCTGGGATGCCTTCAACGTCTTCAACCGTACCTCCTTCGACCCGCCTGGAAACATCCTGAACAGCAACCTTTACGGCACACCGGGGTCTATCAATGGGACCACGCCCAGCACGCGCACCAACGTCCGGCAACGCGGCTCCGGCTCTTTTGAACAGGGCGCCCGCCGTCAGATGCAGGCCGGCCTGCGTCTTAGCTTCTAGCTCGATTCGCCAACCCTTCGGTTCGACTCTCGAAGCAAGCATCCCTTTTCCTGCTGCAAACAACCAACGTCCATCTATACTTAGGGTCCACCTATGACACCAACTGCAAGCGCTGTGGAACAACCGTCCGCAATCGCAAAGAAACAGTTCCCCTCGTCCTCGGGCCAGATGTTCGGCAGCTACTTCCGCTCCGAACGAACGGAAAGCTTCAAAAAAAAGGACCTCCTCGACGCCCGCGCCCGCCGCCTCTTCGAGACGACCGCCCTCGCCTGCTCGCTCGACGCCTACCCCTTCCAGGCCCCGCTCTCCAGCCGCACCGGTCCCGTCGTCGACCTCGACGGACACCGCATGCTCATGCTCTCCTCCTACGACTACCTCGGCCTCATCGGCGACCCGCGCATCGACGAAGCCGCCATCGCCGCCATCCGCAAATACGGCACAGCCACCGGCGGAGCACGCCTCCTCACCGGCACCCTCGACCTCCACCAGGAGATGGAAGATGCCCTCGCGGACTTCAAAGGCACCGAAGCCGCCATCACCTGCACCTCCGGCTACATGGCCAATCTCGCCGTCATCAGCGCCCTCCTCGGTCCCGCCGATCGCGTCATCGCTGACATCTACTCGCACCGCAGCCTCATCGACGCCTTCCGCCTCGCCGGGGTACAAGTCCAGCGCTTTCAACACAACGACATGAGCTCCCTGCGCTTTGAGCTCGAAAACGGCCCCGTTGCCAACCGCACCCTCATCGTCTCCGACGGCGTCTTCTCGATGGACGGCGACATCGCCCTCCTCCCCGATCTCATCGCCATCAAAAAAGAGTTCGACTGCTTCCTCCTCATGGACGACGCGCACGCCATCGGCATGCTCGGCGCCACCGGCCGCGGCTCCGACGAGCACTTCGGCATCCCCACCGACGAAGTCGACATCTGGACCGGATCGCTCGCGAAATCCATCCCCGCCAACGGCGGCTTCGTCGCCCTTTCGCGCCGCCTCGCCATCTTCCTCCAGCACGCCGCCTCGCCCTACATCTTCTCGGGCGCCATGGCCCCCGCCTCCGCCGCTGCCGTCCTCGAAGGCGTCCGCATCCTCCGGGCCGAACCGGAACGCGTTACCCGCCTCCGCGAAAACGGCAACTTCCTCCGCACAGGTCTCAAAAGCCTCGGCTACGATACCGGCCTCTCCGAAACGGCCATCATCCCCGTCATCCTCAACGAAGACGCTGCAACCGCCTTCTTCTCGCGCACCCTCCGCGATCACTCCATCCTCGCCGCTCCCGTCCTCTTCCCCGCCGTCGCCCAGGGAGCCGGCCGCCTCCGCCTCTGCGTCACCGCCGCCCACACCTCCGAACACCTCGAATACATCCTCGACGTCTTCGATAAACTCCGTACTGAGCAGCCAGTCCAGTAAGCCCGTGCCCTCCTTCATCACCGGCGCCAGCGGCTTCCTCGGCGGCCGCCTCGCCCAGATCCTCGTCGATCAGGGCGAGCCGGTCACCATCCTCGCCCGCCCCACATCGGACCTCCGCCACCTCCGCGGCCTCCCCATCCGCATCGTCCACGGCGACCTCAACACCCCAGAACCCCTCCGCCAAGCCGTGGAGGACGCAACCCACATCTACCACTGCGCCGCCGCCTCCACCGATTGGGCGCCCTGGGCCCGCTTCTACGCAAGCAACGTCGCCGGCACCGAGGCGCTCCTCGCCGCCGCCCGCACCGCACCCAACCTCCATCGCTTCCTCCACGTCAGCACCACCGACGTCTACGGCTACCCCCTCGTCCCCGGCCCCGAAACCGACCCCACCCGCGACGCCGGTCTCCCCTACAACCGCACCAAAATCCTCGCAGAACAAGCCGTCTGGAGCGCCGCCTCCGACCTCCCCGTCACCGTCGTCCGCCCCGCCACCATCTACGGCCCCCGCGGAACCGCCTTCGTCGCCGACATCGCCAAACTCCTGCGCGCGCGCCAGATGGCCCACATCGACGGCGGCGCCAAAACCGGCGGGTTCCTCTACGTCGACAACGCCGCCCACGCCATCATCGCCGCCGCCCATCACCCCGCCACCCTCAAGGAGGCCTACAATCTCTCGGACGGCACCGGCGTCACCTGGCGCCAATACGTTGACGCCCTCGCTGACGGCCTCGGCACCCCCAAACCCTGGATCAACCTACCCTTCTCGCTCGCCATGGGCCTGGCCCGCACCATGGAAGCCCCGCACACCTACCTCAAATTCCCCGGCCGTCCCCTGCTCACCCGCCACGCCACCCTGCTCCTCGGACGCGACCAGGAGTTCCCCACCTCCAAAGCCCGCGAACACTTCGGCTTCGCCCCATCCATCCACTTCAGCGAGGGCATCGCCCGCTCGGTCGCCTGGGTTCGCGAAGCCGCAACGCCCTGAGAGAAAGCGCGTGGAAACCCGTGCCTCGCGATACACCCAAAGGCAAGTTAGGTCCGTTCAGTTCTTTGCCGGTGGCGCCGGCGTTCGTTCGTGGGGAGGAGAAGTATTGGCTGCGTCCTGAGGTTTGCCGTTCCCGGGGATGCGAGTCGCCTCGAAGTTGGTGATCTTCCACGCACCCGAGGGCAGATGCTGATAGATGCGGGTATAGCGAAAGTTTCCGTTGAGCGGAGTTCCCTCGCTGACGCCTTGAACCGAGGCGCGCACGGTGACCACGGCAACCTGTCCAAGCAGCTTGATCTTGCGATCTTCGATGTCCAGTCGGCTGACGGTAAGTGCATGGCTGCGGATGCGGGCGAGCTGCTGCGCCTTGGTGTTGACCTGCCCGGACATCGAAATTCCGATGTAATCGTCAGACAGCAGTTTGTCCATGGTGGCGGCGTCCCCGGCAATCTGGGCGTTCCGCCATTCGTCTTCGAGCTGCTCGATCTGCTGCTTCGCGTCGTGGTTCTTGACCCCGTGCACAGCAAAGGCCAGAGGTCCCGAGAGCACGATGACGCAAAGGGCCAGAGCGCCATTGAGCGCGAACATCCCGGCTCTCCGAGACTTCCGGATCGTCTGGGCGTGGGACCATTCGGAGCGGCACGGGAACACCATACTGTTAAGCCGGATGGTAGACCGATAGACGCCGGGGAGTCAAAACAACTTTGGTAACGGGCTATGGCGAAGTTGGGGGATGGAAATTTGTTGGAGCGACAAGAGACCGAGGAACCGATGATCGCCGCGAGCACCCGCATCGGCTTCTTCGATTTGCCGGAATGCTCTGATCCGGAATGCCCTGATCCGGATATTGGCGGAGGGAGAGGGATTCGAACCCCCGTTACCCGCTAGGGTAAAGCGGTTTTCAAGACCGCCTGTTTCAACCACTCACACATCCCTCCGCTCGCGGGGCGGAACTGCGCCTCGGACGCGCGCAAGCACCTCACAGGAGAGGTTAGCAGGAACCGGCCCGCGCCGCGATACCGAAAAAGGCTGCGATACTGAAATCGTCCGAGGCGGACGAGCCCGGAGTTTGCACCTTTTCGTTCAGACAAACGTCCAGTATCTGATGGCCACGACCCTGCCAACATCGACCCCCACGACGACGCCCGTGAGGCCCACGCCCACGACGACGCCAAGGTCCGAAACCTTTGACGCGACGCTGGCCACCGCGCGCACCACCATGGTCTTCTCCGAGGTGACGCGTCTCGCAGTGGACAGCTTTCGCGCGTCCAAGGTCCGTTCTCTTCTCACCATGCTCGGCATGGTCATCGGCTCCGCTTCGATCATTCTGGTCGTAACGTTAGGCCTTACCGGCAAACAGTACGCCTTGGCGCTGATCAACTCCATCGGCCCGAGCATGATCGAAATGCAGTTCAGCGGCGGCACCGTCGCAACCGCGGACAACACCACCACGCCGGACTGGATGACGCGCGAAGACGAGATCGCGGTGAAGGAGCAGGTGCCTGGAATTGCCGCTTCCTCGCCCATGCTGGAGGTGCACTACAACGTCTCGATGGGATCCGGGCTGACCAAGGATGCGATGCTCTTGGGCGTCTCTCCGCAGTACAAGGAGGTGCGCAACCTCGCGGTCGTCGCCGGCCGGTTCTTCGACGACCAGGACGCCGCGCAGCACACCAAAGTCGCCGTCATCAACGAACCGTTCGCGCGTGCGCTCTATGGGTCCTCCCGATCCGCCGTCGATCAGACCATCACGGTCCAGGGCATACCGTTCACCATCATCGGCGTCTTCAAGATGCGCATCGACACGTTTGGGCAGTCGGAGGTCTCCGACCAGACGATCCTGATTCCCTACCCCGTCGCTCGCTACTTCACCGGCACGGACACGGTAAAGGAGATCTTCTTCTCCATGAAGAATCCGGCGGATGTGTCCGCTGCCGCAGGGAAGATTCTGGCCGTGATCCGGAGCCGGCATCGTGCGAACTCCGTGTACAACGCCTTTACGCTGACGCAGGTGCTCAGCGTGATGGCAAAGATCGCAAACATGCTGACGATCGTCCTTACGCTGGCGGCGGCGGTCACTCTGGTGGTTTCAGGCGTGGGCATCATGAACTCCATGCTGGCAAACGTGCAGGCGCGCATCCGCGAGATCGGCATCCGCAAGGCGCTGGGCGCGACCAACAAGGAGATCCGGATGCAGTTCCTGACCGAAGCCGTCTTCTTGTCGTTGTCAGGCGGCCTGGTGGGCACGCTCATCGGTCTGGCGATTCCTTTCTCGATCGGCCTGCTCACACCGTTTCAGATCCCCACCTCGAAGTGGTCTGCCGTCATTGCGCTCGGCACCAGCGTCCTGGTCGGCGTGCTATTCGGCACGTTGCCGGCCAACCGCGCCGCGCGGCTGGACCCGGTCGAGACGCTCAAGTACGAGTAGGCGATCCCCGTAAAATGCAATCCTAGAGCAAATTACCTGTTGCTATGGAGCGGGAATATTCGTGCAGAGCCGTTTTCCTTGGGAGAAAACGGCGTCGATACCTGTGGCTCCCTATACACCGACAGGTAATTTTTGCTTAGTTCGACTCCGGCAGAAAAAGACGGAAGGCGGTCCCGCCCGGCCGTTCCGGTGTCGTCGGCCGGCTGCGCACGTAGATCGTCCCTTTGTGCTTCTCGATGATTTCGAGCGAGATCCACAGGCCGAGGCCGGTGCCGGTGATGCCTTTGGTGGAGAAGAACGGTTCGAAGATGCGTGCGAGGCAGGTTGGATCCATGCCGGTTCCGGTGTCCGCGACGGTGAGGACGACGCCCGATTCGCCCGTCTTCCAGTGCCTGCCCGGGCCCGTTCTGAGGAAGAGCCGGCCGCCGGAGGGCAGAGCGTCGATGGCGTTGCTCACCAGATTCGCGATGACCTGCCGGATTTCGCCGTCGTGCACAACGATGGGCGCAACCTCGCGCGTACGCCGGAGAACCTCGATCCCGAGACGCCGGAGACGCGAATCGAAGATGCCGACGACGGCGTCCATGATCTCATCGACATCGGTCGGCAGGCGGCGGGTGGACTGCCGGTAGAAACGCAAGGTCTGCACCGTAATCTGTGCGACCCGATCGAGTTCCTTCTGCGCCATATCGAGGAAACTCCGGCCATCCTCGGTCAGCTCGGTATTTGCGAGCAGGTACAGGCAGTTGGTGATCGCTTCGAGCGGATTGTTGATCTCGTGCGCGATCGAGGCTGCCAAGCGCCCTGCCACGGCGAGCTTTTCCGTGCGCCGCAAGACCTCTTCGCTGCGCTTCTGCCGCGACAGGTCCGCGATAAAGGCGGCAATCTGGCGCTCTTCCTCCACTGCCTCCGGATTGAGGACGGCCACGCCGAGCAGAACGTCGAGGCTCTGGCCGTCCGTTCTCGAACAAGCCGCCTCAAACGGCGCGGCGGAGACAGACGGATCGTGCGCCAGGAGCGGCGACAGATCGAGGGCCGGACAGATCGACTGGAGCGTGACGCCGCCGGACAGGAGATGCCCCGCGCTATAACCCAACAGGCTCTCGACAGCGCTGTTGGCATAGGTGATGCGGCCATGGCTGTCGCCGATCAGCAAACCGAGCGGCATCGCCTGGACCAGACGGTGAAAGCGCGATTCGCTGGCACGCAGGGCGATCTCCGCGGCGAGCCTGCTCCGACGCGCGATGGCCTCCTTCAGCTCGCGTTCTACCGCGGGCACCAGACGCGTCAGGTTCTGTTTGGTGACGTAGTCCTGCGCTCCCGCTCGCATCGACTCGACCGCCATCTCCTCCGAAACAGCGCCGGACATCATCAGAAACGGGATATCCAGGCCGGTCGCCTTCAGGAGCTGCAGAGCTTCGGGACCACTGAAGTTCGGCAGGTTATAGTCCGCCAGCACCAGGTCCGGCATCTCCGCGCGGCTGAGCTCCTCACGCATCTCCGCCGCGGTCTCCACCCGGTGCAGCTTCGGCTGAAAGCCGTTCCGGCGCAGGTGCCGCTCCAGCAGCAAAGCATCGTCCTGATTGTCCTCTACAAGAAGAATATTGATGGGACGTCGTGGCGTCGCGGCCGCTGCGGCAATCGTTAGATCTTCGGTGGGCATTCGTTTAGCACCAGCCAATACATGCCCAGCTGCCGGGTCGCCTCGGCAAAATCGGTGAAGCTGACAGGCTTGCGGATGTAGCTATTCACTCCGATCTGGTAGCTCCGAACGAGGTCGCGCTCCTCGTCGGACGAAGTCAGGACGACCACCGGAAGCATGCGCGTCTGATCGCTTTCGCGAATGCGCCGCAGCACTTCAAGGCCGTCCACCTTCGGCAGCTTCAGATCGAGGAGGATAACCTGAGGCCGGATCGGGTCTGGACCGAACAGGAGATTGATGGCCTCTTCCCCGTCGCGCGCCACTCGGACGTCGTTGGCGATGTTGGATTTATTGAGAGCGCGGATGGTCAGCAGTTCGTGATCCGGATCGTCTTCGACCAGCATTATCATCCGTGCTCCGTCCGCCATGGAAGCTATCCTAACGTAAACCAAAAGGTGGCGCCATGCTCCACAACGCTGTCGGCCCAGATGCGTCCGCCGTGGCGTCGAATCACGCGCGCCACCGTAGCCAGGCCGATGCCGGAGCCCTTGTAATCCTTGTCGCCGTGCAGACGATTGAAGGCGTTGAACAACTTGGACGCATAGTGCATATCGAAGCCCGCGCCGTTATCCTGCACAAACCAGGCGGCCTGTGCCGGGTCCCAACCGAACTTGATCACCGCGTGCTCCACCTTGCCGGTAAACTTCGCGGCGTTGCCGAGCAGGTTTTCGAGCGCCACCTGGATGAGCTTCGGATCGGCATCCGCGCGGAGGCCATCCTCGATCTCGAACTGGAGATCGCGACCCGGATTCTCGTCTTTCAGATTGCCCGCGACCTGACGCGCCAGGTCGCTCAGGTCGAACGGCTCGCGAACGATCTCCGCCCGCGTAATCCGCGACAGCTGCAGGAGCGCATCGATCAACATGCCCATGCGTTGCACGCCGGTACGCACCCGCCCGATATAGTCGCGGCCCGTGTCGTCGACGACATCCGCGTAATCCTCCGCGAGCGCCAGGCTGAAGCCGTCGATCGTTCGCAAGGGCGCCCGAAGATCGTGCGAGACCGAGTACGAGAACGCCTCAAGCTCCTTGTTTGTCGTTTCGAGCTCCACCGTGCGCTGCCGCACCCTCTCCTCAAGGGTCGCATTCAACACGCGCACCTCCTCGGCATTCGCCTCCGCCTGGGCCCGCGCAGCGTCCAGCCGAATGGCCTGAAGCTCCGACTCGATACGACGCCCGCGCTCGCGAACGAAGTGCATCGAGATCAGGCCGATCATCAGCAAATCGAGCAGGCTCGAAAGAAGGATAGTGACCCGGGCGCGGAGGCCGCTGGCATGCGCCATCCTGGTCCGCCCCTCCAGCAACTGGCGCTCCTCCGTCTCGATCTCATCGCCGAGAAGCCGGAACTGCTCGACCTGCGCCTTGCCCGTCTCGCTCTCGGCCATCATCTGCGCCAGGTCTGAGTTGCCCGCGCGCCGCAACTCGATCTCCTGCTTCAGAAGCGACATCCTCTCGTCCAGAAGCGCATGCAACTTCACCAGCCGCGCCTGCTGCCGCGGGTTGTCCGCCGTCAGCCGTCCAAACTCGTCGAGCTCTCCTGGAAGCTCGCGCTCCGCTGTGAGATACGGCGAAAAATAAGCAGTATTGTCCGAGATGAGAAATCCTCGGTACCCCGTCTCCGCGTCCTTTTCCGAAGTAAGAATGCGCTCAACCTGGTAGATCACCTGCCACGTATGCTCCACCCAGGCCTGGTTCTGCTCGAGCGTCTCCACCGACTGAAAGGCAAGCCAGGCATTCACGAGGACGATCAACACGCCCGCCACCAGCAACGCCCAGATCAGAACCTGATTTCTTCGCGAAACCACCATGGGGTCTCATTCTATCCGGGGCTCACAGGAGTTTCTGCCCAGACAGCGCGACGGGCTCCGTTGCAGATCTTCACCCGGCCGCGCTTTATCTTTTACGCCGATCCGCTACTTGCGGCTGTACAGCAGATCGCGAATCGCCGCTCTTCTCGCCTCATTCGCCTCCGCCAGCGACTTGCGCTCGTCCGCGTCCATGGGACGCTTGGCCGAGGTGTCTTCCGCTTCGGAGTCGGCCGTGCAAGCTGGGCAGCGGTTGGCGAAGCCGGGTTTTCCCGGCCTCAGCTCGAACTCTTCCGCGCAGACGGCGCAGGTCTTGATCGGGAAAGCCATGCTTTCGATACTACGACTCACGTGCTCCACGTGCACGCGAAAAGCAAAGTGCGTCTCTCGGGCGCACCGGAATCTGTGCGCCCGAGAGATGTCGTAGACACGCGTCTTTTGTCAATCGATCCGGACCGATCTGGCCCGGGCGGTCCGTGCCCCCCGGCAACGGGTCCGGGTAGCCGCCTAAGCGGCGGCTTCGGCTCCGTCAGGCTGATCGCCCTTTACCGTCACCTTCACGTGCGCGGTGACATCGCGATAAAGCTTGATCGGGACGTGGTACTCACCCAGGCTCTTGAGCGGCTCTTCGAGCGCAATCTTGCGCCGATCGATCGTGTACCCCTGCGCTTCAAGCGCATGGGCGATGTCGCCCGACGTCACCGACCCGAACAGCTGATCGTTTTCGCCGACCTTGCGCTCAAACGACAGCTCGACCGCGGAGACTTCGAGCGAAAGATGTTCCGCCTCGCCCTTCTCCTTGGCCGCCTTGCGAATGGCCGAGCCCTTCATCTGCTCGATCACCGCCCGGTTTGCCGCCGTCGCTTCAATCGCCAGCTTGCCGGGCAAAAGGTAGTTGCGTCCATATCCGTCCGCAACCTTGACCACGTCGCCGCGATGCCCAAGCTTCTCTACATCTTCCTTCAGAATCACTTCCATCTTTCTCTCCTCACGGTCGGGGACCGGCTCTCAGGTCTCTAGAAACGGGCGGCAAACGGAAGCAGCGCAATATTCCGCGACTGCTTGATCGCAAGGCTCAACCGACGCTGATGTCGCGTGCAGACGCCAGTCAAACGCCGCGGCACAATCTTTCCGCGTTCGGCCACAAATCCCTGCAGCAGACGGACGTCGCGGTAGGAGATGGCGTCGATCTTTTCCGTGCAGAATTTGCAGACCTTTTTGCGCCGGAAGAACTTGCGCCCGCCGCCACCTCCGCCCGGTCCGCCGGGACCCGCCGGTCGCGGTGGTCGAGATCCGCCCGGCCCGCCCGGACCGGAGGACCTTGGCCCGGTGTGGCCCTGGGGAGCACCCGACGTTGCTGCCGGTGCCGGTCCCTGCTGCTCGTTGCTTGCTGTGCCGCCTGTTTCGTCTGCCATTGTTCTTCCTTTCGGTGGTTCTGCCCGTCAACCGCTCCAGACGTGCTGTGACGTCCGTGAACATCTCCCATATCGGTCGGGAGCTTGGGAGCGGCCTGGGGCCTGTTGAACTTCTATGCGGCGATCCAGAAAGACGCCGCGCCTGTCTGCCTTCGTTTCTAGGCCGTCGCGATGGCCGGTTCAGGATCGGGCGCCGCCGGGGCTTCAGCAGCCGCCGCCGCCGGGGCTTCAGCAGCAACGGATGTTGTTGCCGTCTGCTCAGGCGGGAGGGCCGCCGCTTCCGACGCCGGAGCCGGAGGTGCTTGCGGCGCCTGAGGTGCCGGCTGCGCGCTGCGCTTCACCTTGGTATCGCGGATGGCCTTCACCTTCGCCAACCGCTTTTCTTCCTCGTCCATGCGCACCGTGATGAACTTGATCACCTGCTCGGACACGCGCAGACGTCGCTCAATCTCGGCGATCAACGATCCCGCGGCGCCGATGGTCAAAAGGACGTACAAGCCGTCGTTGAACTTGCGGACGGTATAAGCCAGGCGTCGGCGACCCATCTTCTCGACCGTCTTGATCTCGCCGCCACCGCCGGTCACATTGCCGGAGATACCTTCGATCAGCTTGTCCAGGTCCGCCTCTTCCAGGTCGGGCCGAACGATAAACATCACCTCATACGTGCGATTCATGCCAGTGTTCTCTTTTCCGCGAAGTGGTCTTCGCACCGTTCTGACGTGTGTTCTGTCAGACCGGTCTGGATTCGTGGTTCATACTTCTCTTTGCTGCCCTTCAAACCCCGGCCCATCTATCTCGCGTCTTCTGAGGTCTCAGGCCGCCGGTTGAACTCGTTCATCGCCGCGCCGACGCCCGCGGTCAATATCTGTTCGACCGCCCATCGCGCGCGATCGAGTACCTCGTCCAGCACCTCCAGCTTCGGCCGGCTCATCGGCGAAAGCAGATACTCCTTGCCGCCCGCCTTGATCTCCCGGCCGTCCGCGAGCGCCGGCTTCCCAACCCCGATCCGAACTCGCGTCCATTCCTCGGTCCCAAGCGCGCCCAGGATCGACTTCACGCCGTTGTGCCCGGCCGCCGATCCACGCTCCTTGACCCGCAGCGTGCCGAACGGAAACGCCAGATCGTCGTACAAGACGATCAGATCCTCCGATGGCCGACTGAGCTCCAGCTCGCGCATCAGAGCGGCGACCGCGAGCCCGCTCAGATTCATAAAGGTCTCGGGTTTCGCCAGGAGAACTTCTTTCCCGGCCAGCCTCGCCCTGGCCGTAAGCGCTCGCCCGCGGCGGTTGTTGACGACCACACCGCAACCCTCGGCGATGCGGTCCACGGCGAGAAAACCGGCGTTGTGCGGCGTGAACTGATACTCGATGCCGGGATTTCCAAGTCCGACCACTAGTCGCACGATTGCACGCTCGCCGCCTGACCTTTTCGGCTACTTCTTTCCGCCCTTGGTCTCCTTTGTGTCCTTGGCATCTTTGGCGTCGGCTGCCGGAGCATCGGTCTTGCCCTTCTTGGCGACCTCGGGCTCGGCGGGCGTGACGACCGCGGCATCGGCTGCTTCGATCTCTTCCTTGATCGTCGTTACGTGCGCAACCGTAGCATCTTCATCGCCCAGAATCTTCAAATTGCCCAGGTGCGGAAGATCGGAGATGTGAATGACGCCGTTCACTTCAAGGCCGGAGACGTCCACATCGAGGTGGCTGGGGATGTCTGTGGGCAGGCACTCCACTTCGACTTCGCGCAAGATCTGCTCCAAAACGCCGCCCTGGGTTCGCACGCCCACGGGAACGCCCGTCAACTGGATCGGCACCGAAACCTTGATGGTCTTGTCCATCGCAATGCGCTTCAGATCGATGTGCAGCAGCTTGCCCTTGATCGGCTCATGCTGCCAGTCGACGATCATCGCCTTGACCGGACCTCCGCCCTGCACATTCAGGTCGAAGATCGTATTGTGGCCGGACTCCGAGTAGAGGATCTTGTTGATCGCCTTTGGATCGACCGTGACCGCCTGAGCATCCTGGCCCGCGCCGTAGACCACCGCCGGGATCAGGCCCGACACACGAACGCGACGCGCTGCATTCTTGTTGAACTTGCCTTCGCGAGGCGTTGCCGCCACTGCTTCTGTCGATGTTGCCATTTCTTCTGTCCTTTCGGGCACGACCGGCGCTCCTGATGTTGGCGAGCACCCCGTTCGCTCCGTTTGCGGCTCTGCCGCTCGTTCTATGGTACAGCTTCCGCGCACTTACTGCTGCCAGGGCTCCTTTGGCTCCTATCCCTCTCTTCCCTCTCTGGCAAGAGCTTCCCGCAGCCGCTCCCACGTCACGGGCAGCATCTCGGGCAAAATCCGCGTCTCCGCGACCACCGTCATGAAATTCGTATCGCCGACCCACCGCGGAAGCATGTGCATATGGAGGTGATCGGCCACGCCCGCTCCTCCCGCCTCGCCCATGTTGATCCCCACATTGACGCCGTCCGGACGATAGATCTCCCGCAACGCCGCCTCCAGCCGCTGCGCCGTCCGCATCATCTCGCTCGCCACCTCGGCACTCACCGCCATCAGCCGATCGACATGCGCATAGGGGAGGATCATGGCGTGTCCGGAAGCGTACGGAAACGCATTCAGGCAGCAGAAGGTATGCTCTCCCCGGCTCACCACAAGACCGGCTCGCTCCGCTTCAGGTGCCGGCATCCCCTGGCCGATGGCCCAATCCACCGAGCCGATCAGGTTGCAGAACACACAATCCCGGTCCAGCTCTGGCGGCCAGGCCTCCAACTCCGCCGGAACCCCCTTTCGCCGCGATCTGTCCTTGCCAGTGATGTAGTCGTACCTCCACGGCGTCCACAACCGTCTCATGCGCGCAGTATAGTCTGCGCCTGGCAACCGCCTGCTCCTTCTCGCCCTCTCGCCCTC
>CAXSGC010000004.1:144550-151848 GCA_964236945.1 uncultured Acidobacteriaceae bacterium | reverse complement strand
GGGGGGTGGGGGGGGGGGGGGGGGGGGGGGGGGGGGGGGGGGGGGGGGGGGGTTTTTGCGGTGAACGGGTTAGAATTTCCGGTATGTCTGAAATCACTTCTGGTCTCGAAGTTTCTCCGGATGTTGTGGCGCGTGCCCGCAAGATCAAGCTGTTTCTGATGGATGTGGATGGGACGCTGACGGACGGTGGGGTGTGCCTGATCTCGTCGCTCACGCAGGAGGGCGATGGGGAGGCGGTGGTGACGGAGATGAAGGTGTTCAACGCGCAGGATGGGCAGGGGTTGTCGCTGGCGCACACGATGGGGATCAAGACGGGGTTTATCACGGGGCGGAGGTCGCCGGCGGTGGCGCAGCGGGCGAAGGAGTTGCACGTGACGTATGTGTGCCTGGGGCAGGCGACCAAGATGGCGGCGTTCGAGGATTGCCTGCGGCAGGCGGGGGTGACGGAGGAGGAGGTGGCGTATATGGGGGACGATCTGCCGGATATTCCGCTGGCCGAGAGGGCTGGGCTGGGGGTGTGCGTGGCGGATGGTGTGGCGGATCTGCGGGCGGTGTGCCACTACACGACGAGGCGGGGTGGGGGCAAGGGGAGCGCTCGGGAGGTGATTGAGTTGATTTTGAAGGCGCAGGGGCGGTGGGCGGAGGCGGTTCCGCGGGCTTTGGCTTAAGGGACGCTAGTGTGTGGCGGCGGGGGTTGGGGGTGGGACGGTGATGGTGAGGCCGCTGATGTCGGCGTGGAGGACGAGGGGCTGGTCGGTGGGGCCGAAGGTGCGGAGGATTTTCTCTTCGGTGTGGGAGGGTGGGGTCCAGCCGGGTGGGCTCATGATTTCGGTGCGGGTGACGTCGCGGGGTTCGGTGACTTTGACGGTGTACTCGCCTTCGGGGACGTAGAGGAAGTGGAAGCTGTTGTCGTCCTTGCCGACGTCGGTGGAGGCGACTTCCGCGTGGTCGTCGGTGTACTGGATGCTGAGGTGTCCGGCGTTGACGAGGCGGCCGTTGGCTTCGAGGAGGGTGCCGGACACGGCGTGGAGTTTCGCGAGAGGGATCTCAATGTCGTTGAGGTTGGACTCCTGGCCGTCGGCGACTTTGACGGTGGTGGCGTCGCGTTGGCGGGTGGTGTTGCCGGAGTAGATGGTGAGGGCGTGCGGGTGCTGGATGAGGTGCCGCCGTAATCACCGAAGACGGCGTTGAGGTGGGTGTCGGCGAAGGTGACGTGGCCGGTGACGGTGCCGGTGGGTTGTTGGGCGAGGGTGGGTAGGGTGAGGGCGAGGAGGCCGAGGGCGACGCGCATGGAGGTGTGGCTCCGGTGGTATGTGGGGGAGTGTATCGCAGGGAACATCGCTGAGTGTGCGGTGTCTAAGAGAACACGGACGCTTCTCTCGCTGGGTGCGCCCCCTGATGACGGACCTTGGGGTGCTCTTTATGTTTGAGGATAGTTTGGTGATGTCGCGTGTGGGTCGATCTTCGGCGGCGGCTCGGTGGACCTGGGCGGGGTCGGTGGTTTTGCAGATGGGGCTGGCGGCGGCGGTGGTCCTTGCGCCTTTGCTGCGGCCGGCGCGGATGCGGTTTGGGGTGGAGGCTCCGCGGGTGGTGCTGCCGCTCGTTGTTCCGGTAAAGGCTCCGCCGGTGCGGATGGAGGCGCGGCTCACGGCGGCGAATCCGATGTCGGCGACGGCGACAGTGGAGCGGATGTTCGCGGCTCCCGCGCGAATTCCGGTGGGGATCTCGCGGGAGGACGGGCCGGCGCCGGTGCTGGGGATGGGGGCGATGGCGATGGGTGGTGCGGGTGTTCCGGGGGTGGGGATGGGGGCGATAGCGATAGGTGGTGCGGGTGTTCCGGGGGTGTTGAGCGGGGTGGGTTCTGGGGTGGCGGTGAGTGCGGCGCCCGCGGCAGCGGAGGTGCGGGCGAGGGGGCCGGTGCGGGTGTCTTCGGGGGTGGCGGCGGGGATGCTTCTCGCGCCGATCCGGCCGGTGTATCCGGCGATCGCGCGGGCGGCGCATGTGGAGGGGACGGTGGTGGTGGCTGCGGTGATCTCGAAGGCGGGGCGGGTGGAGAGCCTGCGTGTGGTGAGTGGGCCGGCGATGCTGGCTTCGGCGGCAGTGGAGGCGATCTCGGCGGCGCGCTACACGCCGTATCAGCTGAATGGGGCTCCGACGGAGGTGGAGACGACGATTACGGTGAATTTTCGGATGGGCGGGTGAGGGTGGGGCTTGGAGAGACTTGTTTTCTGGGTGGTTCTCAGTGGACACGACGGTTCGCGCCGGGCGCGAATACCCCACCCTTCACGACGGTGGGGCTGTCGCGGAGGATGGGCACCCGGGTTTGTGGCGCATCGGTGAGGCTGTCGTGGAGGATGGGCACCCGGCAGGTCTCTTCCATCCGGTCGAGATGACAGGTCGTGCGGGGGGAGCGGTTCGCGCCGGGCGCGAATACCCCACCCTTCACGACGGTGGGGCTGTCGCGGAGGATGGGGCACCCGGGTTTGTGGCGTTTCGGTGAGGGCTGTCGTGGAGAATGGGCCACCCGGATTTGTGGTGCTTCATCGGTCGGGATGACGAGCTGTCTTAGGCGGTGAGGTGGAGTTCGGCGGTGGGGGTGGCCTGGGAGGCGCCGGTGCGAGGTTTTGGGTCGGTGTAGGTTTCTAGGGGGTAGCCGGCTAGCTTCCAGGCGTCGAAGCCGCCGCGGAGGGGGCGGACGCGGTGGATGCCGAGGTTGGCGAGTTTGCGGGCGAGATTGGCGCTGGTTTCTTCGGACGGGCAGGTGCAGTAGAGGATGACGTCGCGGTCGCGGGGGAGGGTGGCGGCCTCGGCGGCGAGTTCGGTGGGGCCGATGCGGACGGCACCGGGGAGGACGCGGGGGTCGGGGAGGTAGTCGAGGGGGTGGCGGAGGTCGACGATGAAGGGCGGGATGTTGCCCTGTTCGCGGGCGGTGTTGAGCATGTGGAGGAGATCCTCGGGCTCGATGCGGGAGGCGCGGAGGTCGAGGAGGAAGCGGCGATTCTTCCAGACGCGGAAGGCGAGGAAGCCGAGGACGAGGAGGACGAAGATGCCGGCGGCGAAGTGGCTGAGCATATGGAAGAACCGTGTGGAGCGCTGGGCGAGGTCGCCGAAGAAGCGGCCGGCGAGGAGGTAGGCTTCGGCCCAAAGGATGGTGCCGGCGAGGTCCCACAGGAGGAAGCGGGCGAAGGGCATGCCGGTCTGTCCGGCGATGGGGGCGGCGAGGGTGGAGATGCCGGGGATGAATTTGGCGAACAGGAGGGTGACGGGTCCGCGGCGGGTGAAGTAGAGCTCGGTTTTGGAGACGCAGGTGGAGGCTTCAAGGGAGAGGCGGCAGAGGAGCTTGAGGACGGCGGAGCCGAAGCGGCGACCGAGGAAGTACCAGGCGCTGTCGGCGAGGGCGCAGGCGAGGAGGACGGCGGGGAGGGCGTAGAAGAGGTGGATCTGGTGGGTGGCGGAGAGGGTTCCGGCGGTGAGGAGGAGGGGGATGGAGGGGATGGGGATGCCGAGTTGCTCGACCAGGACCCAGAGGAAGAGGATGGTGTAGGCGTAATGGACGAAGAAGCTGAGGGCGATGGGCATGGCGTTTTTCCGAGCGAGGCTACAGGTTTGTAGATGAGCGTGGGGAGGTTTGGATGCGGGGTTTCGGTTGTTCCCGGTGGAGGGTTTGGGTATTTTTTGGTGGTGGGTCGGGGGCTTCTGATCAGTTTTCAGTTTTCAGTTGTCAGTTTTCAGTTTCGGTTTGGGGCGGCAAAGGGATGGCCCGGCTTTTGGGGCCGGGCCGGCGCGGATGCGATCCTGATTATTTGATATCGACGGCCGGTGTGACGGACATGCCGACGCGGAGGCGGTAGTCGCCGTTTTCCTGCTGGAGGTTGGTGAAGTCGAGGCGGACGGGGATGCGCTGGACGACTTTGACGTAGTTGCCGGTGGCGTTTTCGGGGGGGAAGAGGGAGAGGCGGGAGCCGGTGGCGCCGCCGATCTGGGTGACCTGGCCGGTGAATTTGCGGCCGCTGAGGGCGTCGACCTTGATGGTGACGTGCTCGCCTGGCTTCATTTTGTTGAGCTGGGTTTCCTTGAAGTTGGCGGTGACCCACATATTGGTGAGCGGGACGATGGTGAGGAGATCCTGACCGACGGCGAGGTTGGCGCCGACGACGACGTTTTTCTTGTCGATGATGCCGGCGGAGGGAGCGGTGATTTTGGTGTAGCTGAGGTTGAGTTGTGCCTGGTCGAGGCGTGCCTGAGACTGTTGCACGTCGGCGACGGCGGCCTGGGCGCGGGCCTGCTGGATGCGGATCTGTTCGGGGCCGGTTTTTTGTGCCTGGGCGACCTGGAACTGCGCCTGGTTGAGGCGCTGCTGGGCGGCTCGGGTGGCGTCCTGCTGTCCGATGACGTTGGCTTCGGCCTCGAGGACGGAGGCGCGGGAGGCGGCGGCGGAGGCGACGGCGGCGTCGTACTGCTGCTTGGAGATGACGTCGCGCTGGACGAGCGGGGTGTAGCGATCGACGTCGAGTTGGGCTTTGACGGCGTTGGCGCGGGCCTGGGTGACGCGGGCTTCGGCGGCCTGGGAGGCGCGTTGTGCCTGGGAGACGGACGCCTGGGCGCTGGCGACGTCGGTGCCGCTGGTGCTGGTGGTGGTGCGTGTTGTGATGCTGGTGATGGGGACGTTGGAGCGGGCCTGGAGGCTGGCGCCGCGGGTGCTGGCGAGGTTGGCCTGCGCCTGCTCGAGGGCGACGATGTAGTCCCTGGGATCGATTTCGGCGATGACCTGTCCGGCCTGGACAGTTTGGTTGTCCTCGACGTAGACCTTGATGACCTGCCCGGCGACGCGGGCGCTGACCTGATAGAGGTTGCCGTTGACCTGGGCGTCGTCGGTGGTTTCAGTGAAGGTGGATCGCCAGTAGAAGTAGGCGGCGATGAGCGCGACGAGGAGGACGACGCCGATGATGATGAGGAGGCGGAGGGGGTTCTTTTTGGGTTTCGGTTTTTCCTTTTCGTCGTCCTTGTGGGCGTCGTCGTCGGGTGGGGGCTGCTGGCCTCCCGCCTGGGGCTTTGCGGGATCGCCGCCGGCCGCCGGTTTGATCTGTACGGTTCCGGTGATCTCCGCGGTCTGGACGCCGCCTGTTTGCTGATCCTGATCTGGCACGGTTACTTACCTCCGAGGTAGTCTCTGTAGCTTGTGACGGCGACGCCGAGGGCACGGGCGAGCGAGAGTTTGGCAACGTTGTGCTGGTAGAGGGCGCTGATGAACTGGTCGTTGGCCTGCTCGGTCTGGGACTGGGCCTGCGAGACCGGGAGGTTGTCGGAGACGCCGGCGCGAAAGCGGAGCTGGGCTTCGGCGAGGGCTTCGTTGGCGAGATCGAGGTTGGATCGGGCGGCGTCGACGAGTTTGGCGGCGGCCTGGATGTCGAGCAGGTTGTCGCGGATGTCGGCGTTGACCTGTTGTGCCTGATCGGAGAGCTGGGCGCGTGCGCTTTCGAGCTCTGCGCCGGCGACGGCGAGGGCGCCGCGGGTCTGGGCGATCTGCAGGATGGGAGCGGTGACCTCGCCGGTGGCGGTGTAGGTGCCGTGGGAGTGGCCGGGGGTGGTGCCGATGTCGCCGAAGTCGCCGGTGATGCGGGCGATGGGGAGTTGGGAGTCGAAGGCGGATTTTTTGTCGGCTTCTCCGGCGCGCACGGTTTCCTGGGCGGCGGCGATGTCTTTGCGGGTTTTGAGGGCCTGCTCGAAGGCCTGCTGGGGGTCCATGGCGGCGAGGGCCTGGAAGGGGACGCGGTCGGTGAGGGTGAAGGGTTGATCGAGCGGAAGGCCGATGGTACGGGCGAGGGCGATTTTGTCTTTGGAGAGCTGGTTGGTGGTGGAGATGAGGCTTTGCTGCTCGTTTTGATAGTCGACCTGGGCGCGGAGGACGTCGATGCGGGGGCTGATGCCGGCGTCGTGCGAGGCGGTGGCCTGGTCGAGGGTGACTTTGGCGGTGGCTAGCTCAGCCTCCACGGCTTCGATGCGGGCGCCGTCGGCGATGCAGAGGAGGTAGGCGTTGCCGACGGTGAGGACGACCATGTCGCGGGCGTCTTCGGCGGTGAGTTTGGCGGACTGGAAGTTGTGCCGGGCGGCGAGGTAGCTTTGGAGCGCCTGGAGGTTGACGACGTTCTGGGTGAGAAAGGCGCGGAAGTCGACGACTTGGAAGGGTCCGATGATGGTTTTGACGCCGGGGAATTTGATGCCGAAGGAGGCGGTGTTGACCTGTTCGACCTCGATGGAGGCGCTTCCGGTGAGGGTGGGGAGGAGGCTTTGGAGCTGTTCGAGGCGGAGGCCGTTGGCGTTGCCGACGGCGGAGCTTTGGAGGATGACGCCGAGGTTGTTGCGGAGGCCGCGGTTGATGGCGTCGCTGAGGGCGAGGTCGAGATTCTGGCCGGTGGATTTGCCCTGGACGACGGAGCCGCGGTAGGAGTCGCTGGTGGGGGTTGCGCCGTTGGTTCCGCCGGCGGTGTAGAGCTGCTGCTGGCCCTGGGAGACGGAGACGGAGCTGGAGGTGGTGCTGGCGCCGGAGGTGTTGCTGCCGGAGGAGGTTTGGGAGGGCTGGCCTGTGGATTGGCCGGATTGGCCGCTTTGGCCGCCGGATCCGCTTTGGCCGCTGGATTGGGCGAGGGCGGGGCCGGTGAGGGCGAGGAGAAGGAGGGCCAGGGGCAGACATCGACCGGCGTGGGGGAGGCGCGGATCTGGGGCTTGGGGAAGGCTCGGATCTGTGGCGTGGGGAAGGCGCAGATCGGGGGCGTGGGGAAGGCGCCTATCTGGACTCCCTGTGTTGTGCTTCATTTTGAGATGGTACCTGTGATCTTTCTCGGCCTTTCGGAGCGATCTTTCTTGGCCTTTCGGAGCTTTCGGAGGCGCGTCTCTGTGCTGTTCGGCACAGGCTGGCGAAATGTTTGTAAGATGCGGAGGCCAATGGCGAATATGCAAAAGATTTGGCGGTGGGTTTGTATGGTTATGGGTGGATAACCATGCGGGAGGCGGTGGGTGGGAAGAGCGGTTCGCGCGCCGGCGCGCGAATACCCCACCCTGCACGACGGTGAGACTGTCGCGGAGGATGGGGCACCCGGGGTTGTGGCTGCACGTTGGTTTGGGGATGTGGAAGACATCTGCGGGTTGTGGCTTCCCGTTGGTTTGGGGATGTGGAGGAAGACAGCTGGGTTCGAGCTGCTCGGGTTGAGATGACACGGGGTGGTGGGAAGAGCGGTTCGCGGCCGGCGCGCGAATACCCCACCCTGCACGACGGTGAGACTGTCGCGGAGGATGGGGCA
>CAXSGC010000004.1:0-144450 GCA_964236945.1 uncultured Acidobacteriaceae bacterium | reverse complement strand
GTCGCGGAGGATGGGGCACCCGGGGTTGTGGCTGCACGTTGGTTTGGGGATGTGGGGGGATGTGGGAGATGACAGCTGCGGGTTCGAGCTGCTCCGGTCGAGATGACGGGGGGGTGGGTGGGAAGAGCGGTTCGCGCGCTGGCGCGCGAATACCCCACCCTGCACGACGGTGAGACTGTCGCGGAGGATGGGGCACCCGGGGTTGGGTTGAGATGACGGCGGTTTTTGGGTGAGTTTGGGCGGGTGTCGTTTGGGGGCGGTACACTCGGGAGCATTGTTTTGCGGAGGCGAGGCGAGGATGCTGCTCTTGGGTTTGGATGTGGGGACGGGTGGAACGCGGGCGATCCTGGTGGATCGTGGCGGCGCAGTGGTGTATTCGGCGGTGGCGGAGCATGGGGAGATGCGCTCGGAGAAGATTGGCTGGGCGGAGCAGGATCCGGAGGACTGGTGGAGGGCGACGCGCGAGGCGGTGGGGGCGGTGCTGCGGTTGGCGGGCGAGGTTGCCGGGGAGATTGCGGCGGTGGGTTTGACCGGGCAGATGCACGGTGCGGTGCTGTTGGATGGGGAGGGGGCGGTGTTGCGGCCGGCGATGCTGTGGGCCGACCAGAGGACGCAGCCGGAGTGCGACTGGCTGACGGAGCGGATCGGGTTTGCGCGGCTGATCGAGTTGACGTGCAATCCCGCCTTGCCGAACTTTACGTTGCCGAAGCTCCTGTGGGTGCAGCGGCATCAGCCGGAGATCTGGGCGCGGGTGCGGCATGTGCTGTGTCCGAAGGATTATGTGCGGTATCGGCTGACGGGGGAGTTTGCGACCGACATGCAGGAGGCGAGCGGGACGGGTTTGCTGGACGTGACGAACCGGCGTTGGAGCGAGGAGGTGGCAGCGGTGGCGGGGGTGGGGATGGAGCTTCTGCCGCGGCTGTTTGAGGGACCGGAGATCTGTGCGCGGGTGAGTGCGGAGGGCGCTCGGCTGACGGGGCTGCGGGAGGGTATGCCGGTGGCGGCGGGCGCGGGGGATCAGGGTGCGGGCGGGGTGGGATTGGGGATTGTGGCGCCGGGGAGCGTATCGGCGACGATTGGGACGAGCGGTGTGGTGTTTGCGGCGACCGATCTGCCGACCAAGGATCCGATGGGACGGCTGCATACGTTTTGCCATGCGGCTCCGGGGCTGTGGCATGTGATGGGTGTGACGAATGGCGCGGGTCTGAGTTTTCGGTATTTTCGCGACACGTTTGCGCCGTTGAACAGCTATGACGATCTGAGTGTGCTGGCGTCGGGGGTGCCGGCGGGGAGCGACGGTTTGTTGTGGGCGCCGTACCTGTTTGGGGAGCGGACGCCGCATCTGGACGCGGAGGCCCGGGCGGCATTTGTGGGGGTGACGGCGAGCCATACGCGGGCGCACTTCGTCCGGGCGGTGCTGGAGGGAGTTGCGATGAGTTTGCGGGATTCCTTGACGCTGTTTGCGGAGATGGGGATTCCGGTGGAGCGGATTCGTTTGGGTGGTGGAGGTGCGCGCGGGGCGCTGTGGCGGCAGATCCAGGCGGATGTGTATGGGCAGGCGGTGGAGTTGCTGGAGGGCGAGGAGGGTGTGGCGTTTGGGGCGGCCTTGCTGGCGGGCACGGGCGTGGGTTGGTGGCCCGATGTGGAGACGGCGTGCGCGGCGACGGTGCGGGTGGCGGCGCGAGTGGAGCCGCGGCATGCGATGTCGATGGATCGGGCGTATGCGCGATATCGCCGGGTGTATCCGGCGTTGCGCGAGATTGGGAGGGCGTAAGTGACGGACGAGATCGGCGTGGCGGTGGTGGGGTTTGGGTTGGCGGGGCGGGTGTTTCATGCGCCGTTTGTGAGCGCGGTGCCGGGGTTGCGGCTGCGGGCGATTGTGCAGAGGACGGGGGATACGGCTGGGCGGGCGTGGCCGGAGGCGCGGGTGATGCGATCGGTGGAGGAGGCGCTCGGGGACGCGGAGGTGCAGATGGTGGTGGTGGCGACGCCGAACGAGACGCACTTTGCGATGGCTCGGCGGGCGTTGGAGGCGGGCAAGCATGTGGTGGTGGACAAGCCGTTTGCGGCGACGGGCGGAGAGGCTCGGGAGCTGATCGAGATGGCGCGGGAGAGGGGTCTGGTGCTGGCGCCGTTTCACAACCGGCGGTGGGATGGAGATTTTTTGACGGTGGAGAAGCTGTTGTGGGAGGGCGTTCTGGGGCGGGTGGTGACGTTTGAGTCGCACTTCGACCGGTTTCGGCCGGTGCCGCGAGCGGGGACGTGGAAGGAGGCGGGGAGCTCGGCGAATGGGATGCTGTGGGACCTGGGGCCGCATCTGGTGGACCAGGCGCTGGCGCTGTTTGGTCTGCCGGTGTCGATCGAGGCGAGTGTGCGGCGGGATCGGGAGGGGACGGCGATCGAGGATGCGTTCGATATCACGCTGCTGTATGCGGGGATGCGGGTGTTTTGCCGGGCGACGATGTTGGCGGCGATCGCGGGGCCACGATTTTTGGTGCATGGAACGCGGGGGAGCTATCGGAAGTGGGGGGTCGATCCGCAGGAGCCGGCGCTGGTGAGTGGAGGGGCGAGGGTTCCGCGGCTGGGGACGGACGAGGTGTGGCTGGAGGAGGAGGAGGAGGCGTGGGGTGAGCTGGCGGTGGCGCCGGAGCCGGAGCGGCCGGAGGTGTTGGATCGGACGCGTGTGCGGACCGAGGCTGGGGATTACCGGGGATTTTATGCCAATGTGCGGGACGCTGTGCTCGGGCGGGCGGAGCTGCGGGTGCCGGCGGAGGTGGGATGGCGGGTGATCCGGATGTTGGAGATGGCTCGTGAGAGCTCGCGCGAGGGGGAGCGGCTGATGGTGGAGGAGGGTTCGGCGAGGTGAGTTCAGTAAGACGGAGATAGGTGTGCGGCGTTGCACTATTTTCTGGGCGGTCTGGGAGGTGTGCGAGTTACAACATTGTCGCTGGAAATACCATAGCTCGATGGGTGTAGATCTCTCAAAACGGTCCTGTTATTTCCGATTATTTTCTGCAGTTTTGGGGGATTTTTGTAGGAATTCGACGATCGGTTGCTAGGCTTTCTTTAGCGCAGATGCGCTAAGGAGCTTTGCCATGCAGAAGTCGATTCGTTCGTTCGCGGTTGTTGCCATTCTTTCTGTTTCTGCTTCCTCGGCATTGATGGCGGAGCCGATGGGAACCAATCCACGACCGAACGTCGTTGTTGTGGGGGCGCCGCACGCAACCTTGTTTCAGGTGATTCAGTACACTGTTCTCTCCTATCTTGGCCTGTAGGCTCTTGTACTCGTTGGGAGCCGGACGGCCAGTGTGAGAGCCGGGTGAACTTCCGATGCGCTTTGCGAGGCTGGAAAACGTGCTGTGGGCGGCGGGCTTTGCGGGCCATGCCGCCCTGCTGGTTGTCTTGTTTGCGAAGGCGCGGTGGCGCAAGCTGCCGGCGTTCACGGTGCTGATCGCGTATGAGGTGCTGACAACGGCAGTGCTGTTCGGACTGTCGCGGTATGGGAGCAGGCACGCCTACATTGTGGGCTACTGGACCTATGTGTTTGTCGAGTACGGACTTCAGCTGGCGCTGATTGTGGAGATGAGCCGTCTGGTGCTTCGTCCGACCGGAACCTGGGTTCGGGACGCGCGTACGGAGTTCTTGGTAGGCGGTCTGGCGGGCGTGCTGATTGCGGCGGCGTTTGCCTGGAAGGTTGGTCCACCGCAGGCTCGGGGCTTGAGCTTGTGGGAGGTTCGGGCGATGCTGTTTACCTCGCTTCTGACCTGCGAATTATTTGTGGCCATGGCGATGGCTGCCAACCGGCTTGGGCTGCGGTGGCGAAGCCATGTGATGGCTCTGGGGCAGGGATTGGCGGCGTGGTCGGCGATGGCGGTGATCAGCGATGTGGCTCATGTGGCTCTGGGCTGGAGCCGGCAGTTTGTTGTTCTGGATCAGATGCGGATGTTGGTGTATCTGGGAGCTCTGGTTTGGTGGATTGTGGCCTTTTGGTTTCCAGAACGGGAAAGAGGCGCACTTTCGGTTGAAATGCAGGAATATCTCGTTGCTCTGCACCGGCGCGTGAACTACGATCTCGACAGCGTAAGAACGGCTGACAAATCCCCATGACCTATTTGATTCTGCTTTCCTGTTTTGCAATTGCTCTGATCTTCGGGCTCGGTCGTTCCTACTTTCTGGCATCGCGGCTTTCGCGGATGAGCTGGGAAGATCTGGTCGAGAGACTTGAGCCGACGGAGACGGCGGGGATCACGGCGGTGGCGCGTGAGCACCTGAACCCGTTTGGATGTCAGCTTGGGGCTGAGCCGAATGAGCTTTGGGATCTGATTGGAAGGGCCGAGGGTCTGGCTCACATGCGGGCGAACGCCGAGGTTCTGATTGCGCTGGCGGCACACGCGAGCGGATGGAATTTTGACGAGAGTGTGATTGTGGCCGAGCGGATGCGGCGCGACGGTCTGGCTTTGAAGCGCGCGGCGCGGGGGATCACGCTGAGTCTGACGTTTGGTTATGGCCGATCGCGGGGAGCGTTTTATGTCCATGAAGCGGCTGGGGCATATCACCTGATGCGGAATCGTCTGTTAGCTCTTTATGAGACGAGTCATGCGGGACGGTATCCACGTTTACTTGAGGCCTTGTAGGCGCGGCTGTTTTGGCGGCGTGAGGTGTAGATGGTGTGTGTGGAATTGGGATGGAGGTGCGGGTTGCGGACCTCGGATGGAGGTGCGGCTTTCGGACCTCGGATGGAGGTGCGGCTTTCGGACCTCGGATGGAGGTGCGGCTTGCGGACCTCGGATGGAAGTGCGGTACCTGGCTTCCGATTACTTGGGTACTGCAGTTCCTGAACTTCTGTACTTAGTTTAGAGTTCCGTCCGGTTTTCCATTCTGTATTTTTTTGAGGCGGGCGGATCGGATTTCGTGGCAATCTGGGCTTATGATTAAGTCTTTTTGCGCGATTTTCCTACTTTTCTCAGTGTCTTCCCTACTCCATGCTCAGGCGGTCCCGGCGGCCGAGCGCAAAGGGGATCTGACGGTGGGCGCCGGATTGGTGCTTTCCGATCCGGATTATGCTCCGCACAACAAGGTGGGCTACGCCCTGTTTGGCGACTACGTCTTTCTCGAGCATTTTGGGGGCGAGTTCCAGTTTCGGCAGCTTCCCGGCACCGGCAACAACAGTGTGTCTGAGCGGACGTATGAGGTTGGTGGGCGTTTGCTATGGACGTTTCGGCGAAAGACTCGGTATGCCGGCGAGCAGTCGATCACGCCGTTTATCAAGTTTGATGTAGGTGCCGGAACCTTCAGCTTCAACAATAGCTACCAGAACGGCACGTATGGTTTGTATGCCGGCGGCGGCGGTGTGGAGTACAACGTGACACGGGCCCTGGATGTGCGGGCCGAGTATGAGTATCAGAGGTGGTCGAACTTTCCGCCGCGAGGTTTGCAGCCGAACCTGGTTACGCTGGGCGTGGGGTACCGGATACGGAAGCTCCGGTTGTTCAGTCATCGGGGAGACGGTCGGTAAGCAGACCTGCTTTCAACGGCGGGAGGAGACCGGGTGAGAACTGCTTTCGTGAGACTTTGTGAGCAGAAGCGACGTTTGACTCTGCCTGAGATGGTCTGCGAAGGCGACCAGGGAGGTTGTTGGGCGCGCTGAACCTCTGCCGACTGGCGGATCGAGAGGAGTCGATGCCAAGTCGGCGGTGAAGGCGCGGAAGCAGTTCCGGCCTTGTGCTTTGGCGTGATACATGGCTCTATCTGCCCCTTTCAGGATCTGGTCGGGGTCGACGGAGCCGTGCGGCACGTTGCAGACGCCGACACTGACAGAGATTTCCAGTTCACGCTGGCCGATCAGGATCGGCAGAGACATGGCGGTGACGATCTTCGCTGCGATCTCCTCGGCTTCCCTATCTTCCTTGAGGTCGCAGAGAAGAACGACAAACTCATCCCCTCCCATGCGTGCGACGGTATCGATTTTTCTGACTGTTCGTGAGACGCGTTCGGCGGTGGCGCAGAGCGTCAGATCTCCGGCGGCGTGACCGTAGACGTCGTTTACGCCCTTGAAGTTGTCCAGGTCCAGCATGAGCAGAGCGACTTTCGTGTGGAAGCGATTGGCCCGATCGAGCGCTGAGCGCAGGCGATCGTGTAGCAGAGTCCGCGTCGGAAGACCGGTGAGGCTGTCGTGCTGCGCGAGATGCCGGAAACGTTCTTCGCTTTCGCGGATCACTCTTGTTTGCTGCTCGACGCGCCGTCTGAGAATGACGACCCAACCTAAGACAGCGGCGGTGACGGCGAGAACGATGAGGAGCAAGAGAAGAATGCGGGCGGCCGTCCAAAACGAGGGTGTCTCAAGGATTTGCATATCGTTGGCCGACCGAAGAAGGAGCTTGAAGGACTGGATTTTTGCGCCGCCTTCTCCCCTGAAGGTTCCCTGCCTGTCGATTTGAACCGAGCAGATGCCGGTGACTCGCAACGTTGAGCCAAGAGAGATTGAGGCGACCTCCGGAGCTACGGTGCCAGCGGGGAGGAGAACAGAAAAGATTGTCTTGCCCGAGGAGAGCACCAGGGTGACGTCGTTGGAGGTCAGGTCGCGGCCGATGAGGCGGCCCTCGATTTGAACGACCTCGGAGTCGAAGTTGCCGGTGAGCGCCTGATCCGCGGTAACGGGCCTGGGAGCCACGGGGGTCGTACCGCCGGTTGGCTTGTAGATTGCGTCTCGAAGCATCGGCCTGTAGCCGCCGAGAGCAGAGAAGCCGATGACATCGGCCACTTCACCGACCGAAATGTGGTCAGTCTGGGAGGATTCTGCGCAAAGGCCCTGGGTTTCGTCCTGAACGCAGAGGGTGCGGCCGGGCCACTGCAGGGTTACGGCACCTCGAATGTGAATGCGGTGTGGCAGCCTGGTGCCTGGCACGAAGTGAGACAGGTCCGCAACGGAGCGGGATGGCACGGCGAAGGGGTCTGAGGGAGGAGCCTCTTCGACGGTGAGGCTGTTCAGATCCGGGAAGAAGATCCGAGAGCCTGTGATCTGACGGTCCTGGTTGAAGAAGGCGGCCGCGTTTCCCCGGACAAGGAGGGTTGCGTTCACAAAGCGATTGTAGTCGACGTCCGCTTGCCGCACCGTGATTGCGTTGATGAGACCGTCGGCCGTGGCCATCTGCAAGGTGACGTTGTTGTCTTTGCTGAAGACGGTCTGCACGACACCTTCGATTTCGACCCATTCACAATCTCTGCTGCCGGTTTGCAGGTCGATGAGGGTAACTCGTTGCGGGACCGGGGTGGTACGAGATTGACCAACGATCTGGAATCTGGGATGCGCTACGATGGGTGCAAATTCTCCTGAGCTGGTTGTGCCCTGGATGTCCAAGATGGTGCCGGGCCGGGGCGTTTGTGCAGGCCATTGAAAATCATCGTCCATGCGAACGAAGACGCCTCCCGATTTGTCGTGAACGAACATGAGGCTATGTGGACTATTCGGCGTTCGATCGTAGTAGGTGACGACGGCGCGGAGGTGTACTGGGTAATGGCGGTCGGCTTCGGCGGGGGTGAGCGCGTGGACTTCGCGGGCGAGAAGAATGGACCGGAGCTGAGGTGAGGCGGGCGGGCTCGAAGCGATAGCTGAGGAGAGCGGCAGGAAGCAGAGAAGCCCGAACAGAACAGCGGAGCGGTTGGGGAGCGGAATGCGGAATGTGCCTGGTGTTGCCATACCGTCTCTATCGTCCAAAGCGCAAAGAACTTTAGAAGATTTTGTCTAAAATGAGCGCGGCACGTGGTACTTCCGTGTGATCTTTGGTATTTCGCACAACGATTTCAAAACCGTGAGGCCTTAGAACCTGTCTAAAAACTAAGTGCATCGTCTGAGGAGTTGGTGTGCGAAGGCGACGTGGATCATGGTTTCGGCTGAGGTGTGGCGGAGTTCGTAGTCTTTGGAGAGTCGTCTTGACCAGTTGAGCCAGCGATGGTGCGTTCGACGATCCAGCGTTTGGGGAGAACCTGGAAGCTCTTTTGCTGGCTGCGTTTTTGACGATCTCGACGGTGTAGCCGAACATTTCCTTGGCCCAACCGATCAGGGTCCCGGTATAGCCGCCATCGGCGAAGACCTTTGTGATGCGATCGAAGCGGCAGAAGAGCCGCATCAGTACGGCACGCGCCGCGACTCGATCCTGGATGCCGGCCGAATGAACGACGACGGCCAGCAGATTGCCCTGCGTATCTACCGCGATGTGGCGCTTGCGGCCCTTGATTTTCTTGCCCGCGTCGTAACCCCGCTGCCCCCTTTTAGCGCCGTCTTGGCGGTCTGCGAATCGATGATCGCCACGCTGGGCGTGGCATTTTGACCTGCCGCCTTGCGTCCCTGCTCCCGCAGCGCCTTGCCGGCGCGTTCCCAGGTCCCATCGTCGCGCCAGGCTCGAAACTGCTGATGCACCGTCCGCCAGGGAGGGAAATTGGACGGCATCTGCCGCCACTGGCAGCCTGTTTTCACCACGTAGAGCAGAGCGTTCACGACCCGCCGCAACTCATATTTGCGCGGACGCCCGCCTGCATGACGTGCTCCCAGAGGTGATTTCAACAAAGGCTCCAACTTGGCCCACTGCGCGTCCGTCAAATCGCTCGGATACATGATCCCAAGCTAAAATCCAACGCATGACAGGCATATGCCTTGCATGATTCCCATCCTAGTTTTTAGACAGGTTCTTAGAGAGGCTGACGGCTGCGGAACGGAGTTCGGTTTCTATTCAGTTGTCAGTCAGGTCCGATTAGCTCGCAGAAGCTGAGCAGTGCCCAGGCCAGCTACAGTGCCCAGCCAGATTAGGAGACTGATCGAGAACGTGCGCCCCATGGCAGGCGTTCCTCAGCCCCTGTCGCAAAAGCAGACCCGCACCATTCCTCCGAACAGAGAGGGCGAGAGTTTACGCTGCCACTCTCCGCGAGATTGTAGGTGCTGACCCACATTTTTCGAACCGTCTGAACCTTGCCGCCGGGGAGAGGAGCGCGCCTGCCTGAAGCGCTTTCCAACGGGCTTCAGCCGCAGATCTTCTCGTGACAAAGACAAATCAGCGTGCCGCAAAAGGCCCGTGGGCGCAAATCGAACGTGTCTCTACTCCAGCCATGACATCACAGGCGCTTACTGGGCCCATGTCGTAGCCGGATTACATTGTCACCAGGTCTCCAAACATCCCATCGGTGCTTTGAGATGTATGGCGGGGACGACGGGGCTCGAACCCGCGACCTCTGCCGTGACAGAAATGTCACAGTCTGTAAGTAATTGAAACCATGAGCGCCGTTGGCTACGATACGCTCTCAAAAGCACCCTTCGGCACCTCTAGTCGCGTTCCAGCACCCTCGTCAGCACCCTCGCGGAATGTATTTGGGGATGGCCGATCAGGGGATCTGATCTCCAGTTGCACTTGTTCTGCTTCGATTGGTTCCGAGCAGGGCTGATCAGCCTCAAGTTGCTGATAACATTCAGCCCCGACACGTATTCGCCCTGCAACGGAATTATGTGGTCGACCTCTAGCCCGAGGTCGTGTGCCATGTCGTAGAAAGCGACGATCTCGGCGCGGCTCTGCCAGGCTGGTATACGGTCCAGCGCCAGCTTCCGCCTCCTGTCGATCGGCCGGTAGACATGAGGTCTCAACCGCCGCCGCTCACGGGCGCACGCTGTCTGGAACTCGCGGTCATAAGAAAGTCCGGCGGGTGAGTCGTACCCCAACTTCTCGGCGACTCGGTGAGCAACGGGCCTTTCGTCGTCTCGTTCCTCGGGACTGACGCTGCACTCCGGCTTCCGATACAGCAAACCAGCTTCTGCCTTCCCTCTGACCACGACACCCTGCCTTCTGGCCGCGCCCTGGACGCCAGCTTTCGAGATGCCGTATTCACGGGCAAGCGAAGCGGCGCTCTCCCCCGCAGCATACTTCGCCGCAAGTTCCGGCTCGATCGCCTTCAGTCGTTCTGGAATGTAGTAGTTGCCCCGGCGCTTGGGGCGTGGCTCCTGTCCATCAGCCATTGGTCCCGTACTCCGGCGTAAGAGACAGGGCGACCTGTTTTCCGTCCTGCGTCAGAACGAAGTACGTCATTCCCTCGCCGAACTTGTTCCCGTCCATCGGAGACATCAGCCCATGGCGATTCAGGGAGACAAGCGGCGGATCGTCGCGCCTCGTATAGAAGTAATCGCGATAGCCTGCCTTGGTCGGGTCGCCTCCATTCGCCCCGAAGGCGTGTAGCAGGCAGTGTTTTTCGTCCTCGGTCAGGTTATCTGCACGAGGATCCTGGGTAGGAAGCTTCACGTCAGCCCACGGAGCCCGCCGCACGATCAGATCGACGATACGAAGATCGGAAAGAACATCGACCGCCTGAAGGTATGCCTGGTACCGAGCCTTGCCCTGCGTCGATGCGTAATGGATTCTTGGCGAGGCTTCGCAGAAATTGCGGAGCGAGACCTGCCAAGCCTTACGAACTCGATGCGTGGTCTTGCTAGTGTCCGGGTCAGCCATAGGTCGGCATCCTTCTGGACACCTGTCGCGGCGCCGGCTTTTTGATCCCTGTAACCAGCGGCAAAGTGAACTGCTCGCCGGAGCGGCGGTCCTGCCACTGGCGGGGAGCCCCGTCCTCGTAGGTGGCAACCGAAGCGCGCACGCGAGCGAAAAGGACATCGCCTCGATCGAGAACAGGGTCGAATCCGAAATCCTCGATGGAAGTCGGTCGCGTCGGCAGCATACCGTCGAACAGCTTCAGGTGCGGATCTTCCGACCTAGCCATGTAGCAATAGCCGATCCCGCCGATCCACTCAGCGACGTGGCGCCTATCGGGTGCGTCGCAGGTGTTGACGATAGCGAAGCGGGGAGGCTTGTTCCGCTCGGCGTACGAGCGTACCTGTTCTGCGGGAGCTGTAGACATTGCTTGATCCTGTGTCTGCGGTGAGGTCGGCGTTGGTGCTGATAACACCCGCCGACCGCCCTTTCTCCCACGGTATGCAAGGCTGGTCAACTGCCGACGTTCCGCGGTTTAGACTGGTTCATCATGCCGAGACCGACCATTACCTATGAGCTGTTGGTAGCATCGCCGTCTGACGTGGTGGCAGAGCGGGACATTGTTTCCTCGTGCGCGCACGATTGGAGTTCTGCACACGCCAGGACAGGCTTACAGGTGAGACCTGTCCGGTGGGAACTCGACGCGGTGCCATCCATGGCCGACAGGGGTCAGGCCGTCCTTAATCATCAACTCGTAGACGGAGCCGATATTCTGATCGGCATCTTCAAGGCGAGGATCGGAACCCCAACCGGCGTTGCTTCTTCTGGAACGATTGAGGAGATCGATCGCTTCATTGCAGCCGGCAAGCCGGTGATGCTGTACTTTTCGACCGGTCCCGTTCCCCATAATCACGACCAGGAGCAGCTGCGGCTGTTGCGCGACTACAAGAATCACGTCGCGGGCAGGGGAATTTACGCCGAGTTTGCAGACGAAGCCGATCTCCGGCAGCAAATCAGTCGCCACTTGGCGTCCACAATGGCACAGTTGGCTACGACTCCCGTTCCCGCACCGGCGCCAGCAAAGTCAGATTTGGCTCGCCTATGGATACGCACCCGGCCGGGCGAGCGCAGCGGTGATGTCAACACAGTGAAGGTGATCGCGATGATCGAGAACATCTCGCCTACTCGCCGGATCAGCAGCTTTGAATGCACGCTGACGGTCCCGAGAGCATGCCTCACTCATAGCTCAACCGTTTACATGGGCGAAGTGATCCGGGAGGAACCGACGGATCGCCGAATCTTTCGTCGGTCTGAAGGAGAAGGCGGCGGAGTGCGGACGATCTTCAAGGGCGACAAGGCTTCGATCTTCGGTTTGGACATCGGAGTCGATCAGTTGAAGATGACTGGCACATATCTTGCGGGAGATTACGAAGGAACGATGGCCGACAAGGTCGAGATCGATGCGGTTATTGAGGGAGAGCTATTCCACGCGGAGCGCACTTTAGCCGACATCTTCGCCAATCCGAACCACGGTTAGGTGGTCCTACCCATCGCCTCTGAGAGTCTCCGGACCCGCCTACGCGCTTTCGGCGTCCGCGAGTTGGCCATCGAAGATCGAGGCCGCTGGCTTGTAGCGATCCTGGTGTTCTTCGCAGTGCTTGCGGACCACTGACAACCAGGATTCGTACCAGAGCCATTGCCCCTCTACCTCGACGCCGTATTGATGCTTGGGGTTCTTCGCGTCCTTTTCCTTCCAAAGATCCGTGTGCTGCGTGATCCCGAACTTGGAGAAGCCCTCTGCTTTCAGCTGCTTCACGATGGTGCTCGGCCGGAACTTGCTTCGCTCGGTCTCCTTCAGAATGACCTCATTCATGGCGTTGGCCGCATCGCTGCCGGACGGAACGAGCTGGATCACTCGATCGGCAGTGTTCTTATTGTTGCTGACCTTTTTGACCATCGCTATGCGGTACGAGAAGCGCGGATCGTCGAAATCCTCCTGCGTCATTCCATTCTCGAACTGAACGACGAAGGACTTGATGTGCTGCGGCAGATCGACATCGTCCAGGAGCGTGCGGGCGGTAGCCTCATCGATCGACGAGAACTGGATGCTGAATGCCTGTTCCTTCTCCAGTGAGTACTTCGGATCGAACAGCGTCTTGATTGCTGTATTGAAGTTGAGCGCGGCGGCCATAAACTTGGCGCTGAGCTGGTCGTCGATCCTGCTCGTCATCTGGTGCTCTATCTCGTGGCGTATGCCGATCAAGAACATCAGGTTCCGAACCACCGACTTATCCGCGGGACAAGAGGGGCAGTCCAGACATTGCTCCAAGGACCAATGCCGGGTGGCTCCGTACTTGGTCTTCAGGTAGCGCGCCCTCGTTCCTTTCGCAGTCGGATCGACCTGTCGGTACTCCACTCCAGTCTTCCGGTAGTGAGCGTGCATCAAGTAGGTCCACGCAATCACGGTGGTGACGATGAACAGTTCGGACTTGAAGTCGATCTGAGGGTTGTTGTGGATCTGGACTGCGGTGAGCATGGCCTCACGGGCCTTCTTCACTAATTCTATTGCGTAAGAGCCGACCTTCCGTTTCCGAGTAGCCATAAGGAAACAGCTTAGCTGACGCCGGCATTGGCTCGTCGGTACATAGGAGTCTGCGGTACAATTTGCGGCAGAGGACCCCCATGTCAGGCATTCGCGATTTCTTTTGGCAGGTCGGCCACTGCGCTCGCTTCCTCGTCTGGGTTTCGCTGGTCAAAGCCGCTGACTGGGTCCTCACGATCTGATCTGCACTCCGCGTGAGGGATCGTCACCCGCAGGGCCAAGACAGCGCAGCGGCTTGGTGAGCAGGGCGAATAGAGCCCGACCCGCAGGGACACGCCCCAAGTATCATCAATGGATGGCTGAGTTTAAAACCCTTTCTGAAGCGGCAACCGCGTGGCTTGATTCTGCGCTTAAGCCGATCGAGCAGTTCCATGCCGAACACGGTAGCGAGTACGATGGCGTCACCGTGAAGTTCACCTGGAGAGAGCAGGAGTACGAGGTCGGACTGAGGAAGCTGTCGTCTGCACAATGACGGACCGAGACTGAACAGTCAAATCCGATACCGCAGAGCCCAAGCCTGCTCCACCTGCTCACCACGGGCCCGCTCCAGTTCCACCGCCGCGAGTCCCAGCAGGGTCTTTCCGATCCAGGAACGCGCATTGTCCTCGCCGGCTTTGCTCTCGACCGAGGCATAGATTAGGTCGCTCAAGCGAAAACCTCGCTCCCGCTTTGTCATGGTAGCTGCACCGGTGTGCCGATAAGGTGGAATGTAGGGCTCTCCGGACAGCGCATAGCGCAGCGAGCGTTCCGCCCACTGGCCGATTGTGCAGCCGTTCGCCGCCGCGCATGACTTTAGCTTCTGGTACGTCTCCTCGGTCTTGATCTCGATCCAGACACCCAAAGGGGCCTGGTTGGGGTACGACCGTTTGTAACCACTTCTCGATTTGCCCATGAGGCTGTCGTGTCTGGACCAAAAGCCTTTGTCAACCGTCAGCCATCGGAGCCATAATGCCAGCATGCGTTGGTCCGACATCGTTAGTGCCTGCTGTTCATCACCCAGACAGTTTTTTGACGGGGTTCAGATGTGCCGGCGTGAAGGGTGCAGCCTAAAGGAAGCAGCCTCCATCTCGGCAACCTCTGTCTCGTGGGGCTGCGGACCTGAGTCCATCCACGATGAGTTGAGTTCCAGGCTCGAACGCTCGTTGTGGATATCCGAACATCCGGGATGCGCTGCAGCAGATGTCACCGCTTGGGAGTATGAGCTGCTGGAAGATGCGATCGCCGAGTGTCGATCCGTGCTGGGGATAAGCGATAAGAGGTAGGAAGGTGAGCCCCGCCGTTCTGGCGAGGCCCCGTGTAGTTGGTTCAATCGAAGACGATGTGCAGCACCCCGCCGTCGGCCTTGTCCTGGAACAGCTTCGTGTAAATCGGCCGGTCGAAGCTGGGATCGTTCAGGCGAAGGGTGTAGTAGAGGACGCCCGTCTCTTCGGCCGTGTTCTCCCAGGCCGCACCAAGTTCGGTCTTGCCCGAGTAGACCCGGTAGACGGGATGCCGATCGGTCAGGCTTTCACATGCGGTCATGATCAGCGGGAACTGGTGTTTGAGCGTGTTGATCTCGCCCTTGTAGGTGCCGTCGCTCTGAAGCGTGAGTTTTCCGATGTTCGCCATGTTCTGTTTCTTTCGATTTGAGACCTGCGGAAGTGCGGTCTTTCTGGCGATCAGGGCGATCCTCAGGGCTGCGCGGTCATAGCATCTTGGGGGCGACCTTCAGGGGGAGCCAAGATGCGTCATTGACCGCATTAGCAGACCGAGGATTTAGACCAGCCAGAAACAAAAGACCGCCTCCGCCACGGAACGGCGAAGGAACGGATCAGGACGTACCGGCAACTGAAGCGAGGGAGACGGACGCTACTGGACGGATCGAACAGCCGCTGGTACAGCAGACGCCTGTTCATCACCGAAGGAGAGAAGAATGAGCGTCAAGGTATCCATTTCTGACTGTCGCGCAGGCGCAGAGCCGAGGGTGTTCGAGGGGGAAAAAGGCAGCAAGGTGGCGCGTGTCAGTATCGCTCACAATGAGCGGACGAACGATGAGCCCGGCACGGTGAAAGACGAAACTCGCTGGTACCAGGTCGTAGGCTTCGGGCCGGCTGCGCGTTTCATCGAGGAGAACGTCCACAAGGGGACGAAGCTCGAAATCAGCGGGGCTGAACTGCACTACGGCCGGGCATACACGGGCAAGGACAACCTGACTCACGTTCCCGACGAACTGCACATCGTGAACAGCCGCGGCGCGAGCATCGCGCTCAAGGAGGCGCTGGGCGCCAGGCCGGTTCAGGCTGACGGCGATGAGCTGACGGCGTAAGCCGTTCCACTATGGCTGCACGTCTCGGGCAAGACTCCGAATGCGTGCAGCCGATAGACGGCTGATCACCGGCCAAACGTCGCCTCGTCATCTAGACTTGTGCACGTGAAAGCATTTACGGGCGAGTCCGCGTTCTATAACGGTGCAGAGCTAAGAGATCACCTTAGAGATTTGATCGTCAGTTCCACCAGCGTAGACATAGCTACTGCGTGGGTTTCGGACGCGCCTGCTGTGAAGCTGCTTCTGAGTGAAGGCGTGAAAGCGGCGGTGCGGATCGTAGTTGGGATCGGGGGGTACAACACCGATCCGGTTGCGCTCAAGCGGCTCGGCACGCACCCAAACGTCACACTGAAGATCTACGGCAAAGCGGAACCACCGCTATTTCATCCGAAGCTGTACCTTTTTCGGCATGCTCACTGGCGTCGCGTGCTGATTGGCAGCATGAACCTTACGAATGCAGGCGCAACAGCGAACACCGAGTCGATGCTCTCGTTTGACGACAAGCTCAGGCGAGCGGATCAGGAGTTCGAGCGCTTCTGGAATGCACCAAGCGCAGTTCCTTTTAGCCAGTTCGATATAGCGGATTATGAGGCGAAGCGCAGGGCTGTTCTTGCGGCCGTCAAAGAAGCTGGAGCAGCGGATGTACTCGACGCCGATGTGGCGGAGTCCGCAGAAAGCAAAATCGAGATGGACGCGTTGAGAGAGGACTGGAATACCTACGTCTCCGAGCTCAAGCGAAACCCCGACGGACTTGAAGATCACCTTCGCGTTTTGCGCGTCCGCCAAGGTTTTGTGTCCCGCGATTGGTCACAAGACCTGACTGAAGACGAACTGGCCATTCTGTATGGAAAATCACCTTACTACGCGTTTGGCCGTTTGAACCCAGTGAAGCAAGCGCAGTTCCAGGGACCGGAAGGGCGAAGCAGGCGTAGGGAGTTAGGTGCTGCGCTGCAATCGGCGGCGACGCTACAAGGCTTTCAAGGTCCGCTCGTGGCCGGTCTAGTCCGGCGACTTCTCGCCGTGCACACCGTCGGTCCAGCCTTGGCTACACGCCTGCTTATCCTCGCCAGGCCCGATCTGTTTGTCGTAGTGAACAAGAAATCATTCCAAGGCCTCAGAGAGCGGTTCGACTTGTTCGTTAGCAACGAGAACTTCGATCCTGCCGAGTATGTCAAGCTCCTGCAGAAAATACACACAACGGGCTGGTACCAAAGTACCGAGCCATCGGAGACATTCGAGCGCGAAATATGGCAAGCGCGGGCCGCGATGGTCGACCCACTTGTCTATAGAGAAAACGCAGGAAGCGAGAACGACGATTAGGTGCCGCGCTGCTCGCACCTCCTGAGCCGAAGCGCCTTTACCAGTGCCGATGATGCGGAATCAGGTAGGTGAGCGCGATCAGAACGTGGCTGGCCTTCGACGCAGCGAACCACCAGTTAACATGGCGGTATGTCAGGGTCCCGATCAGGCTGAACACGGCGGCCGCGAGAAACAGCCAGGGCAGGTACCGGCGCATCAGAACGGCATCCCATCGACATCCCGATCACTCCATGGATTGTGCAAGGTCCTCCATATGACAGACGGCTGCGCCGCCACCCTCACCTCGATGCAGTCCACTCGGTTCTTCGCGCCAGGCGCGGCGTCGGCTTCCTCGCGGGTCAGGTAGATCACGCCGCCCTGCAAACCGCTCTTGGCACCTCCGATCGGATGGTTGCGGTAGACGTTCATCCAGCCCTGCGCCTTCGCTCCGGCTACGTCGTCGATGCGGGCCACGAGCTGCAAATCAGGGTCGCCATGCTCGCCCGTATCGCTCCAAGTTCTTTCGACGATACCTATCAGCGGGTCGTGATGCTCGCCGACCCATGGGCAGCCCCCGGAGGCCGATCTGCGATATTTCAAGTTCACCAAGCTGTCATCGGCTGTTTGATACTTCCCAGGCCCGGTGACCCTGAACGGCTGCGGGGGGCTCTCGGCTGCAGGTGGCTGCTTGCTCGTGGCTTCCAGCTTTTCCAGGCGGGCGGCCAGCTCGAGAAAACATGCGTCGTGCCGATTTGCGATACCACGTTCGCGGATGTCGTTGATTGAGGACATGGTGCGGTCTTTCGGTTGTAGAGCGATTGCCCGGTCAGCCTATACCGACCGGGCGACTGGATCAGGCGGCAGTGTCGAGCGCATCCTCTTCCGCTGTTTCTATTGCCGGTTCGCTTCGCAGGATTTCAGGAAGCCACCCGCTGTGGCCAACGGCCTTCTCTGCGAACTCGGCAAGCGCGCCCTTCTTCAGCTTCTCGGTGACAGGTGCCACGGGCGTACCGCCGTCTATCTCGACCAGCGCCTTGATGATGATCGGCTTGCTGACCCGCGAGAAGTAGTTCTCCGCAGTGGGCTGGAACCACTTCGTCATGTCCAGGTCGAGGGCGGATGCGAGTTGATCGGCGTGGACGCCGGGCCTGCTGACCTTGGTCGTCACAACGTCGACGCTTCGGCCCACAAGGTAGGCCAGCAGTTCGAGCAGCATTGCCATCGGCTGCTCCACACACCATTGCCAAAAGTCTTCAGCTTCCTCGGGCACCTTCGCCGACCATGGGCTTTCAGCGTTGAACGCCTGAAAGGCCTTACTCTGCTCGGGGTTCTTGATGAGGCTGTTCAGCGGCGTGACGCTGGTGGAGACCTTCACGCATGAGGCCACGCGATAGGACCCCATATAGAAATGAGAAAGCCCGAGAGCGTGAACGGTGGCGGCGAGCGCGACTAGCGGGCTCTTTGCCAGTTCGACCCGAAGTGCCGCCGTCCGCTGCGCGGTCAGGTCTTCGATGAGAGCGGCGGAGAGGCCATCGCTTTCGGTTTCCTCGGCTGGCGTTGCTCCGCTGGCGGTGCCCTTCGCTTCAGCCTGCGCCATGTCCTCGGGCTTGACATAGCCGCGCCGAATCTCTGCCTCACCCTGATAGCCGATGGACACGAAGCACCCGGCGCGGGCGATGTCCTCGGACTTGTAGATCTTCTGCGTCGATTGCAGAGCTTGCATCTCCACCTCGATCTGCTCCACCTTGGCGATCTGCTCGTCGTCAAGGTCTTCTTCCTCCGACGCCGCCGCCAGTTCGTCATACTTCTCACCCAATTCGGACAGGTGCGCTTCCTGCTCGGGGGTGAGCGCGACGTGACCCTCGTGGACCCGACCGAAACCCTTCACCGCGTCCCAATCGAACTCGGCCAACGTCTCAATCCACTTCCAACCTTCAGAGCGGACCTCGTCAGCCGTTTCCTCCAGCTTGCGAACTACCAGCCGATTCAGCAGCGTCATGTCGCTGAGGTATCCAGCGTTGCGGTCGTCGAACAGATCGCGGCGGACCTTGCCGCCGGCAGCTTCGTAGGTATCTAGCCCGCCAATGAATTTCACGCGCTTATCAGTGGCGGTGACTTCGCCGGTCGTGAGCACGGATCGCAGCGCATCAGCAGTCCGTTGCCAGCGGCTTTCGGCGCCGTCCCATGCTGCCTCTTGAACCGCGTGGTCGTCAGTCAGCGTGAGTGCCTGCACCTGCTCCAGCGTCATCTCGCCCTTGCGGTATAGGTCCAGCAGCTTCGGAGACACACGCCCCAGCTTCAGGCGCTTGGTCACGATTGCTTCCGAAACTCCGAAGCGAGCGGCAACATCCGCGACGCTCGCGCCCTTGTCGATCAGATCGCGCCATGCCTCGAACTGGTCTGCCGGGTGCATTTGCGTCCGAACCACGTTCTCGGCCAAGCTGATCTCGGTCGCATTGCTGTCGCTGGACACGATGGTGCATTGAACCGGGTGATCTGCCGGGATCGAACCTTCTTTGTGAAGTGCCCGCAGCGCGAGCAGGCGACGCTGACCTGCGATGACCCGGCGGTCGCCCTTGTCGGTCTTCTGCACCGTCAGCGGGTTCAGCAGTCCATGGACGAGGATCGACGCCTTGAGTTCGTCCAGGCCGATCTCGGCTCCGGTCTTGCGGACGTTGCCTTTCCAGACCGACAGCTTGTTCAGGGGAATGGTTTCGATGGACATGGGGGTAGTTCCTTGTTGCGGAGAGAGTTGGGTTCAGCCTGAGAAAGTAGCTTTGACAATCGCCAATGCCGTATCGGGCCAGTACGTAGCCGCACCCCAGTCAGGGCATTCAGACTGCATTCTGTAGCAAGGCATCCGGGCACCATCGTCGAGTTCGAGTTCCGGCGTTGCCCAGGTCGATGCCAAGTAGGTGTAAGTATCCTGACTGGCGACGGGCTTCCCGTTCTCAAGGATCGCGCCGCCCGTGTAATCCCAGTCGCCTCTTAGCCCGGCGGAGGCTGATTTAGCGCCAGTGTCTCTGATGAGTTCAGCGGCTTTGTGCCAATCGAACACCATCATTTCCTTGCCGCGATTGGCTGCGCCCTTAGTGAAGGCGAGTAGTGAATCCATGCCTGTCTCCGTCGTTGGTCCGCGTAACCTAGGCGACGGATTGCAGCAGGTCAAGCCCTTATTTCGGGCTGGGCGGTCTCTCTGAAAGGAGCCATGCTTCTATGAGTTGAGGCCGCGACAGACCGGCATCGACGCAACGGCTGTCGAGTTCTTGCGCGGCATCGCGGGACAGCAACAACCAGATCGGTTTCGCGCCCTCCGCGATGCGTCGCTCACGATAGCGTTGGTTTCTCGAAGTCATGTCTCATATGTGACGTGTAGCGGCCGACGGGTCAAGCCAGATCGCTACTTAGGCGCAGTGGTAAGGAACTTCTTAGTCGCCTCCGAAGGCGTGTAAATCTCGCCGTCGATCAGCATGCGCCCGGTGTACTTGCCCCCGCGTCCGCCGAACTCCCAGGCAACATCGTGCCCGTCCCGCGCCAGCTTCGCCCACTTCGTCTTCTTCGCGGCGTTCTGCTCAAGCCAGTAGTGGCCCTCGTCATCCGTGAAGGACCGAAGACCATCGTGGCCAGTGCGGCCCGTCCAAGTCGCCATGTCTTTAAGGGTGGCTGGCATAGAGGAATGGTAAGGCACAAACGTCCGGTTTGCCCTGCTAGGGCGGAACCCGCCATACAGGGCATGGAGAGCACCCGGCAGGCGCCAAGCGAACGGGGTCAAATCGGCCGCGCTCTGGCGGTCCCTGCATGCAGGTTGATTTGACGCCGGCGCGCGCCTGGCATTCCTGTTCAGGGATTGGGGTCGTAACCGGACACACGCACCGGATGGCTCAGGAGTTCAGACAAGCTTTGAAGCGCTGACGGCTGCGGAGCTTTGCCACCATCAGCCGGTACCGGCGCTGGACGTTCGCTGGCCTGTCTGGGGGCGGGGTCCTCATGGACGAAAGGGTCGGGTGCGGATTTAGCTACCCCCTTCGGCTCATCTGGCGTCTCCCCGACGGTCTGTGCATCGCTCTTGTCCAGGTCTAGCAGCTTGTTCAACTCGGCCTGCTTCACGAGAAGTTCCTTCAGCCTGTCGTCGTGATCGAACGTGCGGTTCATCTGCGCCTGATAGTCCGCCAGCGCCTTTTCTCGACGCTTGATGTCGATCAGTTCATCATCGGCACGTCTGTCCAGGGAGCGCAGGACGTGTTCGATGCTCGAAACCGTCCCGAGCGGGCTGTCGAGATTCAGATTGGCCCTGTAGGTCTCTTTGCCCCGCACGTACAGAATGGGAGCGGCATCGCGCATCTCGCTCGCCATCGTGAGAATCTGGAACCCCTTGTACTGGCCGCGCACCTGTAACGACTTGTCGTCGCGCCACGAGTAGGCCACCTGGTTCAACGCCTCGCCGGCGTTCGTGCGCGCATCCTTGCCGGAGATCGTCCTGTTGCCGATGGTCATCGAGAACTCCTCGTCGCCGTGCGCGTCTCTGGCGGCGATGTCCTCGACATAGGCCGCGTGGTATTTCCGGCTGCGCTCGATCTCCTCGGGAAGGCTCCGCACCTGCCAGCGTATTTTGTGCTGCTGGTTGATGTGCGAGGCGCGCAGCTGGTCAAGTTTGCGGACCTCAGTGTCCACGCGCACCTTCTCCATGACGGCGGGGTTGCCGGAGGCGATAGCCTTGATCTCGGCATAGGTCAGCGCTCCGCCTTCGATGTCTTCGGCTTGGCGTACCGTAACGCTGCCGTTCATTACCTGATTGATGAAGCGTGCCTTCGTCTCAAGGCATTGCCACATGTAGGCGTCGAACGAGCCTTCCGTGACGTAGCGGTGGATTTCCACTTCCTCGTTGTCGTTCCCCTGGCGCAGTATGCGACCTTCGCGCTGCTCAATGTCACGCGGCCGCCACGGCGCGTCCAGGTGATGCAGGGCCTTGAGGCGTTTCTGGACGTTGGTTCCGGCTCCCATCTTTTCGGTGGAGCCCATAAGGATGCGAACGCGACCGGCATTCACTGAATCGAACAGGGCTTTCTTCTTGGTGTCGGTATCCGCGTCGTGAATGAACGCAATCTCCCTTTCAGGCACGCCGCGCTCGATCAGCCTGCCGCGGACCTCATCGTAGACGTTGAAGCGGTCAGGGTTAGGCGTGGAAAGGTCACAGAACACCAGCTGCGTCAAACGCCTGTCGTGGCTGCTGGCCCATGTCGCGTAAATCCGGTCGGTGGCGCGGGCGACCTTGCTCTGGTCGTCGGGCTCATAGCCCGGATCGATAATCCGCATATCAAGCGCGGCCTTCCTGCCGTCGCCGGTGATCTTCAGCATGTTGTCTACTGAAGGATCGACGGCCTTCAGGTTCTTGGCTCGCTCTACCAGAGTGGCGACGTAGGCCTTCAACTCTGGCGAGGTTGGTGCAGCGGTAATCTGCGGCTTGCCAGTCTCAAGCGCTGGTCGCGGCAGGTTCAGCATGTCGGCAGTCTGCACGTCGGCAAACGTGCGGAACATCGAGAGCAGTTCCGGCAGGTTCACAAACTTAGCGAATCGCGTGTGCATCCGGTAGCCGGAACCGTCCGGCGCAAGTTCAAGCGACGTGACCGCCTCTCCGAAGTTCGCAGCCCACGCGTCGAAATGCTCCACGCCGGCAGCGCGTAACGCCTTGGGAGCGAGGTACCGCTGCATCGTGTACATCTCGGCCATGGTGTTAGAGATCGGCGTGCCCGTGGCAAACACCACCCCATCCTTGCGCTCAACCAGGTACTGCGTCTTGAGATACATATCGAGCGCACGGTTGCTCTCGCTGTTAGGCAAGCCAGCAATGCGCGTCATCTTGGAAACAAACGACAGGTTCTTGAAGCAGTTGGAGACTAGGACGCCATCGGCATAGAAGTTGTGATTGCTCTCGACCTCAAGACAATAAACAGCCTGACCCTGTTCGCAATCAGTTCCGGGTTTGCCAGAATGTCCTCGTTCCTGAACCTCAACACTGACCACCCGAGAGACCGCAAAACGGCAGTCTTCTTGGCGTCCCGAGTCTTGGCCAACGCTGCTCTGTGTCCGTGTCCATCGCACTCTATGGCCGTCTTCGTTGGAAGATGGACAATGTCTACCTTGTAGCAATTCGGGATCTTCTGGAAGTATGGCTTCGCCGCTCTCGTGACTACCGCATACTCCATCGACAAGCCCAAAAGGTCCGCAAGGGTTTGCTGAGCAATCGGTGGCGCTCTGCCATTGCCGCCACGTATCGGCGGACAGTGTCCTTTCATAGCCTCCTTGTGCTTGGCAGCATATTCCAGATTCCACATAGGATTCCTGGTCCGCATGCGAATCGACGACTCTGGCGATTTCGTTCCCTTCGTCTGACCACGATACGGAGCAAGCCTCTGACGAACGTTCTCTCTCATGCCGGGTAACTGATTGCGAAACACTGCGGCACACTGGTTGCTGCACATCTTCCGCTTCTCGTTGTTCTTCACGCCGCTGCTGCGAAAAGTGAACGGTGTTCCGCAAACAAGACAATCCTTCGTCACCTGCGTATTCAAGCGCGTCCACTGCCCCGAGCAAGAACGGTTGCAGAATTGTCTTTCCAATGCGGCCTTGCTGTTGCCGATCGCCTCGAATGTATCGTGGCAAAACTTGCAGATTTTCACCCGGCGACAAGGAGGCCGCAGCGGTGTACCCTTCTTCTGTCCAAACTTCATGATTACCCGTGCACGTGAATGAACCTTGCTCGTGGGTGACACGAACTAACGGTTCGGTGGTTCGTTGCGCGATCCAGTCCGTAACCTGCTTCCACTCGTGGCTTCGCGTGTCCGTGTTGTAAGACAACACTCGGACTGCAAGTTGTCGGTCGGCTATATAGCCGATAGGAAGCAAGCCTTGGTCTGTAAGAACCTGAGCATCATAAGGAAAGCAGTCGGCCTCGTCCACGAATAAACGATCCACGCCCATCTGCTCGAAGGTCACAGCATCGTCTTTGTTTTCGCGGTCGGACCTGTCTTTCAACTTGGCCGCAAGCCGCTTCTTAGCCTTTTCCAGTTCCTTCACTATTCGCCGGTTGTCACCTCTCTGCGCTTTCGCTTCGTAGGTCGCTTCCTCAAGCCGGTCGATCTGGCTGCCGACAAATTCCTCGAAAGTCGCATCAGAAACGGGTATCTTCTCAAACGAACTGTGCGCGACGATCACCGCGTCATAGTTGCCGGTCGCGATCCGCGCCATGGCCTTCTGTCGATTGCCGGCCGTGAAGAAATCTTTGCCTGCGACAAAGATGTTGGCCTGTGGATACAACTGCAGGAAGGCGGTTCCCCATTGGTCAACCAGGTGGTTGGGAACCACGATCATCGGCTTTTCCGCAAGTCCGAGCCGCTTCAGTTCCATACAGGCGGTCGTCATGACGGCCGTCTTTCCTGCGCCGACCACGTGCCCCAGGAGGGTGTTGTCATTCTGGATGATCCGCCAGACGCCATCCTTCTGGTGCTTGTCCAGGTCTTCGTTCCGCAGAGTCGAGCGATTGAGCCCAGGAAACGTCTGGTGCGAGCCGTCGTAGGTGCGAAGCCGAATGTTGTTGAACGTGTCGTTGTAATTCCGCGAAAGCCGCTGGGCGCGGTCTTCGTCCTGCCAGATCCATTCGCTGAACCTGTCCTTCAGCTTTTGCTGGGCCTCGCAAGCGGCAAGAGTTTCCTCCTGGTTGACGACGCGAGTGTCGTCCGGCATGCGGTCATAGATCGTGGGTGTGCGGCCATTCAAGGCGTCGTCCACGAGGTCGAACGCGGTTGCTCTGGCTGTGCCGTGGGTTGTCGTGTTGCTGACGCGGCTTTTGGCTGTCCAATCAGCGTCAACTGACCAGCTGGCGATCGCGCTGGAATGAGTTACAGATACGGATGTGACGGGTATCTCGAGCGTCTCGACCAGAAAGCGCTTGACGTCACTGGTCGGTATCCATGACGAGCCGAGCCGGGCGCTGATGTCTCCAGGAAGAAGGTCTTCCGGCTGGACGGCTTGCAACGCAGTGACATTGCGTGTGTAAGCCGGATCAAGGGCGGAAGCGGCTTGTGCCGTTTTCAGCCTGGCCCGGACGTCGCCGCTCAGGTAGCTGTCGGCGGTCTCCCACTCACCTTCAGGGTTGCGGTAGATCATCGCTTCGAGTTCGCGTTGCATGCGCTTCGGGGAACGTCCCGTAAGCCGCTGCATCGTTGGCCAATCGATGGCGCCGGTTTCATTCAGAGAAATCGCCAAAGCCTCGGCCGCTGTTTCAACGTGCTCGACCGTCTTATGCCGCTGAAGCGTGCGCCTCTCGAATATGGCTGTCTTGGAGGCGGTCTTAGCGTCCGAGTTGTAGTTCTCCAATGAGAGCAACAGGGGTTGGTCGGGATCACCGGAGAACGCGCGAACATTGTCACGCGAGGAAAGCGGCCCGAACCTCTGGGTGTAGTTGTCGTATCGTCGGTTCAGTTCCAGGCGTGCGCGAGTGATCTCCGCATCCGCGTGATCTTCAAGCTGCGTCGTGAACACATCGCGGAGTGCGTCCCTCACTGCCATCTGGCCGCGAATGCGCGTGGCGGCTGTGGCTGACAGGGATGCTGGCTCAAGGGAGTTGCCGTTGCGAATATAGAGCGCGCCGTCACGCTCCATGTATGCGCCGTCCTTCACGCCGACAAAAGCATCGGACTCAAGTACGGGCGCTGGCGGCGGGCGCTGCTGATCTCTCGGCACATAGACGCCGGCGGGAAGCTGGCCGATCGCAGCGGTGAGGATCTCGGGGGTGAGTTCTCCTTCCAAAGTCGGCTCGGCCGACCGATACATGGTGCTTTCCAGCGTCAGTTCGCCCAGCATCATCTCGGGATGCGTGGCGAAGTACTCGTTGATTCGCGTCATCTGGTGATCGGTGACATCGACCAGTGCAAGCTCGCGCCATGGGTGGCCGCCGCGCGCTGCGCCTGGCTCACGCTTTTGCAGGAACAGAATGTCCGTCGTCACTTCCGTGCCCGCGTTCTCCTTGAAGGCGGTGTTAGGAAGCCGGATTGCCCCGAGCAGGTCCGCTTCATCGGCCAGATACTTGCGGACGGTCTCATTCTCCTTGTCCATCGTGTAGCGGCTGGTGATTAGCGCCATCACGCCGCCTGGACGTAGTTTCTGGAGCGATTTGGCGAAGAAGTAGTCATGGATCGCCCGCGTCATGCCGGGCTTCATCGCCGGATCGTGCACGGCATAGTCACCGAACGGCACGTTGCCGACCACCGCATCCATGTAGTTATCTGGCAGCGGCGTTTCCTCGAAGCCCTTGGCGAAAATCGTAGCGTCCGGGTAGAGGCGCTTCGCTATCCGGGCGGTGATCGAATCCAGTTCGACGCCGGTTCTCTGACCGCCTTGCATGTCATCCGGCATCAGTCCAAAGAAGTGGCCGACGCCCATTGCCGGTTCAAGCATCTGCGCACCCGAGCCAACGCCGATCTGGCGAAGTCCATCCCAAACTGCCTTGATGACCATGGGCGAGGTATAGTGCGCGTTCGGGGTCGACGCTTTGGCGGAGGTGTATTCCTCCGGCGTGAGTAGCTCCTTCACGGCGTCGGCTGTGCGGATCAAGTGATCCGGTTGCCAGCGGTCGAAGACCTTTGCCATCGCGCCCCAGCCGACGTAGCGCGCAAGTGTGACCTTCTCGTCGTCGGACGCCTCGCGTTCTTCTGCCTCAATCGCTTTCAGCACGCGGATGGCCGCCAGGTTGTCCCGTGCCTTCTCGGCAAGACCCCCGGCGCCAATCCGGTGTTCGTCAGTGATGCGGAAGTCCCGCGAGGTTCTGACCGGCTCGGGCAGGTCCACGATGAAGTGGTCGCATTCGGGGATCGTCGCTTGTCCGTCCGAAGTATCCGGGGAGTTCGGCGCGGAGGTCTGTTCCGGCTGAACGGTCGGTGCGGGCTCGGGCTGAAGCTCCACAACTGTCGGCGCAGCGATGGTGAGTCCAGAAAAAAGGTCAAGCTGATCGAAGCTGGGCTTCGAGCGGCGAAGTAAGGAAGGCAAGGGCATGTTTCCCGATGCTGTAGGTTGGGGAATGAGTAGGTGTGCAATAAAGAAGACGGCGGTTCACAGCCGGTGGTTAGGCCGCTTTCACCATCGCTTTGCCACTGAATTGCGCGCTGATGATGGCGGCAGCAACCGGCGGAGCGACGCTGTTGCCGCACATGCGGACCTGCGAGGTTTTCGTGAGTGGCTTGCCTCTGAATTCCGGATCGATCTCGTACGTGTCCGGGAATCCCTGGGCCCTGAACAGTTCGCGCGGCGTGAGCATCCTCATGCCGATGTCCACGATCTGATAAGGCTCTCCATGCACCATGACCAAGCCAAAGCGATCCTTTGAAGTCACAGTGTGCAGCGGTTGGTCCAGGCGAGGGTCCTGGTCGGTTCCGAAGTACTTGATGAGGAAAGCGCGGACCTCGCCTATATGCCTCCCCTCCGCCTGGACGGTGGGCATGGGTTGGGTGACCGCATACCCGTCCTTGCAGGTTCCCTTGAGGTGGACGAGGTGGGATGTCACGAGACTGTGATGGTCAACCGAGGTAACCGTACCGATTGCATCGCTCAACTTGCTGCCGACGACTCCGCCGTAGTGCTTGGCAAGAAAAGCCGCGACTAGGGCGTGCTTATGCGACCCGACGGCAGTTCCTAAGGGCTGTTCCAAGCCAGGAACTCTAGGAGCCTGGCCTTCCCGCTCGCCGTATCCGACTTGTATAAGAGTGGGGACTACAAGCGCCTTCTCGCCACGGTTGGCTCCCGTGATCGTTCTAAACGGCTCCACTAGGGATTCAACTCTATCGCTGCCGTGGTGGGTCAGGTTCACGATGAAAGGTTCCTTGGCCTCAATCACGTACCGCTTTATGCCCATAGCGATGCGCCGCAGCGTAGCCTCTGCAAGAGGTTTCTTTCGATCGAATATCGACGGGCACGGAATGGACCAGTCTATGCACTCGGCCGCAGTTCGATATGGCTTGAGAAACAGATTGCCAGCGGGCCCGTGCGTCGGCTCGGGCCAGACGATACGATGACGGTCACGCCGCGCCACCACGAAGAGGCGCTTGCGGATTGTTGGCGCCCCATAGTCGGAAGCCCGTAACTCACGCCATTGCACTTCGTACCCCAAATTGCGCAGCTGAGTGATCCAGCGCTTAAACGTCATGCCTTTGCGCCGTGGGCATGGCTGGTTGTCTACTAATGGCCCCCAGGTCTGGAATTCCTCTACGTTCTCGAGGACGATCACATCAGGCTTCGCAATGCCAGCCCATTTAAGAACGATCCAAGCCAAGCCCCGAATGTTCTTTTCGACCGGCTTGCCGGCCTTGGCTTTCGAGAAGTGCTTGCAATCCGGAGAAAACCACGCGAGCGAGACGTGGCGACCCGCGACAGTCTCGGAGATATTCACATCCCAGACGCTTTCGCATAGATGAATGCTGTTCGGGTGATTAGCCTGGTGCATGGCCAGGGCTTGCGGATCATGGTTGATCGCGTAATCGGGAGAGCGCCCAAGGGCCATCTCGATCCCGGTGCTTGCTCCACCGCCGCCGGCGAAGTTGTCGATGATTAGGCCGAGGGGCGGCGGGTTCGCCTGATCCGCGAACGAACCCTTGACTAAGTGCGGGGACGGGGAAATATGTGCGTCAGCGATTTGCATGGGTGAACTCCATGTTGGTTGTAGGGCGGCGGTGCGAACTGCCAAGAAAGCACCGCCTAACCCGCTCTTTTTGCCAGTTGCTTCCTATGCTGTCAACCTATGGGCTGGCTGATAAGCCGGTCGAGCCAAGGCGCTGGCCGGTGCCACTAGGTCCAGCGCCTTCGGTACTTCTTCCGGCTCAAGGCTCGCGGCATAGTCCGGGTGAAATCCAAGCTGCATGTCCGCGATTTTCTGGGCATCGGCAGCCGCGCGAAACACTTCGCGCTTGTCGTTCTTCAAGGCTTTGATCCAGCTACCGATGTAGCTGGCGTGCTGGGGGATGTCGGTAGGCAATCCGAGTTCAGCCCCGACAAATGCGCTTGAAAGCTCAGCCCTAAGCTCCTCCATAGCGTACGCGGACGATCCGAACTTATGCTGAAGGTCACGGTTCAGGCGGGTCGGGTGGCCTGTCCAGTGGGCCAGCTCGTGCAAAGCGGTTGCACTCCATTCCGGCGCACCACGGAAAGCGTGTTCCGGCGGAAGCTGGATGTGGTCCGTGCTCGGGGAATAGAAGGCGCGATCCCCGCCGATGCGAACCACCGCCCCGCTGTTATTCAGGATGATGTTCGCCGCCTCGGGGCGCGTCCATGGCGCTTCCTCAACTGATGGAGCGACATAGGGCGGAATGCCATCGATCTGACTGCTGTGAAAAACCGAATAGCTGCGGAGCATCCCGATCATCCGGGAGCCCGGGCCGTCCTCGCTTGGCTCTGCGTCCTTGTCCTCGACCTGAAGCGGTTTGAAAAAGAAGATACCCGTGGACTTCTCGCCCTTGCGAATTTGCCAGCCAGCCTCACTAGCCTGCTGATAAGTACACCAGCGCGGATCGCCGGTTTCAAACGCCCGCAGGTCCATTCCCAGCAACAGGACATTGATCCCGTGGTAGCGCTTGCCGGTCGTCGGATTGAATGGCCCCTGCGGTCCACCGCAGGCGTTCTCGTCCCACGGGCGCACCCATGGTTTCCGGCCATCCTCTAGTGCCGAGACAATCCTGTCCGTGACCTCCTGATAGTGGTCCCGCCGTACCTGCTGCTTCACTTGCCATACTCCCGTTGAAAGACGCCAGTTATGGCGGGTTGCGCCATAACTGGAACGGAAGCGAATTGCATGGTGGTGAGCGGTTGTCAAACCCGGCCGGCTTGTCCGGCCGCCTGCTTGGCAGGTCGGTTTTACAAGGTAGCGAAGCACCGTGCAGTGCTGCCCCAAGAGACGCAGAACTTCCACAAGCGTTTTCGCCTGTTGTTCGCCTATACTGCCTCCGTGGGCTACAACAAACGCCGGGAAGCGCGGGAGGTCGCGCAAACGATTGAGAACTCGCGTAGTGCTGCCGCCGGTATTTCGCTCGGTGTTCTATGCGCAGACGGAGCGGTCTGGCTCAATGTTGCTTGCCACACCTGCCCGCGCCGCGGCAGGTATCGGCTCACGCGCCTGATTGACACCTACGGCCCGACAATGGACTTGCAAGCGCTAGCGCAGGTCTTGTCCTCCGACTGCCCAAATCGCCGCTCAAATTCGATCTACCGGGTATGCGGGATTCATTTTCCCGACGTGAAATCGTCATTGCTGTCCAAGCAGAACGCTCTAAAATGAGAGGAGGGGGTAGGCATGACGACGAACGAATGGCTCGGTTGCAATCTGGTCGAAGCGATGCCCGGAAAGGTGTCAGGCGCAGTCGTGTTCAAAGGCACCCGCTTGCCCGCTGAGACCGTGGTCGAAAACGTCGAGGCCTATGTCGATGAGGGTTTATCTCTCGACGCGGCCATTGACGCCACCTTGGAAAGCTTCCCGACGGTGCCCAACGGAGCTGAAGGAATTCGCGCGGTGCTCGCGTACCGGTCAACCCACGATCATCAGCCTGTCCTGTGAAGGTGTTGTTGGACGAAGGCGTGCCGCGCCAGCTGGCGAAGCACCTGCCGGATCACGACGTGACCACCGTTCCCGAAGCCGGCTGGTCGGGCGTTAAGAACGGCACCTTGCTCGGCCTGATCGAAGCTGCGGGTTATCGTGCATTCCTGTCATGCGACTTGAACATTCCCCTGCAACAGGGGCACCTTGAGCGCCGGCCGTTCGCCGTGTTGCTGCTGACGACCAATCATTGGCCTACCATGGAGCCGAATGTCGGTGACATCGGTGCCGCTCTGGATGGATCACACCCAGGTCAGGTCGAGACCATCGACTGCGGGAAATTCGTTGCCCGCAAGTTCAGGCCGCGCCCGCCGCAGCCCTGATTCAGAGATGACGCTCGTCGCCTTCGAACGAAGTTCTCTTTGACAGGTTCTTCGTCACAAACAGGCGAGCGGCTCCGGCATCGTTGCGCAGTCCCTCTGGCAGGAGGCCCACGAACAAGTTCCAAAGACCTGATTTGCCCGCCTCCAGGCCTTCCTCGTCACTAAACCCCCATGTGGGATCGTTCCCCTCGTAGCGCTCGCAATAACGAGCCAGGCGACCGATGAGTGCAGCGACGGTTTCAGATGGGCGAAGACGACGGAATTCCTGGAGGTCGATTGCCACCGCTGAGTGAAAGTCGAGTGACGCGGCTCCGGAACTCCTGTTCTTGGTCGCGTTGAACAGCAACAATTCAACGCCATCGTTGTACTTCCAGACCGTCGCTCCCTCGACTTCTCGTCGAAGCGAGTCGAAGGCCTCGTCGCTGTATAACCAGTCGTACTGATCCGAAATCTCGCGCCTGTCCGGGTAGCGGCTTGTCGGAGTCCGGCGTGGAAAACAACCGGCGGTGAACAGATGGAACCGAGCACCAAGCCTCTGGTTAAAGTAGTTAACTTCCGGGAAAATCTCCTTGGACGCGAGTTCGCTTTGAGGTCGAGCGAACAACAGGCCGCACATCGTCACGTTGAGGTTTCTATTACCCCTCCGCCAGTAGTGAGCGTCGTCGGCCAGAGCCTTAAGGAGTTGCGTGTAGCTGATTGTCGGGACCATGCATTCTCCAGGCAGGCGGCTGAGCCGCTTCGTCCCCAGCTTCTCACAATGGTCAGGTGTGGCTCTAGTCGATCTTATTGGTCCTCAAGGTAGTCGGCGCTGCTTTCGTTGCTGCCGACGTGGACGTAACGGGAAGTCGTGACGAGACTGGCGTGTCCGAGAACCGCTTGGAGGACGTGCACGGGACAACCATGATCCAGAGCGTGGCTGGCATGGCTGTGGCGCAGGTGGTGACACGCCACCGTCTCGGGTAGACCCGCTCGCCTGGCCGCGGCCTTCACAATCCTCCACGGCGTAATCGTTGACAAGGGCCGACCGCTGGCCGAACGGAAGATCGGAGCGTCGCGGATGTCGCTGGCAAGTTCCATAAGGTCGCCCCAGATAGACGCCGGCAATGGCACGATCCTGGTCTTACCGCCCTTGCCGAAGACGGTCAGTTTCCCGCCCTTTCCGTGTTTTCTCATGTCTCGGGCGCGCAGCGCGCAAAGCTCCTCGCGGCGAAGGCCTCCCATGTAGAGCAGGCGGAGTATCAGGCGGTTGCGCGCATTCGGCTCCAGGTGGATCATCCTCTGGACGTCGGCCTCAGACAGGATGCGTTCCGCCAGTGTGTTCTTGATCTTAGGCATCTGCAGAACGACGCCGACGTTCACGACCAGGTAGCCGGTCTTGTGAGCGTAGGTCAGCAGCGACTTGACCGCGCTCAGCTTCTTGGATTGGGTCGTTGCGGCGAGCGCAGCCAGGCTCGAGTGAAAGGATTGCAAGTCCTGGATCGTGATCTCGCGCAGCGACTTCCTAACGTGCTGCAGGAACTCGGCGACGATCGGCTCATAAACTCGCCTGGTGGAAGCGGGCCGTCCGTGCAGCCACATTCGGACCATTCCCTCGTCCTGAACGGGCGCGGAAACACTCGCGATTTCAGCTGACAAAGGGACTAGATCGGTCAAAAGCGGCTTCCGGGTCGCTGAGACGAATGAGAACGTCCCTTCTCTTACATCCTGCGTCTGTTTGCCCTAATCCGACGTTACCGCAGCAAGGAAATCTGGGATCGACATCGCCGCAAACGCGAGCTTTGTGCGATCGGAATGGTCGGAGGTTACGTCGGCGTTGTGGACCATTGCCGAATGGTGGTTCTCTCAGCTATTGATCAGGTACTGTGATCGTCGGGAGAGAGAACGTCATGAGCAGGGCAGATCCATACCAGCAGCGGGCGCGTGAGTTGGCAGTCGTGGCCGGACTCGATCCGGACAGCCGGATCGAGCGACCTGGAATGCGTCCGATGCCGGCTTGGTGCAACTTCCGGGACGCGGCGCGCGCAGAGCACATGGCGAAGGAAGCGGCAGTTGTGGCATCCGCGCTTCCGGAGCAGGGCGCCTCGTACAAAGACAGCCCGCTGAAGGTGGTCGGCGAACACGATGAGGCGACCGTTACCCAAATGCGGAACTGCATGGGCATCGGGAATGCTGTCGCCGGAGTGATCTGCGCTGACGGGCACCTTGGTTATGCCCAGCCCGTGGGAGGTGTGATCGCTTACGAAAAGCAGATCAGCATCTCTGGAGTCGGATTCGACATCGGTTGCGGCAACATGGCGGTCCTTCTCGACGTGCCGTTCAGTGCGGTCCAGGATCGTGTTCCACAGATCCTCTCCGACGTGCGGAAGGTCATCTCTTTCGGCATCGGGCGATCGAACGCGGAGCGAGTTGATCACGACCTGTTCGATGACGATGAAGCCTGGCGGGAGTCGGACATGGCCGCCTATCGTCAGAAGGCTGAGGCCCAGCTCGGAACCGTAGGTTCAGGCAATCACTATGTCGATCTCATGCGAGATGAGCAGGATGCCGTTTGGATCGGTGTGCACTTCGGAAGCCGCGGACTCGGGCATACGAGCGCAACCCGTTACCTCAAGGCTGCTGGTGGAACGGACGGCATGAACGTTCCACCCGCTGTGGTCGACGAGGATAGCGAGATCGGCCGTCGATACATTGCGGCAATGCAGCTGGCTGGTCGCTATTCATACGCCGGGCGTGAGTGGGTCGTGGAGCGCGTCCGCAGGATCATCGGCGGCAACGTGACGGATATGGTCCACAACCACCACAACTACGCCTGGCGCGAGAATCATGGCGGGAAGGATTTGTGGGTGGTGCGGAAAGGCGCCACGCCCGCATTCCCGGGCCAGCGGGGCTTCGTTGGCGGCTCCATGGGAGACGACGCAGTGATTCTCGAGGGTGTCGATAGTCCAGAGGCAAGGGCGTCTTTGTACTCAACGGTTCATGGCGCGGGGCGATTGTTCGGTCGCAAAGAGGCCAAGCGACGGTTCGCGCGCGCCGAAATGGACGAGTGGTTGAATAGGCGTGGAGTCCTGGTCTCGGGCGGTGATCTCGACGAAAGTCCGATGGCGTATCGGAGGCTGCCAGACGTTCTGGCTCATCATGCTGGCACTGTAAAGGTTCTGCACACCCTTCGTCCGTTTGCCGTGGCGATGGCTGGAGGCGATGAGCTTGATCCATTTCGCGATTAGTGTCACAAAGGCGAGCCGGAGATTAGGGTAGCGGCTATCCCGCTTGGTTTGGGACCAAGATATCGAAGGTTCGAGTCCTTCATCTCCGACCACCTATCGGCGTAGCCAAGCGGTAAGGCACCTGACTTTGGATCAGGTAAGCGGTGGTTCGAATCCACCCGCCGATGCCATCGGCCGATTCGAGCATATTTCTATAATCAGTCTGTGCCAACTCGCCTTCATCCCTCTCAGGCAATTTCTCAGATCGACAGCGCCGTGACCGATCTCGCGACGGAACAGCTGAAGGTTCTTCTCGAAACCAAGCATCTGTATCAGCGCGTCTCTTTCGATCCGACCGAGAAGATAGCAGCCCTGTGCGCCGAGTTTTCCTACACAGATCAGCCGGCGCGCGTCCCCGATTACCTGGAAGGCTTACCGAAGGCGAAGTTGGTGCTCGGTGACGGCAAGTCGGCCGTTATCTATCCGAGCGGAGGGTACGGCGAGACGCTGTCCACGCCTGGGATCAACATTTCGAACGTCAAGATGTTCTGCTCCGTCTGCAAGGCGCGAGAGGCCTTCGCGTCAATCTGGATACGCGACATCGACCACGACACGGAGAACACCGGACGATTCCATACCACCCCTAAGCGCATCCCAAAGCCAGGCGAGCCCGTCCAGCAGCATTTCAGCCTCGCTTATCTCTGCCAGCATTGCAGTTCTGAGATGGTCACGGTGATCGTTGCGCGCCGGGGATGGTATCTGTCCCTCGAAGGGCGCTCCCCACTGGAGATAGTTAGTGCACCCAGTTTCATTCCGAAGAAGGAGCGTCCTCTGTTTGCAGAAGCAATGGTGGCCCGAAACGTTGGCAAGCCCTTGGCCGCCATCTTCTTTCTACGAACGTTCATCGAGCAATTTGCCAGAAGACAGACTGGGCTGAAGGACGTGATGGTGACAGGCGATCAGATGATGGATGACTATGGCAAAACTCTCCCGATCCAGTACCGGGAGGTGATGCCCTCTCTGAAGGTCTGGTACACGAAATTGAGCGTGCCGATCCACAGTGCGAGCGCCGACGAGATCCTGCTGCTGGAGGCGATGACCGAGATCGAGAAGCATTTCAAACTGAGAGACGCCTTCGGCATTGCTGACGTGCACCAAAAGACGGCATAACTTAGCCGCGGAAAGCCGCGAGTGATGCGTAGTAAGCCGCGTGCAGGAACAGGAGCGGCGGCATCGGCTTGCCCCGCTGCTGCCAAAGCCATAGCAGCCGGCCCGACCGCCCGTTGCCGTCGAGAAAAGGGTGAAGTTCCTCATATTCGCAGTGCGTCCGCCAAGGATCGGTCCAGCCAAGATTCGCCTCATCGACGATCTTCTGCAGCTGGACCGCGACGTCGGGACCGCCCGGCGGTGCGATGTGAGATCCAACGCGCACATTCATCCCTGGCTGCGAGCGTAGGACCTTTCCAGGAGCTACGACCTCGACAAAAACCTGTAGGTCAGGGATCGTGATTTGGTCGAGCGAAAGGAACTGCTTATGGGCGTCGAACTCGGCTCTACTCGGCACCCGCTGGATGCCCTCGATCAGGTTCGACTGCTCGATGAAAAGCGTGAGCGTTCGGTTGCTGACCATCGACGCGCGGTTCCCTGCTTCAGGTCTATCCAGTGGTCTTCGCGATCCGCTCGGGATCAATGTCGGTCACCTTCGCGCCAGCACGGCCGGAAGCGATGTCAGCTTTCATCTGCTCGACATCGGCGCCAAGTTCCAGAACCGCGTCCACGAGGTCAGCGACTCACATCCTCGGAACGCTGTCCGGCGATTGTCTTGATCAATTTCATTCTGCATCTCCGCGTAAGTGCGTGAGAGAAGACCTCAGCCGATCGCCGCTGTCAATGCAAGTCCCACAGCGCGACCTGCTCGAGTGACGGCCGCCGGCGATTGAAATGCTGATGGCGCTGGCCAAGTTCGGCAATCATCGCCGATCTCGCAGTCAGCTCGACCACCGCCCGGCCGTCGAGCAGCAGGACCAGTCCGGCGAGATCGATGCGCGCGTAGGGACGCACACGGCTGCATCCGAACAGGTCGAGCGTGTTCCAGCCGAGTGCGGTAGCCTCGCGCTCCCAGCGCTCCAGGAACCTGTCCCCGTCCTCGATCAGCTGGCGCCAGCGGGCGATGTGAACGCCGGCATAGTCCTGCGGCGGGTGCATCCTGCGCAGCTTGGCAAGGCCCTGGGACCACTCAGAGACGGGACTGGCTACGGTTGAGGGAACTTGATCCACGCCTAGCGTCATCCCACCCTCCTACGGCACTTCCGGAAGGGTGCCGAGATCGACGACGACCTTGGGCGACGAGAACTTTGCGACCCGTTCCTCGGCCTTTCGGACGGCATCGCTCGTGGCCTGCTCCACAGTTCCGTAGGTCGTGTATCCACTCTTCCACTTCGACCAGCCGACGATTGTCTTCCACCGGTTCTGAAGGCCAAATCTGCTGGGATCGTTCCGATCGACTACAACGCGGTACTGGTTGCGGCGCTTCTCCTCGGTGATGTTGGTGGACAGCCAACCCAGCACACTCAGACCGAGAGACATGCCGATGATGACAGCCAGTGCGCCCAACAATCCTTCGTTCTCAATCGCGAATTGGACGACGTTCATGCTGCCTCCGGATTGATTTGCCCGCTCATGCCCAAGCTGCGAGTCGGTCGGCGGCCTGGAGCATCTCGTCGTCAGTTCGCTGCTGGTGTGTCACCACGGGGTGTGACCGTATGGGCACGTTCCGAGGCGTTTGCTCCCAAGCCCACATCCGGATCGCAGCCTCGTCCATCAGGCGATCCCTTTGGTCGGCCAACGCTCGCGGCTCAAGGTCCGAATGGTGTTTGCTGCTGCCTGCATGGCCATAGGAACGGTTGCGTCGCTGGGCAGCACCGCGGCACACTGCTCGACGCAAGATGCTGCGGTCTCCGTCGCCGTCGCCATGGCGAACTGGATCATCTCCTTGTCGCGCTCGCTTAGTTCATCCATCGTTCTCTCTAAATTTAGGTTTCTGCTTTCTCACGACAGTTTGTCCAAGAGCCCGCGGTGCTTCTCGATTCGCTCCGAGAGTACCGGAGCGACGTTGTCCGTGTCCTCCTTAGAGTCGTCCGTTTTCTCGACCTGCTCCGGCGTCGCTTGGGGTGTCTCCTGGGGATCTGTGTCTCGAACGTTCATCGTCATATCGCAATTCTCGTAATGGCAGAAGCCGTCTTGTCCACAATATCCTCCGGCGTGCTTGCATCGGACCATCGCTTCGCCGAACAGTCTTGGTGTGTCGCTCATCAGCCATGATTCCAGGCAGCCGCCCGTTTCTAGCACCTTACGATCGGTACCCGATGGTCGTTTCGCGCGCGGCCTGGTTGGTTCTGCTTCGATAGCCTCCTGACCATACCGGCTGAGGTACTGCGCGACCCACGTTCGAGCGTCAGAGAAGCTGGCTGGGTAGTGATCCTCGCAATGTGAGAGGTTCCAGACGAAGCCTGGTATGGACAACCAGACGACGGTCCCCCTTCTTTTCCGCTTAAGTGAGTAGCGTACTGCCCAAGCCCTATCGGGTAGCGGTAGACCCAAGTCGCTGATCACCCTGCACGCGCTTGCCGGTAGGGGGATTGGCTGGCGTCTTCGCTGGAGCCTGATGACGTTGGCTGTTCGAACGTCCTGCACCTGTCCGACGGTGCGCCAGTTGTCGGGTCCTTCGGTCATTGCCACCAAAACCGCCGTGGTGGAAGACCCCTAGCGGGTGGGTCGATGCGGATCGGATCGCGATGCTTGAGCGGCAGATCGGTCGGTGGACGTGTCGGCGGGATTGTTGGCCGAGCAGCCGCGAATTCACCGCACCAGTCGCTCCGCATGGTGATCGGCCACAACGGGCCGTAACTGCGCTCCGCAACCGGAGGATAGCGGCGGCATCGGCCTGCTTCTGTGTGCCCAACGGTCAGGGTCTTCCAGTGTAGGCACGAGCCACAAGCCGGGTCGCGTTGTGAGGTGTCGTCCGTCATGACACGTCGGTGCCTGCGAAGCGCGGGCTTAGCAACGCCCTTGCATTGATGCGGTGATCCGCCCCAAGCGAGCATAGATTGCTTTGGGGCATGAAGATCGCGTTGAACGCATCGAGCAAAGACTTCATCGCTGGCGGATCTGCCCACGGCTTTGCATGAACCTGGAAGATCCAGTCAAGCATCTGCGCTGACGTGTTGATCGAAACTAAATCGATCTCATAGTGCAGGTGTTCCCAACGCGGCACGGCGGTGGAGAAGTCCAGGGTCATCGTCTCGGGATTTAGCTTCCACGGTCCCCAATGGTACTGAGCGGTCATCGGATCTCTCTAGTTCTGGTGATGTGATTCTGGCGAGTTTCCATCTAGCGAAGTGGCTCACCTGGTATCCGCCAGCCGGCGTTAGGGTCGATCTGATTGGCCCGGACGCGGATGCGATCCTTGAACGCGTCCATCGTCTCGCCGGTAAACGGAAACATGCCGATCTCGCGCCAAGCGGTCCACCACAGCTTGATCTTGTTTGTCTGCTCCTGCGTCAATGGACCGGGGTCGTAGGCTGGGAAGGACTTCGGCGGCGAGAGTGTGGCGACAGCCTTGCTGTCCAGGATGCGCTGGTGAGTGGCGCATAGTTCTCGCATGTCCGCGATGTTAGGTCTCTGGCGCTTGTAGCGCCGCCATTCAGCGCAGGCATCTTTAACGGCGGAAGGACTGAAATGCGCGAGATCATCCGCCCAGTCCTTGGCGAGTTCCTTCTCCACCGCCTGGTCAACTCCGGGGATGTAGAAGTGGGAAAGAAGCTTCGCCACTTCCGCCATGTTCTGCGTCCTGCTGGGCAGACTCCTCGATTGCTGCGAGCCATCCATCCATTGGGCGGGAGCGTTGTGGTTGTATTCGGGCATTGATACTTCCTGCTTGTACGGGTTGATCGTTCCATCGTTCTTTGTTCAGCCAGACATCGCCGGCGCAAGCGAAGCCTTCGGCAACGTCCTTCGACGTGAGGTACGAGGCCAAGCCATCAAGGATGGATTGTGGGTCAACCCCGGAGGCGACATGGCGCTTCCAGCTCTTCAAGGCCGAGGGTTTGCTGCCGCGGCGCTGGCGTGGGAATTGCTCCCACCACGCGGAGAACATGGCTTCGGACCGGGTCACGCCTTTCCCCGCAGCGTGTATTGCACGCATCTCGTCCTCCGTTGCCTGCTCGCTGGCGGTCATGTTTCTTGGAGGCTCGAAGAGAGAATCTTCGTCAGAAGATTCTGGATTATCTGTGGATGTAGCTGTGCGTGCATTTGCAGGTGCAATTGCACCACGCTTGGATCGCGCCTTCTTGCTTGGCTCTTTCGGTTTCCCATAGCGCTCATTGGCTGCAATCCGCCGTTTTTCGCTGATCTCCTCTCGCTTGCTCAGCTCCTCGTCAGCACGATTGTTGTGGTATCCGTCTTTTTGCCTAACGAAGAACGAAGCAACAATTTTGTGCATAGCCTCTACTTCGTGCGGTTCAAAAGCCCTGCAAATGCGCTGCAATTGCTCTGCACTTGCAGGTAGAGGTTTTCCGGTCGCGTAGTAGTGGTCGAGCAGGACGGCGTAGACGCCGTGCTCGGTTAGGGAGAGGTGGGATGTTTTGCGTTGGTAGTCGCCGGGGTAGCGTGGATACCAGAGGGTTTGAGAGCCCTTCCTCTTGGTTTCCGTCACTCGCCTCTCCACCGGCCAATCATGTTGTGGGGCGGATTGAAGCGTCGGGTACCGAAAACAGAAACTTGTGGTTGCCAGCTGTCTCCTGGCTTCGTGGTCTGACCGACCATTGTTTTCCTTACTGCAAAGGTTCCTGCGATGGTGGCGGGGACGCGAGTCGCAGTAACTCGTTTTCGATCACGGTAGCGAGCCGCAATCTATTCCCCGCCGCTCACCAGAGCATGCCCGGCGAACCGGGTCAACGGGCAAGCGAAATCCGCCATGATAAGAACTGGCGGGCTAAGTGCGGCCGGATGTAAGTACGCCGCTACGGCTTCTTGTCCGCGGCCGGCTTGTCCTCTGGCTTCTTGGCGTCGGCTGGTGGCTGGAGTGCATCCGTGATGACCCAGGAGCCGTCCGCGATCGGCGGGGTCGAGGGGCCGCAGCTTGCCACGACTGGAGCTAACTCGCCGGCATTCTTGATGAGCGTCAGGCGGGTGTGGGTATGGGCCCGGGCCGAGACCTTGACGGTCAACTGGAATGGCGCTGGGACGGCTGTTGAATAGAACTTCGCGAACGGGGTGCCGGCGATCGAGGCTACCGCAGTCAAGATGGTAGATAGGGTCTCGTTGTCCACCTGTGCGCTGGCTTCGGTGAGCGTGCCATCAGGGCCGAACTTCCCGTCTACCTGCGTCGTGCCGTTGAGAGGCCGCCCGGAGTTCAGCCACATAGGGTTTGTGTAATCGACAACTGTCGTGAACTCGCCGGTGTTTGCGGCCACGGTCAGATTGCCTGCACCTTTTGCCTGTTCGACAGTTGCCGCGGTCTCGTCTGACACGAACGGTGCGACCGGGCCGCCTCTACCCTTTAGAAATCCTGTGAGAGCGCTAGCTGACGTGATGTTGTCGGGGTTGCTCAGCATCGCGTCGTAGGTCTGTTGGTTGACCACTACGGGCCCGAACTTCTCACCGGATAACTCGTAGCGGTATTCCAGCCAGATCGTCTGCTGTTTGCAGGCTCCGACTTTCGTGTAGAACAGCAGTCCTTGTGGCTTCCTGAGGTCTGTTGCAGGCTTGATGCGCAGGCTGCTCATGCAGCCGGTTAGAGCAAGGCAGGACGAAAGAGCGAGGACGGCATAGGTGTTCCGCATGAGCTACTCCGCGAGGAATTTGGTCACGAGGCCGAAGGTCTTGGAAACGTGTGGACCAATATAAGGCTTCGCGGACCGAGCCGCCGGAATTCTTGACATCGTTCTGCGTAAGCGACATGGTCGCTTTGTGGAACGGAACGGTAGTACGGCCCGAGCCGGGGCGCTATTCGAGTATGCAAGCGCGGTGGGTTCGACTCCCAGCGGGCGGGGAATCCGATGGCTCAGGTCCACAAATGTTTGTGCGCTAGAACGGTAAAGAGAGACCACCACATGGCTATCCGCTGCAAGATGACGCTCGAGAACGTGTTCGCCAATTCGTATAGCGGATCTAAGGCGATCTTCCGTTGCTCTTACGATCCATCGCTGCCCGAAGATGTGGCTTTCACGAAGGCGACACCGTCCGGCACTGCCGAGTTCATCATCGACAACCCGAAAGCTGCGGAACAGCTGGTCATCGGCCAGTCGTACTACTTCGACATCACGCCGGTCGAGACGCAGCGTCAGGTTTGACGGCTCTCCCGCAATCCAACTACCTCAAGGGAGCCGCGTTGCAGACCGAAGCATCCGTAGCGCCAGGATATCCGTTTTGATATTTGTTGCAGGCGATGCTGCCGGGTCCAGTTGCGGGCATGGCTGCTGCTTGGATGATAAGCGCGCCCAATAGGAGAGCGGCCCCTGCGGCAGCTTGCTGTGCCTTAACAGCAGGATCTTCTTCGGGATGGAGGCGGTAATAGGCCGCAGCGTCCTGTTGAGAAACACGTCGACGGGCCTGGATCATCAAGGTCTGGTCCATGCGATCGTCCGGACTGGCCGGAACGCAATCTTTGATACTTTGATGTGCGTAGTCCGGAAGTTGTGCGGGGGTCTCATGGAAGTGGTCCAGGAGATAAGCCCTGGCCATCTGTGACCCGCAGAACGCGCGCTCTTCAATGAGCGGCCGAATGCCGTCAGGATTGCTGACCGCGATCTTCTTCGAGATGACCAGGTTCAGGAACTGCGAAAGCCCTTCTTCGTACCCCTTCGAATAGGCAGTGCGCCACCAGATCGCGGCATTCTCATAGTCCGAATGCTGATCGTAAGCAAGGGCAAGCTGCCCGGCCGCGACACCTGCGCCTCTTTCATTCCCTCTCGCGACCAGCGTGTCATAGGCACGCCGCTGCATGGCGATTCGATTGTCCTGGGCGGCAGGTACTGTTGAAGGTCTAGCCTGATTCTGAACTCTGATAGGCCACTGTGCGAGAACCGGGGATGCAGCCATGTAAGCAACCAGCGCTGTGGCGCAAACTCGCGAACCAATCATGTCATCACCTCCAGGGTGGAAACAGCATACTCGCTTCAGGTTGGAATAACTGATTCGGCGAAGATCATCGCCCTGGGCGCACCTTCTGCGCACTCTTGACACCGTCCCGCCGGCGCGCGAAGGTCAGAGCAAGGTCATGGGGACAGCCTCACTGTTTCCAAGAGACGCGGTGATCGTGAGGCGATCCTGCGGACGCTCGGTAGACCGAGCAAATCGCCATATCGGCGACAGACTGGTTCTAGGAGGTCCCTTGCACGCGAGGGATTGAGCTACCCGGGAGGATGCTCGCCCGGTCTGTCACCTGTGCGGCGGCAGTAACTCAGTGGTAGAGCCTGGCTTTTAGCCGGGAGTCGCTGGTTCGAGTCCAGCCTGCCTATGCCCCGGACGCGGGGACCGCACTACATTCTTGACACCGCGGTCGTTGCTCGCCAGTGTCGATCCGTGTGGCGGCGCGCAAGCGCTGGTGACGTGCGCTGGCAGGTGGAAAGCATGTCGTGAGACCTCTGCAACCCGTAGCCGCTGGGAAACACAGGCCCGGCCCACACACTCGGTTAGATCTGCAACTCGCCGTCGATCAGAACGTAGCCGGCGGCACTTGCTTCACGCGGGTGAGCGCGGAGCCATTCCTTCGACGCGCAGCCCGAGCCGGCCGTCTGGACCAGGACCGGATCGAGGCGTGGGAGGATGCGCAGAGCTTCCAGTAGCCACATAGCAAACATCTCAAGGTGACGGTACATGCTGACCAACTTCCTATCGCGGCAACTACCGGGGAATTAAGAGACAAACACCGCTCGGAATAGAGATACTGGACATCAGGAACAATGATGCCACCAGGCTCCATCAATTTCGACTTCCTCAAGGTCCACGAACCTGATCTGGTGGTGCTCGGCAGCCAAGCCGAGCGATATTTCAAGGAAGACCCAAATACCTGCCTCATCAAGCTTCGCCAGTTCGGTGAAGTGCTGGCGCAGCTGACCGCGGCGAAAACTGCGCTGTTCACCAGCCCGGATGAGGCGCAGGCGGATCTGCTGCGTCGTCTCAAGTTCGCCGGGGCCGTTCCCCCGGAACCGGCCGAACTCTTCCACAAGCTGCGCGCGATCGGTAATCGCGCAACGCACAGCCTCGCGGGCGAACACAGCGAGGCGCTGACCAACCTGAAATGCGCGCGCGAACTTGGCGTATGGTTCCACCGCACATTCGCCGATGCGAAGTTCAAGCCTGGTCCGTTCGTTCCGCCTCCCGATCCCGACGCCGCCTCGAAGGCCATGCTGGAGGAACTGGAGCGGCTGCGGCTGGTTGCTGCCGAGGCTCGATCTTCGGCAGATGCGGCCCAGCTGGCGGCGGAGGAAGCCGCGCGTGCACGGTTGACGGCGGAGGAACTGGTCTTGCAGGAGCGCGAGGAACGCGCTGTCTGGGAGCAGTTGGCCGCTGAGTCGGAACAGGCTCGGCTTCGCCTGGCCGCCGAGTTCCAGGTGATCCAGGCCGCGGCGAAGGAAGCTCCGAAGCAGGTTCTCCAGTTCATCTCCCAAGCCGAGACCGCTGCCGTCGCCATCACCCTGGACGAGGCGGCGACCCGCGATCTCATCGACATCCAGCTACGCAACAGGGGTTGGGAGGTCGACACCGCATCGCTGCGCTACAGCGCCGGCACGCGGCCAATGGCCAATCGCAACATCGCCATTGCGGAGTGGCCGACCAAGAGCGGTCCCGCCGACTACGCACTGTTCGTCGGGACGCAATGCATTGCAGTGGTCGAGGCGAAGCGGAAGAACAAGAGTGTTTATGCGGCCATCGACCAGGCCCAGCGTTATGCCAGAGGAATGCAGTTCCACGGAGGCGCCACGCAGATAGGTGGACCCTGGTCCGATCCGGGCGAAAGCCCATACCTGGTTCCGTTCGTCTTCTCTGCTAACGGCCGTCGCCACCTCAAGCAGATCGAAACCCAGAGCGGTATCTGGTTCCGAGACGCCCGCAAGCCCGTCAATCAGCGTCGGGCCTTGGTCGACTGGTTCACGCCTGACGGGCTCAAGGGCATGCTGGAGATGGATCGTGAGGAGGCTCAAGGGAAGCTTGAAGCGCTACCCATCCAGTTCGGGTTTCCGCTGCGGTCATACCAGAAGCTGGCGATCGAGAAGGTCGAGGAGAATCTCGCCCAGGATCGGCGCGCTATGTTGCTCGCCATGGCGACCGGCACGGGCAAGACCAAGCTCGCCATTGGCATGCTGTTCCGCCTGCTCACCGCGAAGCGTTTCCGGCGGGTGTGCTTCGTGGTTGACCGCAGCGCGCTCGGCAACCAGGCCGAAGGCGAGTTCACCACCACCCGGGTAGTCAGCGCCAAGACCTTCGCCGACGTATTCGGCCTGAAGGCGCTCGGAGACGTGACGCCGGACCTTGAGACCAAAGTGCATATCTGCACGATCCAGGGTTTGGTGAAGCGTGTGCTTGACCCAGCCGCAGGCAGCTTGCCTCCACCCGTCGATCAGTACGACCTCATGGTGATCGACGAGTGCCACCGCGGCTACCTGCTCGATAGGGAGATGTCGGACGATGAGCTCTCCTTCCGCAGCCAGGAAGACTACGTCTCGAAGTACCGCCGCGTCCTGGAGTACTTCGACGCGGTCAAGATCGGGCTTACCGCAACCCCGGCGCTGCACACAGTAGACATTTTCGGCGAGCCTGTATTCACCTACTCCTACCGGGAAGCCGTCATCGATGGCCACCTGATCGACCATGAGCCGCCGATCGGCATCACCACAGCACTGGCCCAAGCCGGGATCGTGTTCGCCCAGGGCGAAGAAATCGAACTGATCGATACGCGCACGGGTGAGGTCGATCTTACCCACGCTCCCGACGAGATCCGCTTCGAAGTCGACCAGTTCAACAAGAAGGTCGTGACCGTACAGTTCAACCGTGTCGTGGCCGAAGAACTGACCCGGCACATCGACCCGAGCCTCGGGGGCAAGACGCTGATTTTCGCCGCCACCGACGCGCATGCCGACATCATCGTTGACGAGCTCAAGACAGCGTTCCGCGATGCCTACGGTGAGATCGAGGACTCGGCCATCCGCAAGATCACCGGCAGCGTGGACCGGGTGGGCGAACTGATCCGTTCCTTCCGCAACGACAGCCTGCCGAAGGTCGCGGTGACGGTCGATCTACTGACGACCGGCATTGACGTCCCCAGCATCACGAACTTGGTCTTCCTGCGGCGCGTAAACAGTCGCATCTTGTACGAGCAGATGCTGGGCCGTGCCACCCGGCAATGCCCTGAGATCGGCAAGGAGACTTTCCGCATCTTCGATGCCGTCGATCTGTACCCGCATCTGCAAACCCTCACGCAAATGAAGCCAGTCGTCGTGAACCCGTCGATCAGCCTTGAGCAGCTGTTTGAGGAGTTCGCCCGGGTCGAGGAGGAGTCGCACCGCGAGCAGATTCGCGACCAGATCCTAGTGAAGCTTCGCCGCCGTCTCAAGCGCCTGCCTGACGAAGCGCGAGAGCAGTACGAAGCCTCTGCCGGCGAAACGCCGGAGGCCACGCTTGATCGGCTGAAGAACGAACCAACGTCCACTACCGCGGCCTGGGCAAAGACGCGGCCAGGTATAGGCCGCATCCTCGACTGGAGTTCGGACGGCACGGGACCGGTCTATGTCGCCGTATCCAACCACCCCGACCAGATCGTGGCAGTTACCCGAGGCTACGGCAACGGTGAAAAGCCGGAAGACTTCCTCGACGGCTTCAACAAGTACATCCGCACGAACCTGAACGAGATCGCCGCGCTTATGGTCGTGGTGCAGCGGCCCCGCGAACTGACGCGCGAACAGCTGAAATCCCTGCGCCTCGAACTGGACCGCAAGGGCTTCTCCGAAGCGAACCTCAAGCAGGCGTGGAAGGATACGAAGAACGAGGACATGGCAGCCTCGATCATCGGTTTCGTTCGCCAGGCGGCTCTCGGTGATGCGCTGGTACCCTATGAGGACAGGCTGCACGCGGCGATGCGCCGGATTCTTGCCAGCAAGCCTTGGACCGATGTGCAGCGCAAATGGCTGAAGCGCATCGAGGAGCAGTTGCTTCGCGAAATCGTCGTGGACCGCGCCGCGATCGATGACGACCCCTTCCGCGCCGATGGTGGATTTCAAAGGCTGAACCGCGTGTTCAGCGGCCAGCTGGAACTCGTCCTCGCGGATATCAATGAAGAAGTTTGGAAGAAAGTCGCCTAATGAAAAGCAAAAACAAGCCGGCCGATGCGCAGCCTCTCGCCACCACGCGCGATATCGTCGCCAAGCTTTGGAACCTCTGCCACGTCCTGCGAGATGATGGCGTTTCGTACAGCGAGTACGTCACCGAACTGACCTTCCTGCTGTTCCTGAAGATGCTGGCGGAAACGGGCCGCGAGAACCTTCTTCCGAAGGAGTACCGCTGGAAGAAGCTGGCCGTCCTGGAGGGACTCGAACAGCTTGAATTCTGTCGCCAGCTCTTGCTCGATCTCGGCAATGCGCTGAAAAGCCCCAATCCTCTCGTGCTGGCCATCTTCACCGACGCACAGTCCAAGCTGCGCAAGCCGACGAACCTGAAGGCGCTGACCTCTGCGATCGATAAGCTGGACTGGTTCTCCGCCCGTGAGGAGGGTCTCGGCAACCTCTATGAAGGCTTGCTGGAGAAGAACGCAGCCGAGAAGAAGTCCGGCGCCGGCCAGTACTTCACTCCGCGGCCGCTGATCGATTGCATCATCCGTCTGGTGCAACCACAGCCAGGTGAGGTGATCCAAGACCCGGCTGCCGGCACAGGCGGATTCATCGTCGCCGCCGACCACTACATCAAGCAGCAGACCGACGACCTCTACAAGTTGTCGCCGGCGAAGGCGCAGTTCCAGCGCAGCCAGGCCTATGTGGGCCTGGAGCTGGTGCCGGACACGCACCGCCTCTGCCTCATGAACCTGATGCTGCATGGCATCGAGAGCCCGGTGGAAAGCGGCGATACGCTGGCTCCTGATGGAGAGCATCTCGGCAAGGCCGACGTGATCCTTACGAACCCGCCTTTCGGGACAAAGAAGGGCGGTGGCCGGCCGACACGCTCTGATTTCTCCATCACTGCGGACACATCGAACAAGCAACTCGCGTTCGTCGAACACATCGTTCGTGCTCTCAAGGCTGGTGGCCGCGCCGCGGTTGTTGTGCCAGATAACGTTCTTTTCGAGGACAACACTGGCCAGAGACTGCGGACATGGCTCATGGACCTCTGCGACCTGCACACGATCCTGCGTCTGCCGACCGGAATCTTCTATTCCCAAGGCGTGAAGACCAATGTGATTTTCCTCAACCGTGGCAAATCCGACCGCGCGCAGACCAAGGGCGTTTGGGTCTACGACATGCGCGCGAACATGAACAACTTTGGCAAGACAAGGCCGCTCACCGTAGAGGACTTCTGCGAGTTTGAGGCAGCCTACGGGGCTGACCCAACCGGCCATGCGAAGCGAAAAGATCAAGGCGAAGAAGCCCGTTTTCGGCACTTCAGCCGGGAGCAGATCAAGGATCGTGGCGAGAACCTTGATATCTCATGGCTGCGCGACACGAGCGGCGACCCAGAGGATGAAATGACCGAGCCCGAGGAACTGGCGGCTGCTATTGCATTGCACTTGAGAAATGCGCTCGACGAGATAGACGCAATGGTGGAGGACCTAAGTCCGCGGGATGAGATTGTAGAGGTCGCCGCACGATGATCTCCTCTGTAGAGAAGTGGGAGGTAGTTCGTCTCGGGGAACTCGCTGAGTACATAAACGGAGCTGCTTTTAAGCCCACCGATTGGGGAGACCAAGGACTACCTATCATCCGCATTCAGAATCTGACCGACCCCTCAAAAGCGTTCAATAGAACGACGAGAGTGGTTTCGGATCGCTTGCGGGTTCAGAATGGGGACCTGCTGGTTAGTTGGTCAGCGACTCTTGACGCTTTCGTTTGGGACAGAGGACCAGCCTGGCTCAATCAACACATCTTTAAAGTCGTTCCAAACAGAAACCGAGTTGACAAAGATTTCTTATTTCTACTCCTGAAGCGTGAAATTGCGTTGTTGATCGAGACCGAACACCTTCACGGCTCGACCATGAAGCACATTAATCGCGGCCCATTCCTGGCTCACAAAGTCTCGATTCCTCCGATCCCAGAGCAGCGCCGTATTGTCACGGTCGTGACTAGTCTGCTGTCAAAGTCGAAGACTGCATCTGATGAACTTGGTCGAGTTCCAAAGCTGGTTGATCGTTACAAGCAGGCTCTGTTTCGACGTTGCTTCGCCAGGGCGACTTCAGAAATCGCATTGGGCAGCTTAATCTCAGAAGGACCACAAAATGGTCTCTATCTCCCAAAAACTGCATACGGTTCAGGCACACCGATCCTCCGCATTGAGGATTTCGGATTCGACGAAGCGCGGTCCATCCACAAATGGAAGCGCGTGAGGCTGCCACCAGATCAGTCCGGTCGATACGACTTAATCGAAGGGGACATCGTTATAAACCGTGTGAATAGTCCTTCTCATTTGGGAAAGTCACTCCTTATAAGCAAGGAGCACTTGCCCGCCGTTTTTGAGTCCAACATGATGAGAATTCACTTAAAACCAGCTGTGGTTCCAGCCTATGCACAGGCTTTTCTCTCGTGTGATTATGGACGACGCCGATTGACTGAGAATGCGAAGTGGGCTGTCAACCAAGCAAGCATAAACCAAGGAGACGTTCTGTCTGTGCAGATACCTATGCTCGACATACCAGATCAGCTCCGAGTTGTGGATGAAATGAGTAGTCTGATCGGGCGCGTTACATCGAGTTTGCGCGATCACAGCGCAGCCAAAAAGCTAGTAGGTCGTCTCGAACAAGCAATCTTACGAAGCACCCTCTTCGGCTAGCGGAGCCTGGCTCCGTCGTCTTTCTAAGAAGATCCGCTGAAGTCATAAAGAAGGTCATAAAATCAGCAACCGAGCGCGTCGGCTCTTCGCTGCCGAAGCAGGGTCTGCAAAACATCATTCCAGTCCTTCACTCCGCGCGGGCTCTCGATGCTGACCTCTCGACTCTCGTCACGCCACCTCTGCCCAGCGTTCAGGGAGGCGCGCAGGCCTGCATCGTTCGCGTCGTTGTCGGCGCCGATCGCGATGCGCCTGGCGGCTGGTAGAGCCGGCAGTTGAAGCGCTACGAGGCCGCCGGTTGAGGTGGCTGCGATTGTCGGCACGTCCTTGATCTGCTGATAGGACAGCCCGGTCTCGATGCCTTCCGTCACGGCCAGGCTGTCAAGGTCAAAAAGCGAAACGGATTTTGACCCAAGCCAGATCCCACCGCTGTGGGAGTCGCCGAGCATGCTTTTCGGCTTCTCGACATCGGCCTTGCCTGATCCGTCGCGCTTGAGGAAGGTGCGGTGGACGGCGATCGTCTCGTCTGGGTCGAGATCGAAGTGCACGACCTGACCCACCATGGCCGGCAGAACAATCCAGGTCTTGTCGGAGACCTTGTAGCGCAGCTCGGGGTGATAGCGCAGCGTAACAGGCAAAGGCCCGGTGATCGCCCGCGAGCGCAGGTACCGCTCCGCGGGGCTGTTCTCTATTGGCAGGGCCTCGCTCCAGATGCGCTGTGCGGCCGCAAGATAGCGGGCTCGCTCGGTCTGGTCTTTACGCCGCCGATCCTCGTTGCGCTTGAGAACCGCCGGATCGATCTGCGCGTCCAGGTGCGACAGGCCGCTCTCCGAAGCCAGAGCATCGACGGCCTGGCGGAAGGTCAGCTTGTAGGCGTGCTGCGCGAAGTCGATGCAGTCGCCGTGCGCGCCGCAGCCGAAGCAGTGGAAGATCGCTTTCTTGTCATTCACGCTGAAAGAGGGTGTTCGCTCCTGGTGAAATGGGCAGAGGCCGACCATCTCGCGGCCTTCCCGCCTCAGTCTTACGCTGCGGCCGACCAGATCGGAAAGTCGAACGCCGTCGCGTAGTGCGTCCAGGAACGCGGGTGCGTAGCGGTGACCAGAAGTCACGGCGGCTTGCCCTTAGGCTGGGATGCGACGAGCGTCTGCCCCCTGTTCCGCTGGAGGAACTCCCGAACAGCCATCGACGACAGCCGTGCGAGCGATAACCGCGACTTCACGGATATGCGAGACATCTCCTGCCAGTCTTCAGGGGAAAGCTCGAATTGGATTCGTATGCGTTCAGGCATCACCGAAATATGCGCGAAACTGTCGGCCATCTCAAGGTGCAGGTTTGAAAGGAAGGTCGGGATTCTGGCGAGCGTACGATGGTGAAACAAAGGGGTAAGGATGAACAGACGCGGCTTTCTCTCGAACACGGCACGTCTGGGCACAGGATCGCTGATCGCCTCGTGCGGCCCGCTCCAAGCCCTGATGGTCGCCGAAGAGATCCGGCGCCTGCTCTGGTACTCAACGCACTGTGTCGATTGCGGCATCCGGTTCTCGTGCCAGCCGGTCGTGAGCGATTATGTCAGGAACGGGGGCCGGCACTGGTGCAGGTTCTGCTCTGAGTATGGATCCGGCGAACAGTACGCCGCCTACGCCCGCAACCCGCCCGCTGACTATGGACCCGGTCGAGAGTGGCGGTAGAGCGCTCATTGGCCAACTACGATGAGGCGCTTGGACGGGCGAGTCACGGCCACGTAGAGCATCTGCTGTGCTTCGAGCAAGTTCGTTTCCTCGCGCCGGCGGATATCGGGCAGGTCGCAAAAGACGGTGCCTATTGTCGAGCCCTGGCTCTTGTGCACGGTCAGGGCGTATATGGACTGCAACTGCGCCAGGCTCTGCTGAAAGTCGTGCAGGTGCTTCCAACGCAACCGTGACTCCGCAGCTTCGTCCTTGATGCGAGCGACGACCTTCTGGAACTCGCGGTTGTCCGCGACCATGTGGACGGTCCTTTCGTTTCCATCACGGTCGTTCAGGCAAATCTCCCAAGACGGAACCGACGCCGTCCACTTCGGAACGCCGTTCGCTTCCTCTATCGCATGCGTGAACATTCCGCGCTTGATCGAGACCACTTTCGCTTCCTGGTTGTTCGCGAAGATCATGGTCTCTTCAAGGATCAGAGGCTGTTTGAACAGCGCGCTTTCGCCTGGCATGAATGGCGTCGGAATGTTTGCGCCGTAACGCCAGCTCCGGATCAGTTCATTCACCTGCGCGACGCGATCGTTGGTCCAAGCAAGATACCGGAAGCTATCCGGGTCAGCCTCGAACTCGGGTGACGTGAAGGCCTTCTTCATCCATGCATTTGCCGCTCCGCGAGGCAAGTAAATGCCGTGCCCGCTCTCAATCGCTGCCGGAACGCACCACGACATGTCGGCAGGTCCGCCTTGGCTCGTCCTAATGATCCCGGCTGCGGCAAGGATGGGGTTGCCGGCGGCTTGGCGCACGATCGTTGTCAGGTGGGAGCGCTTCTCGGTGCTGAAGGTTTGGCTTTGAATCTCGCCCACAGGCGGCAGCTGAGCCGGATCGCCGACAAAGAGGACGAACGCGTTGGGCAAGTGGCGTTTGATGTGCCGGTAGAGGTCAGAATCCACCATGCTGCACTCGTCTATGACCACCACATCGGCCGTGACCGGCTCCGCACCGCGGCTTCTCTCGAAAACCAGAAGATCCGTGCGTGGCTTCGGACGAAGGCTGAGTACGCTCTGGATCGTGCGGCACGTCACCCCTTCGATCTTCGCCTCGTCCAGCTTTCGCTTGAGAACGGCTACCGCCTTGTGCGTCGGAGCACTCAAGATGACGCTGCGCTTCTTCGCCAGCATGTTCTTGGTCAGCCGTTGCATGAGGTATGTCTTGCCCGTTCCAGCGTGCCCGGTGAGCAGGTAGAACCCGCCTGGCTCGAACGCAGCCTCGATGTCTCGGAGCGCCTCGGCCTGGTCAGCCGTCAGCTCGGGGTCCAGCGGAAGTTCCTCTTGGGGCGGGGCTTTGCGCGCGGTGGCAGTGGCAGGCGCCATGGTGCTACTCGCCGATGGGGTGGGCGGAGGTGGGAAGAACGTTGCTTGCGAGTCTGGGTCGATGGACTGCGCCAAGCGCTTGCGCCAGCGTCGCGCAAGGTTTGCCAACCCGCCGCTGTTCGCTCTTGGGTCTTCCATCGCTCAGGTCATCGTAAACGAGAGCTCCGCAGTGGGTGATTTCGGCGATCATGACTGGGCCTCGATCCAGGTCGACAGTTCTGTCCACTGGCGCGCGTCCATGTCCATGCCGAGCACCTCGGGACAGGCTTTCCCGAGTTCCAGGAACCGCTGCAGGTCTCGCCAGATGACATTGCGCGTGCCGGGACTGAGTGTCGGCCACTTGTCACGCACCCAACGGCAGGCGTCCGAGACAATGTAGCTCATCCGGCCTTGGCTATAGCGCACGGCGCAGATCAGCATTGCCTCATCGTCAGAGCGGGCCACTACGAGGGGACTCCGGACGCTCTGGAGAGGGCGCTTGCCAGAAGAAGTGGCCTGTAGTCAGTCTTCTCTACCGAAACGTTGACGTACCGTCCGTCATTTAGCGAATTGGCGTGTAGGTGGCCGTGGATGTTCGCGCCGAACCGGCTCAGCGAATCCGGATGGATCGGGATGTGAGTCAGGATCGCGCCCGGGAAGACAACGCACGCGCGGATATCCTCAAAACCGGCCTTCAGGTAGTCCCTAAGCTTGAAGCCGTCGTGGTTGCCCTTGATCAGGATCTTGCGCCCGGGTAGCTCCGGGATGATCGCCAGATAGCGCCGGTTCATCACGACGTCGCCCAGGTGGTAGATCGTGTCCTCGGCCGACACGGTGTCGCACCAAGCGTCGATCATGGCCTGGTTCATGTCTTCCACGGAAGCGAACCCGCGCAGCCCGACAAGGAACTCGTGGCCGAAGTGAGTGTCTGAGATGACAAGACGGCGCGCCACGGCTACTTCCTCGTCCTGCGGGTTATCGCTCGGGCCCGGCGCTGAGCCTTGCGCCTGACCTTCACCGCGGCGTTAGTCGGCGGCCTATCCCACCTCCTCATGCTGACCCGACCGATGGCATTGGCAATCATCGCGGAGATCTGCGCGTGGGCTGCTCGCTGCTGCTGCAGGTGGCGGACGAAGCTTTCGAGGTCGCGGCGCTCGCGATCAGCGGGAGAAATTTGTGCCATCGGTTTGTGCTTTCAGTTTGGTTTGTGAATCTTTGCGTATCTGTCCGTGATCGTTCTTGCCTTGACGGCAGACAGAGGACGCTCCGGCCTAGTCCCGTGCGGGCAACGCAAGCGGGTATCTTCGATCGATGTCGCGAACAGGCGGCACATGAACGGACGCCGGTCGTAGACCTTACATCCCTCGGCTGATGCGAAGGGACACTTGCCGGTGAGCGGGTTGAAGAGGCCGCGAACGGGGCCGAGATCGAGCCACTGCGCGATTGCCGGGATGTCGTCCTTCACTCGCGCCACTTCTTCATCGTTCCACGGCACAGGTCCGCAGCAATCCGAACAGCCGGACTTACATGGCGATGTTCCAGGGATGTCGCGGTAGACCATGCGGAGTTCTCTGGATGTCATCATCGTCCCCGCTGGTAGGCGTTGGTCTTCGCTGGGAACGTTCCGTGCCGCGTCAGAATGCGGATGACGTGCGACTTCGCGAGATCAAGGCGCTGCTTGTCGTCCAGTCCGCTGGACCGCTCCGACATGAGCGCATGAAGTTCCTGGAGAGCGGCGATAAGCGAAAGGATCGTCTGGCTCTGCTGGTCATTAGCCACAGATAGGCGATGTCGAGAGGCCTGTGCGTGGAGTAGGTCGTTGTCCGGTATGCGGCTCACGCAATCACCACGAGCAGGCAAACGATGAACACAACCAGCGATGCAAGCGCATAGACAGCGACAAGTCCGGTCGAGTCATGTTCGTCAATCACCATGAGTGGCTCCCATCGTCGTGTATCCAGCCGGTGCCGGGGTTGCGGATCGCACACCAGAGGCGGGTGAGGTAGGCTTTCACCAGATCAGCCTGCCAGGGCGTAGCAAGCAAGTGCCTGCGCGCGTGAGGCACCCGGTCCATCACCGGAGAGCATGACCCCGCTAACTGGGGCGCCGTCGCCATCACTACCTGTTTGGTCGGGTTCATCGTCGCAATCCGGTTCGCGGTCGTGACCTTCCTCCGGCTCGTCGTCGACCTCCTGTGGATCGTCGCCCTCGAGCTCGGCATCCGAGGCGAACAGAGCAGCCAGGCCGTCGAGCATTCCTTCCGGCACACTGAAAAGCAGAAAAGTCTCACGCTGCGTCCTCGCGTGCGCCGCACGTTGGACTTCCCGCGTGTCAATCACGTCCGAGTTCTCCAAGATCATGCGGAGTATCACCTCGCACGCGAACGCCCTGATCTCTGCAGTCTGTATGTCGGCCGCGAACCGCTTTTGGGAATAACCCTTAAACCTCGGCGCGACTTGGCGGTTAGCTGATGTTCTATGCGACATACTTCGGCTCCTGGGACCGGGTGGCGATGGCGGAAGGTAGATCAGAAGCATTTCGCATGCAAGCGAGAACTTTCTGGCTTGTGCGAAGGAGTCGACCGCGCTATGTAGGGCCTTATGAAGCTGACCGAACACTTATGCGCTCAGAATGAAAGCCCGCATCGCTGGGCTAAGCGACACGGTATCCCGAAGGATGCGGTCTATCGCCACCTCGGCGACAAGCCGATCGACTATGAGAATGCCAAGCGCATCAGCGAGGCGACCGATGGTGCCGTCACCATTCAGGAAATCATGGGATGAAACGGTTTGTAAAAAGGGTTGCCGTCAGGATCGCAGCCTTCTTTAGCACTCGCCAGTGGGCTTGGACGTTGGCGGGCATTCTGATCGGCTGCGGTTTGGTCAATCTACTTGCTCAGCAATGGAACAATGCGCTTTGTTGCGGCTGCTGGGCACTCGGAGCCCTGTTAGAAGTGAACGGCAAGACGCTGGTCGTTCATCTTCCTCCGGATACCAAGACGTGACCGCACGACTCAACCAGACGGAGAGCCACTTGTCCGAAGCACCCAAGCCAGACAGCACAGCCGAACGGCTCAAGTCCTTCGTGGAGAGGATCGAACGCCTCAACGAAGATCGCAAAGGCGTGTCCGACGACATCAAGGATGTGTTTGCGGAATGCAAGGGACACGGTTTCGACTTGCAGATCATCCGCCAAGTCCTTCGACTGCGAAAGATGGATGCGAACGATCGCCAGGAGCAGGAGGCGCTTCTCGAAACGTACCTCAGCGCGCTCGGGATGACCCCGCTGGAGCAGGCGGCAGCTGCGAGGACGAACTGATCCGTGGACATTCCGATCGACCCACGTCCGGAGGCCAAGCCGTTCGTCTCCGAAGTCGTAGACCTCGACGGTATTCGCATTGAGTGGGGCTTGCCTGACACCAAGTTGAGGAAGCGTTGTGCGCACGCTTCTATGGTCTACAGCAGCGAAGAAAAGCGAGTCTGGTGTCGTGACTGCAAGCGAACCATAGAGAGTTTCGACGCTTTGATGGTGATTGTGCGGCACCTTGAGCGGATGGAGTCGGAAGCTCGCAGAAAGATAGAACGAGCGAACGAAGCGCTCAAGTCTGCTGTCCGAAGACGGGCAACTAAAGAGCTGGACCGTCTCTGGTCAGGGAACATTATGGCTCCTCTATGCCCTCATTGCCGAGGCGGACTTTTACCGGGGGACTTCGCCGATGGTGCGTCAGCATCTTGCTCGCAGGAGTATGAGTTGGCACGCCGCGCAAGAGAGAAGTCATGACCTCCGTAGCCGCCCGCCGGCGCCAGTTCCGGAAGATGGAGTTGGCTGTGCTGTACGCACCATGCGGGAAGCGGGCGGCTGCGCAGAACGTGATCCAGGCTGAGCGGCTGAAGGACCTGCGGGAGAAGGCGGACATGACCCGAGAGGGCTGGGTGCCGCCTGAGCCGCTTCAGACTGATATGTTCGCTGGCCGGTCGCCGTGAGTGATCACTTTCCGGACCTGGTGCCTCTGCGGTATCGGGCAATCCTCTGCGATCCGCCGTGGCGTTTCACACTGCACTCAGCTAAGGGCGAGGGCAAAAGCGCGCAGGCTCACTACCAGTGCATGTCGATAACTGAACTCCGCGCGCTACCAGTTGGTCAGCTAGCCGCACCTGATTGCCTGATGGTCATGTGGGCGACCTGGCCGATGATCAACGAGGCCCTGGACCTCATGAAGGCATGGGGCTTCACGTACAAGACAGGTGGATCATGGGCCAAGCAGTCGAGCACCGGAAAAAAGTGGGCGTTTGGGACCGGGTACGTTCTGCGCTCGGCCAACGAGCCGTTCCTGCTCGGCACGATCGGCCGCCCAGCATACAAGTCGGCGTCGGTTCGGAACCTGATCGTCGCACCCGTCCGGGAACACAGCCGCAAGCCGGACGACATGCACCACATGGTCGAGCAGCTGGTCGACGGACCTTATCTGGAGCTCTTTGCCAGGCAAACGAGACCTGGCTGGACGGTGTGGGGGAATGAAATTGACAAATACGGCGACACAACGGGTTGAGCCGATTGGTTGACCGGATGAGTCGGAAGCCCCAAGAACGGACGCTCTAGCCACAGCTTCTGAAGCCGGGTTGGCAGTGATATCTTTTGTGTGTCCCGGAAAATGTTGATCATTCAGCCCCAAAATGGAGGATTAGGATGGCATCGGCAGCAGAAGGCAGCGTTCCGAACCAAAGCGCACCCACACCAACTACCCACATTGAGATTTTCGGTGCGATTGCGGCTTGTCTGAGCGGCCTCGCGGCTGTGTTCAACAACAGCTTTCGCTACCTCGCTTATGCGCTAGCGGCGACCAACGGCGTTCTTTTATTGGTTGTTGCCGTCATGCGGATCAACGCTGGGTTGAAGCACAAGAAGCACAGAATTCCACTGGTCGCCCTCATAGCGATCACGTGTGTCGTCGCAATTGGCCTCTCTGGCTGGAGTCTTGCCCACCCGGCAAAGCCCATCCCTGCCGTCCCTACGGCGCAGCAGCCGCCGAAGCCGACGGAACAGGTGAGTCGGCCGACGGTCTACAACAGCCAAACCAGCGGTATAGGGTCACAGATTATCAATGGCGACAACAACACCGTGACTTCAGGTAACACACATGAGCAGAAGAAAAAGGAACGAAAGTAGGGTTTCTTGCGGGCTTTTCCTCTTGTTCGTCAACGGAGCCATTCTTGCGCAGACTCCGCAAGCAACAACCCTAATCACTCATGGGGCTTATAGCCCAGCGATTGTAGGCAACAATAACAAGGTCGAATATCAATTCATCTACAGATTACCCACCGGGCATGACGACGCCCGCTTTCTGAAGCAACCGATATCGCCGGCAGACAAGCTCGCGGTCCCGCGTCTTCAGCTGGAGGACGGTAAGTACAAGGAGGCGTTGGCCAGCTTCACGAACCTCGCCCAAGCAGGTAACCCTGACGCAATGGTTGAGCTTGCGCGAATGTATGCTAACGGGCGCGGCGTGGGGGCGAGCCGGGATGAGGCGGTGTTCTGGCTGAAGAAAGCCATAAATCTCGGAAGCGCCAAAGGGATGGATGGTCTCGGAGAGTTGTTGTGCTCTGGTCCAAACCCAGATTTTGCAAAAGCCAAAGAACTATTCGAGGATGCGCGTCGCCTGGGAGACAGCGATGCGGACATCGACTTAGGAATCATGTACGCAGACGGCGAGGGAGTGCCGAGAGACGCTCTTAAGGCTCGTCAGTATTACCTGCATGCGGAGAGCGCTAAGAATAAGGAAGCGCCGTACAGGATTGGCACGACGTTCGAGGACAGTGACCCACCAGACAACATCGCAGCGAAGAGCTGGTACGAAAAGGCCGTCAAGAATGATGACGCGCTAGCGATGTATGCGTTGGGGACCCTATGCATTCCGAGAGCAAAAGGTGAAACGTGGGCGTGCGCCCGAGGTTGGTTCGAACGCGCCGCCGCCAGTGGTTACTCCCGGGCCTATGCGATGCTTGGGTTCATGGACGTGGACCCTAGTGTCGGAACGATAGACGGGGCTTCAGCAATAAAACGAGCTGATCGCGCTATCGAGATCGACAACAGCCCGCTGGCCTTCTACGTGAAAGGAGAAGTCTACAGGCAAGGGCTTGGCGTCCCGAAGGATTTCCCGAAGGCAGTTTCGCTCTTCAGTCAGGGTGCCAAACTCGGAAACGAGCTGTCCATGAACATGCTTGCCGTAATGTATCTGACCGGGCAAGGCGTTCCTACGAATGCATCTGAGGCGGTCACATGGCTGCAGAAATCGGCCGAACTCGGCAATCCACAGGCTATGAGAACTCTTGGCTACATCTTCATTGAAGGGTTTGAAGTCAGCAAAGACCCGATCAAGAGTTTCTCTTGGTACACCAAAGCCGCTGAGGCAGGAGATGTAGCGTCTATGCTAGCGCTCGGAGATGCCCTCTCTTCTGGTTCGGGCGTCGAAAAGGACGGAGCGAAAGCCGTCGTCTGGTACCAGAAAGCTGCCAATCAGGGGAACACGGAAGCGATGCAGCGTCTCGCGTATGCCTCTGCAACAGGAACTGGGACCAAGAAAGATGAACAAAGAGCAGTCAGATATCTTCAACAGGCGTCCGACCTGGATGACGCAGGCGCCACTTTCCAGCTGGCCCGCGACTACGGATTGGGACTTGGCGTAGCGAAGGACGTTGTCAAGGGCACTTCGCTGATGAAGAAGTCAGCCGACCTCGGCAGTCCCGAGGCGATGGACGCTCTTGGGACTTTGTATCTGTATGGTGTCGGCACCGGACATAGCGATCAAGATGCGCTCGACTGGTATTCCAAGGCTGAGGCGGCGGGTGACCCGCAAGGAACGTTACACCTGGGCGACTCGTACGCTAAAGGTGTTGGGGCAGCGGTCGATCTTAAGCGGGCTGAGTCACTCTATCTAGAAGCGGCACAGCGTGGAGAGCCGCTCGGGTGGACCAGCGTCGGAGACCTCTATTACAACGGAGCAGGAAGAGACAAAGATCCTGCGAAGGCTGCCGAGTGGTACCGCAAAGCCGCTGAAAAGGGTGAGCCCGAAAGCATGGTGAATCTTGGATATGACAGTCTTTCATCAGCGGGAAAAGCTTCAGATAGAGCGGCGGCATTGAACTGGTTCCAGAAAGCCGCCGACAAAGGCTCTGCTCGAGGAATGCTGGCACTTGGAGATCTCGCTGAAAGCGGTTTTCCTCCCGACTTGGCGTCGAAGCGTAGCTGGTACGAAAAGGCAGCAACTACGGGTGATCCGCAGTCCAAAATGCTGCTCGGCGTTCTCCTTCAGGATGGAACAGGCGGGCCGCAAGATCTCTTTCGGTCCAGGCAGCTGTACCAGGAATCTGCGGATGCTGGTATGACTACAGCGATGGTCCTTCTTGGGGGTCTCTATCTGGACGGTCTCGGCGGCAATCGAGACTTGAAAGTTGGTCACGACCTTATTGAAAAAGCGGCAAGCGCCAACAACCCTGAAGGGATGAGAAGACTCGCCGACCTGTTCGTGGCAGGTCAGGGCGGTCCGGTGAATTACAGAGAAGCCCTGGCTTGGTATCAGCGCTCAATCGAGCAGGGCGATAAACAAGCCCTACGCGGGATGGCGCAGATGTACGCTCAAGGTCTCGGAGTACCGAAGGACGAGAAACGTGCCCGACTGCTTATGGGCCAAGCCCTGAATATACGGTAGTCACAGTAGCCCTGTGCGAACGTCGGCTGAACGCGTTGCGCGGCGAGCCTACTCGTCCTCTCGGTATCGCAACCCCGAACATCTGGAACCGATGATGGTCGCCCCTGCCGCAGCCGTCGCTAGCGCGGAGAATCCAAGATAGCTGAGTTCTATTTGTAAATGTGGTCGCAATCGCTGTCAGAACTGTCTACCGGAGGTTTGCCAGGCAAACGACTCCAGCATTTGCATACGGCATCCTGGACGACGTACGGCACTGTCTCCTCGTTCCCCACATAGCCATTCCCGGTGTGCTCATATCCGCGTGCATGTGAGAGTTCGTGCGTGACGGTCATGGTCCTGTCCCGGACGCTTTCGTCATCGAAGCAGCTCGCTTTGAACTGCGTGTTCCCGGCTTGATCCTCCTGAGCGCACATCTTCCCATACTCGACCCTTCGGAAAACGTTCAATCGAGAGATGTGCAGCATGCTGGAATTTGTCGATGCGGGGCTGGTCGTCAGGTCGGAAAGGATCTCTTGGTTGGAGCGGATTGGCTGACCTGGATTGTCAATGATCCACTGCTTTTGATCTAGGTTGGCGTGTTTGCTGAACTCTTCTGAGAAGCATGAGTTCGACTCGACAGTGTTCGCCCACTTCACAGCTTCTGCTAGTTGAGCCTTCTGATCGTCAGAACAGGTGTCGTCGCACTTGGTCTCTAGCCGGAGTCCGAGGACGCTAGGAATTGTCGTCATCTTCTTGACGGCAAAACCGCCGCCGGCAGCTGCGATCGCAGCCAGACAGGCCGCCGATAGGAAGATACGCATGCACCCCTCCACATAATCTGATTTGGCCCGGATGAAACCTTATACCAGATTCCTCATAACTACTGATTCGCCCAGCTGCCCGTAAAGCAAAACTTCCCTTACAGGCATGGCAGGCGCACACCGCAGCGCAAAAGCGGGTCAACCCCTTGAGGGTTGCACGAGCGAGCAGCGCCGCACAAGGCAGCCCTCCACTAAGCTGCCGTTAACCAATTCTCGACTAAGAACCTCTGTTTGCGGTTCTAGATCTCCGCCGCGAACGACACGAGGGGTCCAATGGCTACTGTCTACAAGCGTGGGCGTCCGCCGAAGCATGACGGAGATCGTTACAAGTGCGGCCTACGAATCGCTCCCCCAGACCTCGGCACGGTAGAGCAACGCATGAGGCGAGAGGTAGCGGCCGGCGCGCGTTCGCGGCAAAGTGCGGCCGCACTGGTCGAGGCGTTGGAGAAGGTGGATCGTCTTAGCCAGGCCGCCTGCAAAGAAGAGAGGCAGAGTGTGCGGCAGTTGTTCGAGTCGGGCGTTCTCACGGCAGCGGAGTACAGCGCAGTGCGCGAGTTCAATCAGGCGATGCCACTCCAGACCGGAACCGATCCGGTAGACATATTGCTGGCGCGCCACATCATCGACCGCGATGAGTTCGAGGTGGCTCTCGACTTCACGGCGTGCTGGTGCGCTTACATTGGCCGTCCCTGGCCGAAGGGTTGGCAAGCTGAGCGCCAGGCGCCCGACCACGATGGCGGCTTCTCCGAGGCACACCTGAAGCGCATGAAGGTCCGCTACTGGAATGCACTCGCCGCAATGAACGACGTGAACCCACACATTTATCTGCTCGTCCGCGACGTGGTCATCCACGGCAAAAGCTCAGGCCTCATCTCGAACATCCTGTCCTTCGACATCGTGAGGCAGAACATTGAGGGTGGCGGTCTGATCACGCGCACTGGTGGAACGATCCCACCGTCGTTGCGGCATCGGATCACGATGCTGGTGAAGGGACTGGAACTGATCGCCGCCACGCCACGCGGCGATTTCACACGCGAAGCTGATGCACTGCTGGGGCGCCTACGCCGCCAGAGTGACGATGAGAGGGGCTTAACTAATCCTTAGCCGTCTGGGGATTAGTTTGGAAATGAGATGAATCGAATTGCGCCCGCAGCCATGCAGGCCTTTTCTGCCCTGTCTGCCCCGGAACACTCATTGACCGAAGGTCGTAACGAGTCCGGCGAGTGCGAGGGCACCAAACAAGAATAGGCCCTGCAAGTGGATGCTCAGCATCGAGTGCTTACCCACAAGGAAGCGCGCTTTGTGGACGAGTACACAGGCGGCGAAGACAAGTTCGATGCGACCAACTCGGCGATCAATGCTGGCTATAGCAAGGGTTCGGCATACGAGATTGCTCACCAGCTCAAGAAGAAGCCACATATCAAAGCTGCCATAGAGGCTCGGATGAACGAAATGTCTGAGCGTTGCGCCGTCAATGTCGAGACGATCACCAGGCAGCTATACGACGCGTACGAACTGGCCATGTGTGGTGCAGTCGATCGCGGCGCAGACAAGTTACCGGGCATGGCAACTGCTTCGCCGGCCGCCGCCGTGACCGCGCTCATGTCGATTGCGAAGCTGCATGGCCTTGTGGTGGACAAGAAAGAACTGACTGGTAAGGACGGCACCCCGCTGGTTCCCGGAAAGATGGTGGTGGAACTTGTCGACCCAGCCGACATTCAAGGCCCAGATACCCCGTAAGCTTGGCTGTCTTTTCAAGCCGGCGCGCTACAAGGTTCTCTACGGCGGACGCGGCTCAGGCAAGAGCTGGGGTGTCGCGCGGGCGCTTGTGATCCTGGCCGCGAGTTCGACGTTGCGCATCCTCTGCGCGCGCGAGTTCCAGAATTCTATAGAAGAGTCGGTTCACAAGCTGCTGGCCGTGCAGATCGAACTGCTTGGCCTCCAGGGCATGTTCGACATCAAGCAGCGATCTATCGTGTGCGTTGCCACCGGCTCTGAATTCATTTTTGAAGGCATCCGGCTCAACGTAAACAAGATCAAGTCCATGGAGGGCGTGGACATCTGCTGGGTAGAGGAAGCCCAGACTGTCACCGAAAACAGCTGGGCGGTTCTTGTCCCTACGATCCGCAAAACGGGATCGGAGATCTGGGTCACCTTCAACCCGGATGGCGAGGATGATCCGACCTACAAGCGCTTCGTCGTCTTCCGGCAAGACGACTGCATTCTGGTCAAGATCAACTGGAACGACAATCCCTGGTTTCCTGATGAGCTGCGCCGGGAAATGGAGGCGCTCCGGAAGCGCGACCACCTCGCCTACCTCAACGTCTGGGAAGGCGAGTGCCGGAGCCAGGTCGATAACCCGCTTTGGACGAAGGAGACGATAGAGGGTTGCCGCGAGCCGGGCTGGTCTACAGAGGATCAACGTCAGGCTCTGATCAACACCTTCCAGCGGATTGTGGTCGCCGTTGATCCTTCCGGCTGTCACGGACCCGACGACAAGCGTTCCGATGAGATTGGCATTGTGGTCGGCGGTCTCGGCCACGACGGCATCGCCCGGGTGCTTGAGGACAGGTCAGGCAAGTATTCGCCCGAAGGCTGGGCCCGAGAGGTTGCCGACGCCTACAAGCGTTGGAAAGCCGACTGCATCGTGGCCGAAAAGAACTTCGGTGGCGCGCTGGTAGCGGCTACGATCCGCACCGCCAATGCGAGCCTGCCGATCAAAGAGGTTGATGCCAGCAAGGGTAAGGCAGTGCGGGCCGAGCCGGTCGCCTCCCTCTACACGCAAGGCAAGTTCAAGCACGTTGGGCATTTTCCTGAACTAGAGCGGCAGATGCTGCAGTTCTCGACCTCGGGCTACAAGGGGGCGAAGTCGCCTGATCGCGCAGACGCCTGCGTGTGGTTGGGAACAGAGTTGTTGGTGACTGAATCCACCACGGGCATCCTGGACTACTACCGCGAGCTACGCGACAAACAACTCAACCGCTAGAGCGGGACGCTGAAGGAATTGCCGATGGCTTCTACCGGCAAAGGAAACGACAGCGTGCCGCAAACGGTCGGTGGAAAGACTAAAGGCGGCGGCAAAGAGTCGGCTCTCTCTCCTTCGCTGGTTCAGCGCGTTGCACAAGGCGTCAGGTACGCCGTCTCAGGCGTAAAGCCGAATGACTGGTTCGGGCCGTCGCAGCCCATAGAGCCCGTCGCGCAGGAGCAAGCCGAAGGGCGTGTCCTCGATTATCCGGTTGGCTACAACCTTCGCACCCAGCCACGCGAAGAAGAAGCGATCAGCTTTCAGCAGCTGCGCGGCCTGGCAGACGCCTGCAACTTCCTTCGCCTGGTCATCGAGACCCGCAAGGATCAGATGGAGAAGCTGGGCTGGAACATTCAGGCCCGGGTGAAGGCCGGCATGACCCAGAGTGAGGTCAAGCAGCTTCAGAAGAGCGATGTGCGTATCCCGCAGATTGAGCAGTTTTTCCATCGTCCCGATGGGCGAAACAACTGGGCGACATGGTTACGGCAGTTGATCGAGGAATTGCTCGTAACGGACGCCGTATCGATCTATCGCAGGCCGAATGCCGGTGGCAAGCTGTACGGATTGCAGCAGGTCGACGGCGCGACGATCAAGCGTGTTATCGATGAGAGCGGCCTGACGCCGATTGCGCCCGATCCGGCGTATCAGCAGATTCTGCACGGTCTTCCCGCTGTCGACTATACCGCCGATCAGCTTCTCTACCTGCCGCGGAACTCGCGCATCCACAAGCTTTATGGGTTCAGCCCGGTCGAGCAAGTGGTGATGACCGTGAACATCGCGCTTCGCCGTTCGGTGGCGCAACTGAACTACTTCACGGAAGGCAACATCCCCGAGGCCCTCATCTCATGCCCGCCTGACTGGCGGCCGCAGCAGATCCACGAAATGCAGGAAATCTTCGACGGGATGCTGAGCGGCAACCTTGCTGCGCGAAGCGGAGCAAAGTTCGTGCCGGGCGGGCTGAACGTCCAGTTCATGAAAGAGGCGCTGCTCAAAGACGATTTCGACGAGTGGCTTGTCCGAATCATCTGCTACGCCTTCTCTGTCTCGCCGACGCCGTTCACGAAGCAAACCAATCGCGCCACGGCAGAGAGCGTCCAGCAGGCGGCGCTTCAGGAAGGCTTGGCGCCGCTTCAGAACTGGGTGAAGGGACTGATCGACCGGGTGCTTGCTGAGGACTTCGGTTCGCCTGATCTCGAGTTCGTCTGGAACGACGAGCGGGCGATGGACCCCGCCGATGCAATGAAGATCAACACCGGCTATGTCGCCGCGGCGATCAAGAACCGCAACGAGGTTCGCGCCGAACTAGGGCTCGATCCTATCCCTGGCGGAGATGAATACACCATCACCGCCGGCAACGTCGTCGTGCGGCTCGAGGATGCTCTGAACCCACCGGAGCCCGCACCCGCGCCGCCGCAGTTGCAAGGCGCAGCGCAAACGCCGCCGAAACCAGCGAACGACCAGGAGCCGGAAGCCAGGCCAAAAGCCCCAAAGGCCAAGAGCCTAAAGAAAGCGGATGGCGCGGAAGACAGTGCAGAATCGGATCAGCGCGAGGACCAACTGGCGAGCATATTGCTTGCGGCTCTAGAGCAGCAACGAGACCAGCTGGCGGCGAAGGTCGCCGGGACTGAACACACGACCGCTGATGCTGGATCGGCTGTAGAAGACGCCATCGCCTCAGGCGCCGTGGACATGGACGCTGTTCAGCCATCGGTCTTCGCCATTCTGGAAAAGAGCGCAGCCGAAGCCACCATGGCGGCGTTGTCTGAACTGCCGGTAGACGTAACAGACCCTGTGATACTCGATCCGGAAACTGCCGGCGCACCGCACGCGGTCACAGCATCGCAGCCGGAACTGACCGTCGCAATTACGAACCGCGGCATAACGTCGTTGGTCAACGAAGATGCGGTCGAGTTCGCCGGCAATCGTTCTGCCGAGATGATCGGCCGCAAGCTGGTGGACGGCAAGCTGGTGGATAACCCTGACGCCCAGTGGGCGATCACGCACACGACCCGGAATGGTATTCGAGACCTGGTGCAGAAGGCCGAGCAAGAAGGCCAGTCTGTTGAGCAGTTGGCCAGGGCCATCCGGGAGTCGACGCTGTTCAGCGCAGATCGGGCCCGCCGCGTCGCGCAGTGGGAGCTAGGCTTCAGCGCCAACAACGGCAACCTGATCGCCTGGAAGCGTTCCGGTGTGGTCAAGGGCAAGCGCTGGCTGCTCGGCTCCGAGCACATGATCTGCGACGACTGCGATAGCAACCTGAACGCCGGTGTCATCGGCCTCGACGATGCGTTTCCGAGCGGTGTTCCTTGTCCGCCTGCTCACGTAGCCTGCCCGTGCAGCATGGCCCCCGTAGTCAACCTGCCTAGGACCAAATGAGGCGATACAGAGCGATTGCCAGTACCTGGGATAGCGAACTTGGCTGCAACATCCACATGCCCGACTCCTGTGAGATCCACGAGAGCGACAAGGCTCCAAAACGGACAGGACTGCTCGATGCGAGCGGGACGCCGCTTTATCGCATCCCGCCGACCGTCAGGATCGGCTTCCACCTGAAGGACTGAATACATGAAGCGCTACGCCGCAAACCCTAAGTTCTATGCCGAGATCACCAAGGTCGACGCGGATGAGCGCATTGTCTCCGGCTATGCCTCGACAGAGGCTCTGGACAGCCAGAACGAGATCGTCACCCGCGCTGCGCTGGAGGGCGCGCTCCCGGGCTGGCTCAAGTTCGGCAACATCCGCGAGATGCACCAGCCAAGCGCCGTTGGCGTCGCGGTCAAGGCGCATTTCGACGACGTGGGCCTGCTGCTCGAGGCGCACATCGTGGACGACGCCGCCTGGAAGAAAGTCACCGCCGGCGTCTACAAGGGCTTCTCGATCGGCGGCCGCGTCAAAGGCCGCGATAAGGCCAACAAAGCCATCATCACCGACATGGATCTGACAGAGATCAGCCTGGTTGACCGTCCCGCCAATCCCGAGGCGCTCATTGACGTCTGGAAAGCCGATGGTGTGCAGCCGGCCGATCCGGCTGCCGCGGGCGCGCAGGACGGCGCTGCGGTAGAGAAGGGCATGTACGGCGTCGGCACTCTGGCCGACATCCTGACGCAGATCCAGTACGCCGCTCAGGATGCTGAGTGGGAGAAGCAGATCGAGGGCGATGCGTCCACGATCCCTGACAAATTGAAGGAGTGGCTCAAGACCGGCGGGCAGTTGCTCGTCCAGATGGCCGCAGAGGAGACAGCAGAAATGACGGATGACGAACCGACCGTGGAGATCATCGCTCTTGCCGCCGCGGCGGCCGACATCGCCAAGGGCGGAAAGCGCAACAGCAAGGGCGATCAGAAGAAGCTGAACGATGCACATGACGCGGTCGTTGCTGCGGGTGCTGACTGCGGCGCCATGAAGCACGACGCTACCGCCGATCTGGCGAAAGCTGCCGATGAGCTTGTTGGCTCGAAGGGCGATCTGATGAAGACGCAGGAAGACCTATCGAAGGCAGGCGTGGACCTGGCCGACGCAAGCGGCAGGCTGGCCAAGGCCGAGAGCGATGTAGCTGAGAAGCAGACGGCACTCGATGCCATCACCAAGTCCCGCGATGAAACGGAAGCATTGCTGTCCGCTCTGGGCAAGAGCCTCGACACGGTCACCGCCGAGCGCACCGTTCTGGCCAAGCGCAACGAGACGCTGGCGGCCGACCTCGCCGCTCTGACCACCACCGCAGACGCCCTGAAGGCCGAAGTGGAAAAACTGAAAGCCGCGCCCGAACCGATGAAAGGCAAGCTGCTCGCCGTCGGCAAGGGCGCCGAGGTGATTGACGCGACCGCCGCAAGTCCGGCTGCCGTGGCCAAGTCCGCTGCCTCCGAGGCCGAGGATCGCTGGTTCAGCGCTCGCGGCACCTGACGTTCTGAACAAATCGATTCCCGCAACACACAAGCCCGCCGATAGAGCGGGTTCTTTCATGGAGACCTGACAGATGCATAGCACCACCGCCGACAGCCTCGACCTCGTTAAGGCCTGCTGGAACAAGCCGATCGAGATGAACAACCTCAACGATCCCTTGGCGAAGTCGTTTACGACTGGCACAGGCCTCGTTGCTTATGACCTGCAGCCCAAAGCGCTGCAGCTATATCCCGTAATCACGCCACTGCGTAACAAGATCGCTCGCGTGAAGGCGAACGGTGGTACGGCAACCAACTGGAAGGCCATCACCGGGATCAACACCGGCCACATGGCGCTCGGCATCTCCGAGGGCAACCGTGGCGGCATCCCGACGACCACCGTGCAGAACTACATGGCGACGTACAAAGCGTTCGGCATGGAAGACAACGTGACCTTCGAGGCCGACTATGCTGCGGATGGTTACGACGACGTGAAGGCGCTGGCCGTGGAAGGCCTGCTGCGCGCTGTGATGATCGACGAGGAAGAGCTGATCATCGGCGGCAATACCAGCCTTGCGCTTGGCGTCACCCCGACTCCCACCCTGGTCGCCTCCGGTGCCGGCTCCACCCTGACGAACGGGGCCTACACCGTCCAGGCCGTGGCGCTCACCCGCGGTGGTTTTGCCTCGGGCAATGTCACGGGCGGCATCTACGGTGTCGTCACCCGCACGAATGCCGATGGCTCGACCGACACTTATGGTGGCGGTTCGGCCCAGGTCTCGGCGGCCGCGACCGTCACCCCCGCTGCCGGTCAGAACATCACGGCGACCGTCGCTCCTGTTCAGGGCGCTGTCGGTTACGGCTGGTTCTGGGGCACGGGCGGCTCCGCAGTGCTCGGCGCGATCACGACGACCAGCCAGGTTGTGATCTCCGCCGTGGCTGCCGGCTCGCAGCTCGCCAGCACGCTGAACACTGACAACTCGAGGAACCCGCTGGCGTTCGACGGCCTGATCACTCAGATCTGCGCTCCGAACAGCGGCGCGTATTACAGCGCCCTGGCTCCCGGAGCCAAGTTGACCTCTGACGGCGCAGGCGGCGTCAACGAGATCAACACCGCGCTCGAAGCGTTCTGGGACAACTATCGTCTGTCGCCGGACCTGATCCTGGTAAACAGCCAGGAACTGAAAAACATCACCAAGGCCGTGATCGCGGGCGGCGGCGCGTCTCTGTTCCGCTTCAACGAGAACGGCGGTGGCAACACCATCACTGCGGGCAGCGTGGTGCGGTCGTATTTCAACCCGTTCAGCATGAGCGGAGGTTCCGAAATCGAGATCATGCTGCACCCGAACGTTCCGGCCGGCACGATCATCTTCATGAGCCGCACGATCCCGTATCCGCTGAACAACGTGCCGAACGTGCTGCAGATGAAGCTGCGCCGCGACTACTACCAAATCGAGTGGCCGCTGCGCACTCGCCGGTACGAGTACGGCGTCTACTTCGACGGCGTTCTGCAGAACTACTTCCCGCCTGCGTTCGGGATGATCACCAACATCACCAACGGCTAGCGAACTGGCGGGCTGAGACAGAGCGCTCAGCCCTTGTCGGCTTCGCAACTCTCCAGTAAGGAACAGATCCATGAAGTTCATTGCAAAGAACAAAGAACAGGACATCTCGGCGGTGTCTTTGGGCGGCCGAGAGTACAGGGCCGAAGACGGCATCATCGAAGTGCCCGACGATCATCATGCTGCCCGCGATGCAGCGAAGCTGATCGGGCTTGCGTATGCACCAGCCGAGGAAGTGACGCCGAAGAAGCTCGCCAAGTAGGCGGCTCCAGGTGACAGTCCCGCCCGGACCGAACGACCTCACCACGGTTGCCGACGTGCAGACGTGGCTGAACCTGCCGCCCGCGCAGGATGCCGACATGTTGCAGCGGCTCGTGTCAGCCGCATCCGCGATGATGCAGGCCTACCTCGGCTATCAGATCGCACCAAGCAGCTACACCGATGTTAGGAGCGGGAACGGCAGGAGCATGTTGTTCCTGGCCCATCGTCCTGTGATCTCGATTCAATCGATCTCGATTGGAAACGTGGTCCAAGTGGCATCTCTGGGCTATGGCAAGACTGGATTTGCCTTCGATGAAGATAGCGTCTACCTGACGGGTGGCGCTTTCTCTCAGGGCTTCAAGAACGTCTCGATCACCTACACGGCGGGCTATGAGACCACGCCGCTCGATCTTGCTCACGCCTGCATCGAGCTGGTCACCTTTCGCTACAAGCAAAAGGATAAGGCAGGCTCTGGTTTCGTGACCGAGGGAGCCATGCAGGCAACGACCTCCTACAGCCAGAAGGACATGCCCGCCAGCGTGGTGACAGCACTCAAACCCTACCTGCGCGTGTTCTGAGCGGTGTTGGAACTCCAGGTCACCGGCGCCGAAGAACTGAAGGCAAAGTTCTCGGGCGCGGAGACCAATGTTCGCGAGGCATTGAGGGTGGCGATCCAAGCGGCCGTGATCGACATGGAAGCGGCGGTCAAGGAAAAGCTTTCTGGTCCGGTTCTTCGAAATCGGACGGGTCGCCTGCGGAACTCTGTCACCAGCCGCGTGACCGAGGGTGGATCGCAGATCACCGGCATCGTCGGGGCAAACACGCCCTACGCTGCCGCGCATGAATACGGCACACGCCAGACGGTGGTTGTCCGTGAACACCTCCGCGAGATTACCCAGGCGTTCGGCCGTCCTCTGAAGTTTCCAGTCGCCGTCACCGTGCGATCGCACGACATGGACATGAACCTACCGCCACGCAGCTTTCTGCGCTCGACGCTTGCCGAGAAAGCGCCTGGCATCGTTCGCCAACTGCGGATCGCCATCAAGGAAGCGCTGGAAGCATGAACGCAAGCCGCGAATCGATCTACTCCGCGCTGTTCGCGCTGGTGTCGGAATCCGCGCCCTTTGTGACGAAGAGCCGCCGCTTCCGGCTTGTCACCACCATGCAGTCGAGCGAACTGCCTGCACTGTTCCAAACTCAGTCCGGCGAGGACACGCAGCAGGTCCGGGGCATCCCGCCCAAGTACACGCTGAAGGTCGATATTACGATTTACGCGTTCAACCCTGACACCAACGGACCCGCCACACCACAACTCAACGCATTGGTCGATGCCGTTGAAGCCGCGCTGTCTCCGAGCCCGGTTACCGGCGTACAGACGCTAGGCGGTCTGGTCTCGCACTGCTTCATCAGCGGACGAACGGACTATTTTGACGGGGTTTTGGGAAACCAGGCCATAGCCGTCATGCCCATCGAAATTCTCACAACCTGAAGGAACGAAAATGCCCGATATCACCAAGGACGCCGACGCCCAGGCTTCGGCTTCCGCAAACGCGGCGCCCGTCGCTGCCGCAGTGACGCCGCCGCCTCCGACGCCGCCGGCCGAACCAATGGTCCCGTTGTCCGCGGTCGTGAAGACGGTAGGAGAGCCGAACGGTCTGCCGCCCGCGGCGCCGGAAGTGCAGCTTCAGCCACCGACCGAGGTCATCAAGCTGCGCGAGTGGTTCCACGAGCACATCAAGAACAGCGTCCACAGCGGGGACACGCCGCACTACAACACGCTCTTCCAGCTCGTCGAGAGCCTCGTGGCGAAGATCCACAGCAAGTACCCCCTCGCGAAGGAGTCCTGATCCATGCCCCAGCTTTCATTCGGCTCGGGGAATGCCTTTGCCGTTCCGCTGTCCGGTCTGAACGACCAGACGCCGGTGCAGTTTGGGACTCTCCAGGATGTGTCTCTGGACTTCGCCTTCACCACCAAAGACCTGATGGGCCAGTATCAGTTCCCGGTGGCGACAGCGCGCTCCATGGGCAAGATCACCGGCAAGGCGAAGTACGCCAACTTCAGCGCCCGCTCATTCAACCTGGTGTTCGGCGGAACGATCACCAGCGCCGGCCAGAACAACGTAGCGGCGACGGAGTCGGGTGCGGTTCCGGCCGGATCCGGCTACACCGTGACCGCGGCGAACTCCGCGACGTTCGTGACCGACCTCGGTGTGTTGTACGCGGCCACCGGAAAGGCGTTCGCAAAGGTGGCGAGTGCGCCGGCTTCCGGCCAGTACTCAGTCACGGCGGGCGTTTACACGTTCGCCGCCGCAGACGCGGGCGCGGCCGTGTTGCTGAACTACACCTACACCAGCGTGACCGGAAACAAGATCGCCATCTCGAACCAGCTTGCGGGCTTGCAGCCGACCTGCAAACTGGTGCTGAGCCAGGGCTATAACTCGCAGTTCACGGAGATTGAGTTGAACGCGGTGATCTTCAGCAAGCTGGCTCTCGATTTCAAGAACGAGGACTGGACCGTTCCCGAGATTGACTTCAGCGTGTTTGCTGACGCGGCAAACAACATCGGCAGCATCTCGCTGCCGACTGCCTGATGCTGACTTCGAAGGGCGGCTTGAAGCCTGGCGTGAAAGTGACGATCGGCGGTGAAGAATACACCGCCCCGCAGATGAACTTCGGCTCGATCAGAGAGATGGCAAACCTCGACCGCCAGAGTCGATCGTTCGTCAACGACCTGCTCGGCTTCGTGCTGATGGAGTCGCTGAAGCGCAACTATGACGGCGTGAACGCGGTTTGGCTGAACGAGACACTCGAAGGCTCGGAGATGGACGGTGCGGCGACAGCCGAACTCGAAATCATGCGCGCGAGCGGTCTGATCAAAGCGGACGTAGTACCGGGGGAAGCTCCGGCGGTGATGGGCTGACCGGAATATACGGATTGCTTGCCACCGCCTGCGGATACTCGCCCGCTCAAATCGACGAGATGGACTGGTCGGAGTGGCAGATGCTCTCGGCCTACTGGGCAGACCACCCTCCGCCTCACTTGTTGATTGCGGGCTATCTCGGTATCAAGCCGAGAAAGACAGCCGAGCCGCAAGAAGACTTTGCTAAAGTCCTCGGACACATGCCGGGCTGGTCGAAACGCTTGCAGTAGGAGCCGCTCATGGCTGATGAGATCAACGTCAAGGTCAGTGCGGACGTAAAAGAAGTCACGCAGGGCATGAAGGATGCCGCCGCGAGCTTGGGCGAGTTCAGCGAGGCTGTGAACACGGCGGCCGCCGCCGCGCAGAAGGTCAATCCGGCCGCATTCAAGGAACTGACCCAAGAACTGAACAGCGGCGAGATCACCGCGCGCGAGTACGCTACAAGCCTGCGATCGATCACTCCGGCAGCAGAGGAAGCAGCCGAGGCGACCAAGGCGACCGGAGATGCGGCGCATGTTTCGTCTGGCGGGATAAGGGAGCTGATCGTGGTCGGCCGCGAACTCGCGTCCGGTAACCTGACCCGCCTTCCGGGCTCGCTCAGCATTCTGGCCACACGGCTTGGTGGCATTCCTCCACAAGCAATTCTTGCGGCGGCGGCGATCGCCGGCGTCGGGTACGCGATCTATGAAGTGATCGACAGTTCGGAAAAGGCCGAGGCCGATCTCGACAAGATCCAGAACACTTTTGCCGCAGTCGGCCGCGGAGACCAGTTCGATCGGACCCAGGTCACACAATATCTGGACGACCTTCGCCAGATTCCTGGTGTAACCAGCGACGCGGCCAATGCCATCGTCAATGAGTTCGCGCGAGCCCGTAATGGCGGCGAACTGATGTCCGAGCTAATTCAGGACGTGAAGCCTCTTGCCGATCTTCTTGGTGTCGACGTTCCGCAAGCTGCAAAGCTGTTGGCAGCAGCGCTCAACGATCCTGCCAAAGGCCTCCAGGACTTGAAGAAGTACGGCGTCGAGCTGACTGCTTCGCAGCAGGAGCAGATCACGCAGATGATGGCTGTGAACGACGTCGCCGGAGCGCAGGCGGTCTTGCTGGAAGGGATCACAACCGCAAGCGCGCATGTCGTGGACACTACGACCGGGCTGGAACGCTTCTGGAACAGCGTCCAGAAAGGCTTTAGCGGAATCAACCAGGAAGCCGCCGTGACCGCGCGCGGGCTCGAGGAATTTGCGGCCGAGATGGACAGGGTCGGTGACCTGAGCAGCCGGCGTTTGGCCCAGGTTGCGAGGAATTACGCGTCTCTGCAAGAGCTCGCTTCACGGAACCTGCCGAGCCAAGACTGGAAAGGCACTTCCGGAACCGTTCAGGGAGACGACAAAGCGCAGGCCGCCAAGGACGCAGCGGTAGCACAACGAGAGCAGAACGATGCGATCAAGGATGGCGTCGAGCTCTACCAGAAGGGCAACTCCGCACTACGCGAGCAGGAGGAACACGAGCAGAAGATCGCGCGCCTGCAGACCGATCTAGGCTTCGCTCTCGACGCCAAGAACGGAGATGCGGCACAGAAGATTCAGGCGCAGATTGACCAGGAAGACAAGCTCTATTCAGCGCGACGGAAGCGTGAGCAGGGCAAGCCTGACAAGTCCGGCGACAAGCTCGACATGGCCGAGGCGCGGGGGGATGCCGAAGCTGCCGACGCCCGGATCAAGACCGAACAGGATCTGGTTCAGGAGAAGCTGCGCCTAGGCGAGATCTCGACCGCGGATGCCGTCAAGCAGCTGAAGGAGCTCGCCGCGCAGGAGCACGAGATCAACCTGAAGCGCATCGCGGACATGCGCGCGATCTATACGCGGCAGGGCGACAAGGCAGGCGTAGCCAAGTCCGACGGCGACACTGGCAAAGAGAATGCCCGCTACGCGGACCAGGACAACAAGATCGACGCGCAGGGTGCGGAGGCGAAGAAAAAGGCCGATGACGCCGAGATGGAAGGCGACCGCCGCGTCGCTGATGAAAAGGTGCGCACCGCCGAGGTTTCAAACCAGCAAAAGGTCGCCCTCGGTCAGATGTCGGCCCAAGCGGAAATTCAGGCTGAGATACAGGCCGCCAATCAGAAACATGCCATCGACGATCAGTATTACCAGAGCCTGCTCACGCACGAGGCGCAGGACAGCGCCGCGTACAAGAAGACGCTCGCCGACAAGCTGGTAGCCGAGCAAAAGTTCAACCAGCAGATTCTGCAGCTCCGCACCAAACAGCTTCAGCAGGAGCAGCAGCAGGAAAACCAGCTGACGAAGTCGCTTACAAACGGCATGAACCAGACCGTGAGTGGTGTGCTGACCGGCACGCAGACGATGAGCCAGGCGTTTGCCAAGATGGGCCAGAACATCGTTATGTCGGTCGTGGACGGTGCGCTCGACAAGATACTCACGAACTGGCTGTCGAACAACGCGACGATCCAGGCCGCGCAAACAGCGCTCGACAGCTTCTTGGGCATCAGCAACGCAACCAACGCCACCGCGGCGGTAACGACCGCCCAGCTCGCGTCTCACGCCAACATCCTCGCGTATGCCGGAGAGGGTGCGGCCGCCGCCGTGGCCTCGACTGCGGCGATCCCGCTGGTCGGTCCGGAGCTGGCGCCTGCCGCAGGCACCGCGATCTATGCCGACATCATGTCGTACAACATCGCCTCGGCTGCTGGTGGCATGATCGTAGACGGCGACCAGATCGCGCGGGTCCATGACAACGAGATGGTGCTGCCGGCGCGCTACACCTCGGGACTGACCGGCATGATCGACCAGGCGAACGCCGGTGGTGGTGGATCGGGCCACACGTTCAACACAACCGTCCACGCGAATGGCCGGTTAAACGCTGGCGATCTGGACGGTCTCCACGATGCGGTAGTGAGCACAATGAGGAAGGCGGCGCGCAACGGCCAATTTGGCGGGATGCGGAGTTGAGCGACGCGATCTTCCCGGCCCTGCCCGGCATCGCCTGGAATGTGGTGCGCACCCCGACATGGCAGACCCGGACCCAAGTCAGCGTCTCAGGCCGTGAGACACGTCAGGCGGACTGGTCATACCCGCGCTACACCTGGTCGCTGGACTTCGATTTCCTGCGCTCTGACCCGTCCTTCGGCGAGGTGCAGGCGCTCATCGGCTTCATCAACAGCTGCCAAGGCGGCTTCGGCACGTTCCTCTACAGGGACGACGACGACAACGCTGCCGTGAACCAGCAGCTTGGGGTCGGGGACGGCGCGACCGTCACCTTCCCGCTGATCCGCACGTTCGGCAACTACATCGAATCGGTTGGCCGCGTCAACGCCGTGTCATCGGTCACGGTGGCTGGTTCTTCTGCAAGCTACACGGTGAATTACGACGTCGGAACCGAAAGCGGCAGCAGCATCACGTTCACGGCACCGCCCGCGGCGGGAGCGACGATCCTTGCCAGTTTCACCTTCTACTGGCGCTGCCGTTTCAGCGACGATACGGTGGACTTCACTAAGTTCCTGTACGGCATGTCCAGCGTGTCGGGCCTCAAGTTTGAAAGCGTGAAATGAAGCCGTTCTCGGCCGACCTGGCCGCGCTGTTCGACACGCGCAACTTTGTCAGCGCCGATCTGTACAGCTTCACTCTGCCCGACGGCGGTGTGTCTTACCTGACCAGCGCCGACAAGAACCTGACGTGGGCGGGACAGACGTATCTTTCCGGCGCGCCTCGCGTGGAACGATCTGCCATCAGCCAGAAGACGGGGTTGCAGGTCAGTTCGGTAAAGGTGACGGTCTATCCGACGGATGCCGACACGATAGCCTCCGTGCCCTGGCTGGCTGCTCTCCATCGCGGCATGTTCGACGGCGCCGCGGTGACGATCCAGAGGGCGTTCGCGGCGAACTGGACGCAGCCAATTACCGGCGTCATCACGATGCTGGGCGGTCGCGTAGCGGATGCGACCTTTGGTCGCAGCAAGGCCGAGATCGAGGTCAACAGCTGGACCGAGTTGCTCTCGAACCAGATGCCGCGCTTCTACTACCAGAGCCCCTGCAACAACGTGCTGGGTGATGCGCGGTGCGGCGTAAACCGCAACCTGTTCGCCGAGGAAGGCGTGATCACCGGCGTCAACAGCGCCGCCAATCTAGTGACCACTCTTCCAGCGGGACAGAACTGGTTGACCTACGGCATTATGACCATGCAGACCGGAGCATGCGCGGGCGAGAGCCGGCCGATCATCTTCAACTCCGGCCCTGCCCCATACGGCAACAACATCGCGCTGGGCATCCCGTTCAGCGTCAACCCGAGCGTTGGGGATGTGTTCGTTGCCTACGCCGGTTGCGACAAGACGAGCGGCACATGCCGATACAAGTTCAACAACATTGGCCGCTTCGCCGGATACCCGTTTATCCCTGCGCCGGAAACCGCGATGTGAGGCCGTCAGGATTAATGAACAAACCAACGTTCAATTGTTCCTTTTCCGGCGAGCGGCTATCGGTGGTAGCCGAAGCCCTGACCTGGCTGCGGACTCCCTACCACCATCGGGGCACCATCAAGGGCGTTGGCGTCGACTGCGCACAGTTTCCGCTTCAGGTCTACGCCGCGAGCGGGCTGATCGAGTTCTTCGATGCTGGGGACTATCCGCCGGACTGGCATCTGCACAGGTCGGATGAGCGCTACCTGAACGTCGTAAGGGCTCGCGCACGAGAGATCGATCCCGCTGAAGTGCAGCCGGGTGACTTTGTGGTGTTTCGCGTCGGGCGCTGTTACGCTCACGGCGCCATCGTGATCGCCTGGCCGCGCATCATCCACGCCGTCGTCGGACAATGCGTGATGCTCGACGAAGCGACAGGCTCGCGGCTGGGGCGCACACCGCGCAAAGCATTCACATTGTGGGACTGAAGATGGATCGACCGGCCGCGAAGCATCCTGAGAACACAGCAGCAAGTCCGGGTGAGGCGTCAGGAATGTTCTGGGACGTGATGGCCTTCCTCTGCCTGTCGGGTCTGGTAGCCGTGCTTACCCTCGCCATCCTCGCCTTACAGCCACCACCCTCTCTGCCCGCCGATGGAGGGCGCTGCTCAGCGACAAGGAACTGACGAATGTCGCTGCTTGGATCATCGGCCAGCAGCGCGGGCAGCTCGCAGTCAGCCGCGGTTGGCATCGATGTGCAGACCTCGATCGCCGGCAAGCCCATACAGATCGTTTACGGCGCGAACCGCGTTTCTGGAAACCTCATCTGGTATGGAGACTTCTCCGCCCAGCAATCATCGAGCGGCGCGGGCAAAGGCGGCACTACATCCCGCAGCGGGGATTACACCTACTTCGCTTCGTTCATCATCGGTATCTGCCAGGGACCGATAGTCGAAGTGCTGCGAGTGTGGGCCTCGAAGTCCACCGCAGAGAACATGGGTACGGCTCAACTGGCGCTGGCCATTGGCACACTCGACCAGCCGGCGCTCGGTTACATGGAGACGGTGCATCCCGACCAGGCGCTGCCGTACTCGGGACTGGCTTACGCGTGGGGCTATGAATACCCACTCGGCTCCTCGGCCGAGCTGCCGAACTTCAACTTCGAGGTGCTGGGCATCTTCGAAGGCACCGGCGGACCCTACGGCGATGCGAACTGTGCGCAGGTGGTCCAGGACTTACTGACGAATCCCTACTATGGCGCCGGCCTACCGCAACAGTTCCTGGGCGACATGGGCTCGTTCTCGGCTTACACCCTGTCAGCGGGCTTGTGGATCTCCCCGGTGTTCGATCAGAGCCAGGACGCCGCGAGTCTGATGGACGACATCGCGACGCAGTGCAATGCGGCCTTCGTCTGGTCCGGGTCGACTCTGAACCTTGTGCCTTACGGTGACGCACCGATTGCCGGTAACGGCTCAACCTGGTCGCCACCCTCGAACCCGCTGTTCTCGCTCACCGATGACGACTTCCTGTACGAGGCGAACAGCGACCCGGTGAGCGTCGAGCGCGCACGGGCGGCTGACCAGATCAACGCACTCGGCATCGAGTACCTGAACCGCTACAACGCCTACAACGCCGATGTGGTGTGGGCCCGTGACGAAGCCAGTATCGCCGTGTTCGGCTTGCGGCAGAGCAGCACGCCGGCCAGCGCCCATTATTTCTGCGACGGCGGGGCGGCTCAGACCAGCGTCAATTTGCAACTCGGCCGCCAGGCGGTACGCAACAAGTACACGTTCAAGCTGGGCTGGCAATATTGCATGCTGGACCCGATGGACATCGTTTCGATCACGGACGACTTCCTCGGCATTGCTTACAAACCTGTCCGCATCCTGTCAATCGACGAAAGCGAGTGGAGCGGCGACGACGGCGGCGCGCTGACCATCACGGCGGAAGACTTCCTCGGCGGCATCGGCACGACCGCACTCTACAACTTCGAGACTGGCAGCGGATACCAGCCGAACTACAACGCCGCGGCACCGAGCAGCTACGCACCGCAGTTCCTGGAGCCAAGCTTCGAACTGTCCTCCGGCCAGCCACAGGTCTGGATGGCATTGGCCGGCCCTTCTGGCCAATGGGGCGGCGCAGATGTCTGGGTTAGCTTCGACGGTACGAACTACACGCATCTGAGAACGGTCACGCAGAGCGCGCGCTACGGCGTTACGACATCGTCTCTGATTGCTGAAGGCGAGGGCCTGGACCAGTCGGCAACGCTGGGCGTCAACCTGGCGCCCAGCGGCGGTCAGCTCACCGTCTCTCCAGGCCTAACGGCGGCGCAGGCGAACAACTCGCTGTGCTGGGTGGCGGGCGAGTTCCTCTCCTACGTGTCCAGCAGCCAGATCGGGAACAACCTGTATTCCCTGAGCGGCTTGAACCGAGGCCAATACGATACTGTGCCCGCGGCCGCGCCGCCCGGATCACCCTTCGTTCGCTGCGACGGCACGCTGAGCGAGATTACGCTGCAGCCCGCGCTGATCGGCAAACCTGTTTATGTGAAGGTCCTGGACAAAAACGTCTGGGGCGTGGGTCAGCCGACGCTCGATGAGGTCGAGCCATACGTCTACACCTATCAAGGGCTGGCCTACACCGAGCCCTTGCCAGCAATCGACAACCTCGCCACGGTCTTCGTGGCGAGCGTGGAGAACCTGAGCTGGGATGAGGTGGTCGACAGCCGTCAGCCTGGATACGAGGTCCGGCAGGGGCCGACGTGGGGCTTGGCGCTCGCCATAGGCACGACGCAGGAAACCACCTTCGCGGTCGGCGCCAATGGAACATACTGGGTCGCCGCCAAGTACATCGCCCCGACCGGGTACGTGGTCTACGGTCCAGCGTCCTCTGTGACGCTGACAGGCGGCATCATCGTCAACAACCTGCTGGCTTCGTTCAACGAAGCGGCGACTGGCTGGGGCGGTACGTTCTCGGGAACGCTCGTTCTTGGTGGCGATCTCCAGCTGCAAGGGGCAGGAAACATCCTGGCCAGCAGCAATATCTTGTCCGAGCCCGACATTCTGGCTTATGGAGGCCTCGGCAACACGGGGACGTACACAGTCCCATCCGCCCACATCATCAACTCCGGCCGAGTTCTGGAAGCTACGATCTCGATGAGCTGGGCGGCGCATGCCGTCTCGATCTACGACAGCATTCTTTCGTCAGCGGACCTACTGTCCATGAGTGACGTCCTCGAGACCGACAACGGTCACTTCGTGACGGTGGTGCCGCAGATCAACGTGGCGCAGGCAAGTGGGGTTTACGCGGGCTGGCAGAACTTCGCGCCTGGGCAATATCTCGGGCAGTACTTCGACTTCCGCCTTGCGATCGGCACCACGGACGCGACGATCAACTGCGTGGTCAGCGACTTCGCCGTGATGACCGATGTGCCAGACCGCGTTGACACCGGCGCCAACGTTTCGGTCCCGCCCGCCGGAGTAACGATCTCTTATACCGAGCCATTCAACAATGTAGCGGCCGTGCAGGTGACCATTATCGGTGGCAGCGCGGGCGATACGGCCTTGATCAACAAGAGCAGCACCGGTTTCACCGTGCAGATCGTGAATGGTGGGTCGGGTGTGGCGCGCACTATCGATTGGGCCGCGCAGGGCTATTAGGGAGAGAGCATGTCGCAAAATTCACTCGTACTGGCGACCAGCGGGACGCTCAGCGGACTGGCTGCGGTGCAAGGCATCAATGCCGCTCTTGATACGCTAAACACGCTGGCCTCCGGCGCGTCGGCACCGGGCAGCCCGGAGCCTGGGCAGTTCTGGCACGACACCGCGAACAAGCTTCTGAAGATTCGCTCGATGGACAACACGACCTGGATTGTGGTCGGCGCTCTGGACGAGACGAACTACACATTCGCGGCCGAGGGGCTGGCCTCAACGCTGGGCGTCGCCAAGGGCGGCACCGGCGCGACCACTGCGGGGGCCGCATTGACGGCGCTACTGGCCGGTTCGATCATTCCACAGGCGAACGGTGGCACTGGCGCAACGTCGCTGGCCAGCGCCTACACCTTCTCGCCCGGAGCGAACGGCTACGAGAAAAGCCCAAGCGGTCGCCTAACGCAGTGGGGTATCACCGGCAGCTTCGTTCCTGGGGGTGTCGGGGTTGTGACGTTCCCTATCGCCTTCCCGAACACTTGCATGAATCTCGGAGCCACCCTCGTCGGTGGGGCGGGAATTTCCAACGGAGCCACCGTCTACGGCGCCATCGCCAGCGGCTTCTACCTCGTCAATCAGTCCAATATCTCCACCACTATCTACTGGCACGCGGAGGGCTACTGAAATGGCGCAAATCTACTTCAGCAAGAGCGCGAACGGCTTCTTCATCGAGGGGATCAACCCGGAGATTCCCGCCGACAAGGTTCCTGTCACTGAGGAGACTTGGCAAAAGCTGATCGCAGACCAGAGTCCCACGTCGCAGCTTTCGGCTGACGCCGCCGGCAATCCTCAGCTGGTCGATCCGACGCAGAGCGGCAAGGTGATCTGGACCTCGGCGGGCGCTACTTGAAACCCGAACTCAGCGGTAAGGCGCGCCATGGATGAGCGATCCCCTCGAAGAAATGTTTTCCTTGCCTATGTCGGGGAAAGAGTTCGACTTGCCCGCCGCGAGGCTAGCGACGGCTCTGTTGCGGAGCGAGGTTCAGCGCCAGAAAGCGGACATCGCGTCTCTGAGGAAGGACCTGGAAGACGACTACGCCCTGAAGACACAGGTCGACGCCCTTTCGGAGCGTGTGAAGCTGCCGATAACGATGGTGTACTCCACGGCCTCACTGATCCTGGTTGCAGTGATCGTGGCGCTGGTCGCGTTGGTGGTTCGGGGGCACGGTCCATGATGAGGCCGCTCCTCCATCGCTTCATCGTGTACGCCTACGTGGCACTCTGTTGCGCACTGATGATCGTGATCAGCTGGTGCTTGTTTGTCGATACCAAACCACCGATTCAAAATGTCGCGGGCAAGGTCGTGTCGTTCAATCCGACAACTCAAACCGTTCTCATAGAGTGGACGGCGGTTAAAAATCGCCGTTGCGGCGGTTGGCGCTATGGCTGGATGCGCGAGACGCATACCGAGCCGCCAGCCCGCCTCGTTGAATACATCGACCGCGTTCGCATTCCGCCCGCAGGTTTCAAGGGGACGAGCGCAGAACCGGGCACCGTAATGACGTGGCGAACCGATGCTGTCGTTCCGCCCAGCCTCACCGGCCAGGACGTGATCTACGTCGCGGAGTGGGAGTACAGCTGCAACGCATTGCAGGAACTCATCCCTCTGGTCGTCGAGTCGCCTCTGATCGAAATCAAGCCGCAGCGCTGACGTGCCGTTGACCATTCGTCGCGATAATCACGGCCCAGCCGTCGCCCACTCTGAAAGGACACCATGAGCACCACGACCAACATGATCGCGCCGGCACCGGGAACGACCTTTCCGGGATGCCCGTCCGGCACGACATATCGAGCCGACGCAAGCGGCAATGTCGCAAACGTCAAGGCTATGGATGTCGTGGCGCTGATCGATGGCGGATGTTTGTTCCCGACTGGTGGCGGAAGCCCCTCTGCAACGCTGGTTGCAGCATCGGGCACCGCGCAGCCTCTCGCGTGGGGCCTGGGAAAGGACGTCACGTACGACCTGACGTTGACGGCCGACTTCACTCCAAGCTTTTCCCCGCTTGGAACTGCGGGCTTGATGCAGCAGATGATCATTTTCCGGCGTCAGGATGCCGTGGGTGGTCACGCGTTCAACATTCCATCCGGCTTCGAGGCGGCACAGGGCTACCCATACACTCCAACACCCGGCGCGAATACCCTGGACATTCTCGTCTTCGCCAGTCTCGATGGGGGCAATACGGGAGTTTATGCACCATGGGGAACGAACTTTCTTTCGGCGCCGGTGGCACAGGTGCCATCCAGCAGCCCGATCCCTCCGAACGCGCCGGCAATCACCGTCACCCCTGCGAATGGCCAGAACACAATCGCGTGGGCTGATGGTCTCAGCAATGGGGCTGCGATCACCTCCCATAAGCTCTATCGCGGCACAAGCTCGGGGACGGAGACGTTGCTCGGAACAATCACCACGGGAAGCCCCTACATCGACAGCGGCCTGACGAACGGGGCGCACTACTTTTACCAGCTCACTGCCCTGAACTCGGCGGGAGAGTCGAGCAAGAGCGTCGAGCAGAGCGGCACGCCCTCCAACGCCCCGGCCCATTACTACTACACCAGCTCTAATTCAAACTCGGCCCAGAACGTCGTCCACAGTGTCACCGGAACCGGTTTCGATCCCGGTACGGCCATCGTGGTTCTGACGGCGGAGGTCAATCTAGCGTCGTACACCACCGGCGGTGGCACAATCGGCGCCCTGTTCGGTGCATGGCATCCCAACGGGAGCGTGGATTATGTTTTCGGCTTGAACCAGAGCGGTTACCCGATCGCGCAGTTCATCGACGCATCGAACGTCCATTATTCAAGCTTCGCTGGAAACGCGCTGGCCTCGACCGTGGCGCCCCCCGGAACCGTGATCGGCCTCGGGATGATCCTGAACAACAACGCGACCACGGGCTCAGCGACGGTTGGCAACAGCACGTTCAGCGTGCCCGCTAACTCGCTTATCTTCCTCGGTTCCACGGATTACCTCAACTGGACGGCCCTCGGATCGACGATCACCATCACCAGCGGCGGCGCGGGCTTGCTTGCCTCGCCCTCGTTCCTGATTGTGGCGAACGCCAGCGGCGGGGGCGAGTACGCACCGGTCGGCAACTTCTACAAGACCATGTTGTCGATTGGCGGAACGATCGTGGCCAGCCCGGACTTCACCGCGCAGGCGACGGGTACGACCAGCTTCACTGATGCGCAGGGTAACAGCTGGACCGTGACGAGCCCGGGGAGCATCGTCTGATGATGCCGATCAATCGTCATCCATATGGCGTCAGGCTGAGGCCGGGGAGCGCCAACAAGTACAAGATCGTCAACATCGTCCCGCAGTGCTACTACACCGACGCTCGCGTCCCCGGAGGGCGCAACTGGGCCGATATGTGGTTCGATTTCAATTGGGTCGGCTGGATCAAGCCACAGATCGACTTTGCCTTCACCCTGTCAGGCGTGAATGGGATCAAGTTCAATTGCTGCGGCGTTGACGGTGACAACGGGCCATACCCAGCCACAGCGCTATTGGCGACCCGACTGCGGTTGGTCTGCGCCTATGTGGCCTCGAAGGGTGGCGTTGTTTATATCAGCCTCGCTCCGGGTGCTTCTCATTTTCTCAACGGCAATGGCTCGCTGAAGACCGCGGCGATGGCGCAGCTCCTGCCAATCGTCGCCGTCATGGAAACCATTCCGAACGTAATTGGCCTGGACAGGGTAAACGAGTTCGGCGGTTTTTCTGGTGCAACCCTGGCGGCCGGCTGCGGAGCACTGAATGCCGCCCTCGCCACCGTCACGTCGTTGCCCTCGACTTACTCGATATACCTCAGCTCTGTTGCCGATTGGACCGGCACGCTGATGCAGCAGGTCGCGCCGTACGTCGATTTCCACGACGGGCATCCTTACTACAGCATCCAGTACGGCACGCCGAATTCCATGCCCGCAGCCGCCGACCTCACCGCCATCGCGGTGTCTTCCTGGTACAAGGGCGAGTTCCTCGTCGGCGAGGTCGGGGTCAATCAGGGCGTCTCGACGGGCAACCAGACATCCTTCCTGACCGGCCTCGGGGCCATGATCGGCAGGTCGGACTGTTTCGGGGGCGTGATCTTCTCGGCGGCCGACTACGACATCACGGATGGCAACGCCCAGCTTTGGGGCATGACCGACAAAAACGTGCTGAACCCACGCAGCACGATCCTGAATGTGTTCAAGAGCTGGCCCAGCAAGCTGGTGTGATTTCTGCGCCATGCGCCCGCTCACAGCCACCTTCCTGGTGGCTCTTTTCTTGGAGCTGCTGATGCCTCGCACTCTCAATGCAGCAACGCTGCGCCTGAATTCATCCACTGAAACTTGCCGGCTCCTGGCGTATGACGACGCGCGGCCGAACTATACGCTGAAACGGGACGACCGAGTACTGGGCACGTTGTCCATCGGATACGGTCACACTGGCCAGGACGTGCATATCGGGCTGGTCTGGTCACAGGCCCAGGCCGATGCCACGCAGATCGCCGATCTAGCCACTGCCGAGGACGCGGTGCAGCAGGCTCTCGATGAAGGCCACGTCACCATGACCGACAATCAGTTCGGAGCGACAACCGACTTCGTGTTCAATGTCGGCGTCGGGGAGTTCGATCGCAGCACCGCGCGCAAGCTGATCATGGCGCGCAAGCTCGATGCGGTGCCCGCGGAGTTCCAGCGCTTCATCTTTTCAAAAGGCAAGAAGATGGCTGGCCTGGTCACGCGTCGAGCGAAAGAGTCCCTGCTGTACGACACGCCGGACGGCGCGCCGATCACGCTGCCCGCCGTCGCCGAACCGTCCATCACGCCCGATCCAGTCGCAACGCCGCGCGTCTGGTCGAGCAAGGCCGTCGTGGGTGCCTGCGTCGCTGGCGTCTCGACGGTTTGCAGTTACGCGCCCGATCTCGGCCACACGCTGAGCGAGACAGCGAGCCAGCTACAGCCGCTTGCAGACTACGGGCACGCGCTGAAGATCGCCTTCCTAACGTGCAGCCTGGGTGGTATATGTCTCACCGGTGTTTCCAGCTTTTTGCACCGCCAGAAGGATGCCACTCAATGATCGCTGCGTTCCTTGGGCTATCCACCTGGAAGAAGGCTCTCGACATAGCGGTCGTAGTGGCGCTGCTGGCTGGAGCCGCGTGGATCTACCTCGCGCTGGCTCACAGGGCGCATGAGATTACCTCCTTGCAGGCCGCAAACGCTCAGCTTGTCACCGCTGCGCAGGACAACGCCAACGCCGCGGCGAAAGCGCAAGCTGACTTGTCACGCACAACGGCCGCCCTCGACAGCGCCAACAAGGAAGCCCGGACGAATGCCAGCCTCTACGGTCAACTGAAGGAAAGGATCGCAAATGCTCCACAACACGGCTGCATGGGGCCTGCTCAGCGGGCTCTGCTTGACGGGCTGCGTACCGACGCCCTCAACCGTCGATCTCAAGTACCTCAGCCAATCGATCCCTGAGACAAGCTGCGCGGCCGAGCCGGTAGTCCCTGGGGCAGACGACGACCAAAGTGCAGCGCAGTATCAGCTTGACGTGCTGATGGCCGGGCGCGATTGTCGGACGAAGTTCTACGCGAACATCGAGGCGCTCGGTGGGAACAAGGTCTCCCAGAAATGATCCTCACCCTCATCGAATACCGTCGCCGCCATCGGCGCGCGCGGCACGTTTCTCTCTCGCTCCCTCTCTACATCTCGAAAGGTTTCATCATGAAGACGCTCACCCTCCAGAACGATGCCCAAGCTGTCATCGAGCCGAAGTTCAAGGACTCCTACGGTCTGCCGATCGCCGCACCGTCCAGCACCGCCGCGACTGCGACCAGCTCCGACACGACTCTGTTCTCGGCCTCGATCAACGCCGACGGCAACGTGCTGGTGATCGCGGTCTCCGGCGCGACCGGCAGCGGCACGCTGACCTATGCCAACGGTAGCCTGACGGACAGCGGCGATGTCGTGATCTCGGCTCCGGCGGCAGCATCCGTCGAACTGGACTCGGCTGATGCGGTCATCACGGCGCAGACCCCGGCATCGGCTCCCGTCCTGGCTCCAGCTGTGCCCGATAACACGGCCAGCGCCGGCCTCGCACCACTGGTGTAATGATTGGCGGCCACGAGCCGCTAGACACTCTGCACAGCAGAAACCTGGCCGGCCATCCTTCGCGGGTGGCCGGCTTTTTTCTGCGTTCACTTGCAAGGCCAACCAGGTATTCCCTCGACAAATCATCCAGCGGCAAGAGAAACTTTCTGCCATGAAATCATCCAGCCCGACGCGATTCATGGACGTGATCGACGATCTGACGGTCGCGAGGATTCTCTTGTTCGCGCTGGCCATGACACTGTTTCCGAGCCTGATCTATCAGCAGTTGTCCGCAGACTGCCCGCAAGGAGGTTGTCGAAACGGCCTTGTTGAGGACGACTCTCCCACGATTTCGTTGTCTGATGCGCTCTATTTCAGCGTGATAACTGAAACGACCGTCGGGTATGGGGATATTAGGCCTAAAGGATGGTCGAGAGCCCTGGCTTGTCTCCAGGTGATCTCCGGGCTTTTGATCGCCGGGGTAAGCATCGCCAAAGTCACGACGCTGCGGAATCGTGAACTGAGAGTGGCCGGGAGGAAGGCCGCAGGAACCTGGCTGGTCATGAACCAAGTCCCGGAGCGGGACCGAATCGTCACCGTTACCGAGATCACATTCGATGGCCGCACGATCCAGTATGAAGGCTCGAACTACACCCTCCAGGGCGACTTCTGCGGGATCTTCACCAGCGAACTGTCGGACGTCATCGGCCACAGGATTCGGTTCAAGTACACCAACGGCGAGAGCGTCACGACCCACTTCTCGCAAGGAATATCAACGCTCCAGTTCGATGAACAAGAGGGCCGGTGGGACCATTACAGCGCCACCGCGATCGATTCAGGTCTGAACCTCAAAATCCTGTTCCAAGGTTGGAGAGCCACGGCTAAGCAATGCGAAAGGCTGCATGGAGCCGACCAACGCGCTGTGATACAGGAGTTTGCGGGGTCATTCGGTTACGGCAAGGAGAAGGTGAGCCCGAGAGCCTAGTGAATTATTCTTTTGGATAGAGGTTCAGGGAGATCAAGTCCGCGTCACCACAAAACTTGACCCTGTGCTCCACCAACTCCTTCATCTCCTTCACAGGTCCGAGGACTGGAACCACCTTGCATAAGCTTCCGAGGATCTTGTCTGCTGAGTCGAGTACTGCCAGTACAGGCCCGTCGTCCAGATCGTCAACGAATGACGCGAGCTTGGCGGCGAGGTTTTCGAGCGTCAACCCTTCATCAGCGAGGTAGGAGTACAACTGGTCTTGCTCGGAGCTGATTGCACCTAGCTCCAGCCTTGCCTCGTCAAGCTTCGCGCTTACCAGGGCCATAGAGGATTGAATCAGGCGCCGAAACTTCTCGGGAACTCTGTTCTCAATGAGAAAGCGCATGACGCGATCTACGGCTTTCAGGAACGCCAGGATGATCTCAACGTCTAGCTGCCAATCGGGTGTGTCGGGATCTGGCGGGCTACCGGGAGAAGTCGGAATCTGGTCGTCTCCTGCCGCTGCTCGTCCGGCGAGGCGCCTCCGTAATGCTTGAAGTTCTTCCTTCGTAAAAACCTGGGTCCTAACATCCGGCTCCGCAACGGCTGCTGACGCCATTTCGTAGTCCTCCTAACTCCTGGTTCTCGCTACGGACGGAGTATAGATCAGGAGCGCTAGCCGGGTGGTTTATCCCGCTCCACACAGCACCGCGTTCCACTGCGGGCGCGCTGGTGCCTTCATCCGCTGCTGGTAGAGCGCGATCACTTCCAAGATGGTCTGTCGGCTGCTCGGCCCATAGCCGACTTCTTCGCGGATGGAGACGAACAGGTCATAGGGCATTTCGCCTTTGGCCGTGTTGCACCATCGGCAAGCGGCAACCAGGTTTTCCAGGTCATCAGATCCACCGCGACATAGCGGTACCTTGTGGTCGACCGTCCAAGAATCCGATGGGTAAAGCTTCTGATCGCAATAGTGGCAGTGCCAGCCGTCGCGATTGAACACCGCCTTGCGAACGTGGTCAGGAACCATCGGCGTTCGCCAGAAACCAGACTTTCTGCTCGTCGGCTTCGTCTGGCCACAGCGCCACCATCATCCGCACGCCCGGTCGCGCTTGCTGCGGATCGGGAAGGAAGAGAAAGCCTCCGATACTGTAGGAGGACAGCAGGGCTTGGTGCGCGGCTGAGATGCAGCTCATGCCTGCGCCTGCAACAGGAACTTTGCGTGGCAATGTGGGCAGGTGATCTTCTGCCCGACGACCGGCTGTTCAGACCGGGTGGCACGGCCATCATCGCCGATGACCAGAATCCAGCGGTCGTCTGGTTCGTCGCCTTGTGCAGCAAGGGAACCGGTGAGAGATAAACCGTTGCAATGAGCCTTCGCGTTATCGATGACGAAGTTGACGGCCTCGACGGCCTTGTAGAACTTCTCCGATCCATCCCAACGGATGCCATCGAAGCCGTCGGTGAACTCAAACTGGACGTAGGAGATCTGCTCCGCCCCGACGAACCCAAGTTCTATCGCCTGCTCATCGTCCATGTGAAACATCGACTTGATGAATGCCAGCTCCTTGGCAGTCGGTTCGCGCGTGAACTTCAGTTCGCCTTTGAATTGTGTCGAGTATCCCATCTCACTTCCTCTTGCTTGTCGGCCGCACAGCCGCGTTGAACACCTGCTGCGCCTCCGGGCTGAAGCCGGATTTCTGCACCGATACCGGCGCGCGTGTCTGGAGCGCGATCTGCTGGAGCAGGGCTGTCTGCTGCTGAAGTTGGTTGTTGTTCTCCTTGAGACACCATCCACAAGCCGTTACGGCGCAGAGGAAGACGGCTAAGAAAGCCACCGAGCAAAGGTCAATGAAGGTTTCGCGCATCATGCCACCGCCTTCTGCCACAGCCACACGGACAGCGCGCAGGAAGCTGAGGCAACGACGATGGTCCAAAGCCACCCAAGTAGAGTGAAGCGGGGCTTGGCCGGCTCCGTCTTGAAGTCTTCATAGAAGGCAAATATCCCGCCCAGAACGCCAAAGGCGTAAAGGGAGCCGATCAGTGTCGCGCCTATGGCGAGGGACGTGTACATCAGGTTGCTACTTCGCTGGTTGGGCCGAACGGCGCGGCCGGGTTGGTGGATGTGCCGGGGAAGTCGTCTTCGATCTCGACGGTCTGTTCGGCCAAGGCGCGGTCGGCTTCTGCCGCTTTGCTCTTGAGGTCGTTAAGGCCGTTGACGCCGATGCGCCTATGGAAAGGCTTGATGTCATCCCGCGTCCAGAAAGCGTTGAGCGCCTCGTTGCCTCGGTCGGCCGCTTCTTCAGCTTCCCGCTTGATGGCCTCGAAGACTTTGTCAATGGGGTCCTCCCCCGCAATCCACTTGGCGAGAGCTTCACCGCATGCGATCCCGACCTGTTCCTTGCGGTTGAACGCCGACAATAGATCGCCCGGCACCTTCTCGGGAACGAAATACCCGCCCACCGGCCCGGCTCCTTCAATCTGCCGATCGTGCATGAACAGCTGAAAAGTCATCTCGAACTTGAACCCCTTCTCCTGAATGGGGAAAAAGCCAGCCGACACGAGAGGCTTCTTCCCGGTCTCAGGGTCCGTCTGTTCAACGATCTTCTCCTTCGCTCGCAGGCAGATCATCAGGTGCATCTGCGTCTGAAGCAGCTCCTGCATGAAGCTCTTGTGTCGTTGCTTAGGTGCCGCCCACTTGAGCAGGCCCTGTTTTCCAGTCGCGTCGGCGGCCTCAAGCACGCCACCCGAACCCTCCCAGGCATGGGAGACGCTATCAATCACGGCCACGTCATATCCGGCCCGCTCAAGCTGGCGCAGCGCCTGGATGTAACGCTCTGGGGTGAACGGAGCCTTCAGCTGCGCGTAGGCGTATCCCCCCGGTATCTTCTTGGCGTAGAAGCGGCCTCGCCCGTTCTCAGTATCGAGAAGAACCAGCTTTCCCTTCGGTCCAGCGAGTCCACGTCCCGTCAGTAGCGCGCTCTGCGTCTTGCCAGATCCACTCAGGCCGTAGAAAGCTCCGAGGATATGGGTCCCGCTTCGCTGAACCATTTCCTCGATCGTCAGAATGTCGTGTTCGCTCACTTGTCGGCTCCTATGCCATTGGCGTCGTGGATGATGCGCGCGGACTTGGTGGCGAATCGCCGATCCTTTACGCCGGTAAAAAACTCATCGCGCTCGTCACGCTCCGCAAGCTGGTACTGCGCGTAGCTGGGCAGGTCGACCAGCATCATGCGATCCTCGTCGGGATGCGCCGGATCGCGGTAGCCGGGCCACAGGTCGCGCTCCAGGCACTTCGCGTAGACCTGCTTCGCCTTTCTCGCGTACTGCCGCCCCCAGTTGACGGCCGTGTCCTCAAGCTTGAAGACGCTCACAAGGAAAGGAGCATCGGTCTCCTGCACCACGAAAAGGAAGCGCGGCTTCTCGCCCGTAGTCGCCTTTATCCCGTCCAGATACCAGGGCTCCTGAACGAAGTAGTGGTGGTCCCACACACGCTTGCTGAATTCGCGGGGATGCGCGCTCTTGGTTGTCTTGTAGTCGACGACGTACCGATGCTTCGAGTCCCAATCCGTTCGGGCCTTGCATGGAATGGCGAACTCGGGATCGGTCCAGAAGTGGCTTCGCTCGGCAGCGCCGTCGTTGAAGGCGTCCTTCGCCAGCGGGTGCGCCATGAGAGCGGTACGCATGGCTGAAAGCTGCGCGACCTCGGGCTTGAGCAGCGGCGTCTTGCCGGCGGCATAGGCAGCGTCACGCTGGTCCTTCGCGTCCTGGCTCGCGTAGCCTGCCGAAGGTTTGCCGTCCTTCGTGAAGCCTTCGACGATGACCGTCTTTTCCGTGAACAGGTCAGGTTCTAGGAACAGCAAGTGGGCCGCTGTTCCCATGTCGAACGACCGCTTTTCCTCGCGCTCATAGGCTGAATTAAGCGGCGACTTCCACCAGAACTTCGCTGGGCACTCGTCGATCAGGGTGCCAATACCTGATTTCGAGAGGGCGGGCGTGGCGTGGTAATCCTCGGCGCTGAGGCCGTCGGTGAAGCGGTCGGACATACTGCGTACTTTCGTGCTGTGAGGTTAGGAGGAGGAAACTGAGTGCTGCGCCTTGCGGCTGCGCTTGCCGATGGGCCGGGGCTTGCGACCGGGATTGCGCCGAATGTACGAAGCGAGTGCCCGGCGGATTGCACAGGGACGGCATCGGCCAGACCAGTAACGGTCGGAGCTGCCGCACGTGTGGCACGGCTTTTGCGGCGCGTTCATCAGAAAGCGGTCAGCAAGACGATGCCGAAGGCGCCGATCAGCATGCCTGCCAGATAGGCGGCGTACTCCGTGCGTCTGTTCTTCCTGGTTGCGGAAAGTGTGGTGTCGCGCACGGCTACGCGCAGGCAGTTTCGGTTCATACTCAAGCATCCTTTTGTTCGCGGCCAGCCATGAAGTCGGCGTAGCTGATGAAGGGGTTGCGCAGCAGCGGATTGATAGGCAGCGCGCGATCTGCGGCGATTTCCTGAGCCTCGCGCACGCCGGCGGCGAACTCTTCCAGGCACTCGGCCCAGGTGGGGAAGATGGCGCTGGGCATCACGCCGCTCCTTGCTGGGCGGCCGCACTCAGAAGCGCGTTCAGCCGACGACGCTCCTTGCGCCATTCGCAGAACCACATGACGATTTCAGCGGCGAACGCCGGAGTGATCTCGCGGCCGGCGGCCTTCTTTGACCTCTTGGCAGACATCAGTCGACGGACCTTTTCCGCGTAGTAGCCGACCATCATGCGGGCTTCGTCGGCAGCAGTAACAGCCGAGATGCGCTCGGCGTAGTTTGCAACGAACCGCGCGTCCTCAGCGCGAGCCTCGATCAGCACATCATGCGGGATCGGTCCATCGAACATGGCTGAGACGGTCTCGACCGCTGTCATTGTGCTTCCGGGCTTGCGGTACATGGTGCGATCTCCCTAAGTGATGGCGCACCTTATCAGGCCCATATTCCCCGTCAAGGGAATAATTCACCGTTGCGGGAATAGCTTTTCGGCGCTATAGCTGCCGGATGAAGTTTCCAAAATATCTGGAAGAGACCGGACAAACTGCTTACGCGTTTTTCACGACGCACGATCTGCCGAAGAACGGGGTCTACAAAGCCAGTGCGGGAAGGTCAGTGGACTATAAGACCGCCAAACGAATCAGCGCAGCAACAGGCGGCGTTGTCAGCATCTCGGAAATCATGGAGTGAGCCTCGGCTTCGTGTACGCGGCTCTGAACATCGGTTTCCCAGGCCGGTGCAAGATCGGCTGCACCGCTCGCCATCCCGCCCAGCGCATAGCAGAACTGAAGGCGCACTACCGGACCAAACACGAGTTCGTCGAGGCGTTCTCGCTCATGGTGCCAGACCCCTACAGGGTCGAGGCGCTGGCCCATAGCCGGTTGAAGCACTGCCGGGACTGGGGAACAGAAATGTTCGTCTGCTCGCCGGCGGAGGCGAAGGCGGCGATCCTGTGGGCCGCCGATGAGGCTTTGCGCAATCCGATTCCGCCGCGCCCGGAGCGCGCGCCACAACGCTGGCAGAGGGCGCGGCATTCCTCACCAAGCGCGTTCTGGCTGTGGACGCTCGCAGCCGCTGGATTGATTACCGCCTGGCTTGCCTACCTGCAACCGGTGCTGCCGGACTGGCTGCCGGAACCTGTAGCCCACACCGCGAGCCGGATAGAGGGATGGTTCTGATAGAGCCACGACAAGCAAAAGACTGAAGGCCCGATAAGCGCTGTCCCGCTCCGGGCCCATGGTGCCTTCACGATCTCAGTCATAATCAACCGCGACGAGCCTACCGTACGCGGGTTCCGCTTTGGTCTTCACCGTCACCACGAACGATTTGCCTGCCGGCAAGCCGTTCAAAGCGGCGGCAATCTCCCTTATCTCATCGGGCGTTAGTCTGACCCGATCGCCAGCTTGAATCAGTTCATCGTATGCGCTCGCTGCTTCATCCCAGTCGTCTACTTCGTCGTTTCCCATCGTGGCACCTCCACAATGCCCTCGACCTCTGAGGTTCGTAGTGGATCGATGAGAGCGACCGACCTGGATATGGACAGGCAGTGCAAGCCGACGTTTCTGTCAGCTTGCACATACTAGACCCAATCATTTGCCCTTTGTCGCGGTCTTGCCGTTCTTTTTTAGCCACTCCAACAGAGCTTCCTCGCCGATTTCCTGCATGGTCCTGTCCGTCTGAACGGCAAGAACTTTGAACTGCTTTGCGATGTCGGCGGGCAGGTAAATCACCACAGTCTTCTTGCCAACCCGATCCGGACGTTGAGGAGCATCTGCCATGGTGAAATTGTACACCGGGCTTTGTGGACCACCATTAAGCCAACCGACCAAGCGATGACTTACGCTCACGCTTTTGCTCGGGATGTTCGCCCAGGATCCCCCGCAAGCGGGCCGCAGCCACTGCTGCCTCCTGCCTCTTGATCCGGTCGGCTTTGGCTTGTGGATCGTTCCGCAGCTTAATTGAGTCCGCCAGGCGCTCGAATATGCGTTTCCGGGCTTCCTCCTTCGTGACGAGATGCACCACGTTCGTCAGTTTCTCCATGAACTTCTCGCGCTGGCCCGTAGCCTCGGCGCGACCCAGATAGTCGAGCGTCGTATCCTTCCGTCGGTCGCGGGAAAGGGACTTCACCAGCTTGCCGAAGTCTGTGAACTCCTCTATGGCGTAGTACATATCGACCTGTTCGGTGTGACGCGACATGGCGACATAAGCGGCGTGCCGGTCCATGTACTTCGAGGCGAGTATGTGCGCTCGTCCCGCGGTCGCGCCCTGCGACTTGTGGATGGTGGCAGCGTAGCCATGGCTGAACTTGTCGTAGTCGGACGTGTTGAACTCGACCGTCTGCCCGGTATCCAGCTTCACCTTGATCCGGTGATACTCGCGCAGACTGTCCTCCTGGATCGACTCGATGGTGCCAAGCGAACCGTTCTTGACCTGCAGGCGCGTGTCGTTCTGGAGGAAATACATACGGTCGCCACGCGCAAACGCCTTGGTGCCGGTATTGGTCTTGACGTAGGTGTCCAGGCCCAGCCGTTTCTCGGTCTGGTAGACCTCACGGGCTCGCTTGTTGAGCGTCGAGACGTCCTCGCGTGTGAACGCAAGCATCAGGTGCTTCTCGTCCCGGTTGGCGTTGCGCGATGCCGTCCAGTCAGCGACGATTTGCTGCCGCGCGCCGTCACGATCAGCCAGTTCGTGGACATGTCCTCTGTCGCGGTAGACATCCATGGCCTCGGCTGTGTAGCCGTCGCCAAAGTCCTTCGTCGTCGCCTTGGCCCAATCTTCCTTTTGGCGTCGAATCTCCGTGATCTTCACCGAGCCGTGGCGCTCAGTCAGGGCTCGAAATGCACCGCCGGCATCGATCGCCTGCAACTGCTCCGCGTCTCCTACCAGAACCACCTTTGCCTTCGCTCGGGCGGCCGCATCCAGCAACTGGTTCATCTGCCGCGAGCCGACCATTGCTGCCTCGTCGAGAACGATCACATCGCGGCTGGTGAACTGTACGGAACGCATCCGCTCCGCAGCCTGGTCGCGCTGCACCTTCAACTCGAACCGGCGCTTTCGCTCGGCAAATCCATGGCCTGTGACGGCCTCCATGCGCATCGTCAATTCATCCAGCCGCGCCTGCTGCTCCGGCAGTTTGTCCATGGCGGTGAACAAGCTGGCGAGCGTCCGGCTCTGAATGCCTGACCCCTCGTGCAGCGACTGCGCCGCCATCCCGGAAAGCGCAAACCCGCGCACCCGATAGCCGGCGGCCTCCCAAGCTTCTCTGCCGGCTTTCAGCATCGTGGATTTACCGCTGCCTGCGTAGCCTGTGACCAACGAGAGATCACTTGCGGAGGTGACATGCTCGAGAGCCTGGCGCTGCTCACTGCCGAGATGCTTGGAAGACGGCTGGGCGTCGCGCATAGCAGCGGAGACGCCATGCAAGCCACTGCTGGCGAGCAGGTCGGAGTTGTCTCGCATCGCCAGTTCTGTTCTCAGCATGTCGCGACTGGTATGACGGATGCGGCCGACGCGATCTTCTCCAAGCGTCACGAAGTCCTCGTGGTGGCGGACCTGCTTAGCAATGGAGGCAAGCAGCTTGTCATCCGCCGTGTGGCCATTGGCTTCGAGGCGCCGGTTTATCTCGTAGCTTAGGTCGGCGGCGGTGAAGGTAGATCTTCCGCGGGTGATGTCTGCGAGGATGTCCGCAGGGTCCACCGACAGCGTCTTCCTTTTGGGGTCTGCCGGCGCCACAACTACGCCACCCTCGGGGGATCTTGCAGGTGCCTTCTTACTGCTCGGAGACTTTTCCTCCGCCTCGCGATCCTTGCCCGCGAAATACAACTGCTGGCGGACATGCTCGGCTTTGGGAACGGAGGCTGGATCGAGGTCCGACAGACGCTGGTCAACCTGAGCCTTCAGCACTCCCTTTGTCTGGATCTGCCGTGCCAGGCTATGGACATCTCCGGCCTTGTCGACGACGACAAAGTTCCGGCTGTCACCACGCGCCAGCACGTAACCGGCATCCTGCAACGCCGCCCGAAAAGCTTTGCCGCTGTCGGTCTGATCCCATAGCGCCGTGATCGTGCGCTTGCGCTCTACCGGGTCGAGTTTCGTGCGTTTCGCCTTCTGGAAGTCACCCTGCCCCAAGGCCTTCTTGCTTTCCTCACGATCCGCCTTGCGGTCACCACTTTTCTGAAATTCCGGACTGGCGACGGTTTGAAGCCCCAGGGTCTGTTCTATCTCGCGCGCGGCTGCTACGTTCTTCTTCTTCGTAAAATCGTCGCGCTTCGCTTTGCCCGTCTGACGGTCGATGCGCGACCAGACAACATGGACATGCTCATGGCCCTCTTTCTCGTGGATCACAATGGCGCGCGGCTGGCATTGAAACCCGAGATGCCGCTCCAGGATGTCCACTGCGGCCAGTTGCTGTTCTCTGGTCAGGTGTTCGTCAGCGGGCGTCCGCAACTGAGCATGCCACAGGGCGTTTTTACAGCGCGTGCCCTTTGCCTCCGCCTCCCAGCTTCTCAATGAACGATCGAGGTCGGGGAATGTCGAACCCTTGATCTGCAGCACGGTGACGTTGTCGTTCTTTTCAGCGCGCAGGTAGTCGCCAAGATAGGCGCCAAGTTGTTCGCCGTTGGACCGTCCTTTTCCCTTGATGATCATTCTGCGCCCAGGGCTTTCATCGCGGCCTCGGCTCCCATTTGCACCTTCGATAACGCGGTATCGATCGACCGGGCAAGTGGTGTGTCACCGACCACCATCACGTCCTTGATGTCTCGAAGCAGGCTGCCCGCTTCGTTCAGCGCGCCAAGAGATCGAGCTATCAGAACGCGCTCGAGTGTCAGGGCTACGGGGGCCTGCGACAGGGGCGTCCCAACCGCCAGCGACCGCACATAGTCGGTATCGCAGACATCAGCAGCCTTTGCCTTCGCTGCGACAGCTTTACGCTCGGTGGCTGTGAACTTGATCGTCATCGGGTGATCCCGTTTTTCGGTCTTCTTTCCCTTCATCGGTTTCATTGCTTTACTCCTCTGGGGTCCACGGGGCGGAGCCCCTGGAAAGCAGCGCGGGAATCCCGCGCACGGCTCGCAGTCTTCAATCCCGGCTTCCTCAAGTCATCGAACCCTCTTTCCAGTGGTACATTTGCTGTGTGGCGGTACGGCAAACTGGTAAGCCATTGCTCCACAATTCTACACAAGGAAGTGAGGCGAAGAACCCTTATGAAGGAACTCTGTTTTCTACTCGCATGGTTGGTCCCCGGCGGCATTCTCTTTCTCCGGGAGCGCAAAGAAGTCAGGCTGCGGCGTCATTGGGAATCACAGGGCTATAAGATCAACGCCCCGATTTTCTGGCAACGGACTCGCAACGCCAAGAAGATGGCCGCGGCCGTTTATGCGGTGATTTTGTTGCTCCTTCAGCGCTTCTTCTACTACTCGATCCGCAGCTCCGAGGGAGCGGTGGTTATGACGATCATCTTCGTGGTCATCGGGATCATCGCGTACGAGAACGCTTTGAAGCTGGCAATGAAGGGGCAGGAGGCTGGACAGTCCAACAGCCAAGGAGCGCTCGGAGATCTTCATGGTGGTTACACGAAGATTCCCGGCTCTCTAATTGCCGACAAACAACACGGAAGCACAAAGATGGGGCGGGCTGCCAACAGTGACATGGCGGAAGAGTGCGAAGGGGGTGCCCAATGAGAAAGCGACCCATACTCGGCTTCGACACCAATTCTGACGGAGGCGGTGTCATCCTCTCTCATACCGGCGAAGGTCCGATGCTCAGCCTAGGCCAGACAGGCGTAGGTAAATCTCGGCGGGTAGCGATTCCCAATCTCGTTTCATATGGCGGCTCGATGATCGTCTGTGACTTCCAGGATGGTCAGCTGACCAAGGCATCGGCACTCTTCCGTCGCCACGTACTCGGCCAGAAGATCTACTACTACGATCCTGGCAAGGTTGTTGACCAGAAGTGGTTGCCTGACGACGCAATCGCCGGCCACAGCGATCTCATCGACTACATCCGCCGCTCGAAGCTGCAATTGCCGGATGCCCAGTTGGTCGCACAAGCCTGGATTCCGAAAGGGACTCTCAAAGATGACCACTGGGCGGAAGGTGGAGCGGGCATTTTCACGATGTTCACCATGTTTGTCGCGACTGATCCCTTGTTCGAAGCACTCAATCTGCCGCGAAACATGGCTTCAGCATGGCTGTTGATGTCCGACCCGGAGATAGAGAGGCCGGCTCTTCGACTTATGTCCGTTAGTGATAACAAGTACATCGCTGATTGGGCAAACGCGCTCGTCAAAGCAGGAAAGAACAACAACGAAATGGCTGGCCTACGCAACCAGATCAGAGTGTCTTGTTCGAAGGTGCTTAACGAGCCAGCATTCCTGGACTGCTTGACGGGAACGAACGTGGACTTTGCTCGAATGAGGACGGAGCCCACAACCGTTTACATAGTTTTGGCTGGGAAGCTTGCGAAACCGTTTGCACCGCTTGTGAGGTCGATTTTGACCATGGGGTTGGGGGATATCGAGGCTGCGGGAACCATAGATTTCGATCCTGCGGCACCACGAACGGTGATCCAGATCGATGAGTTTGCGGTTCTCGGAAACTTCACTCTGATGGTCGATGCTCTTGCTCGGATGCGAGGCTTCGGCATGCTTCCTCATCTGCTTGTGCAGAACATGGGCCAACTGCGCGAGAGCTACGGTGACGCTGGCGTGGCGAGCATCATGGGAAATATCCAATTGGTCCAGTATTTCGGTGGCACCAACTGCACCTACACGGCTGACATGCTCTCGAAACTGGCTGGTGTAGATACATTCGTCGACATAGATCAAAGCTATTCGGGCCGCCCGGGAGATATCGGCTCAACGCACTACAAAACCTACGGCCGACAAAACGAAATGCCAGACGAAATCATGCACCTACCCTTGCCTGAGCAATTGTTGTTCAGGAGCGGCAAACCTCCGGTGAGAGGTATGGTTTTCAGCCCAGACCTTCGCGCATTTCCCGAGTATCTAGCGTTTCAGCGATCAATCGAACAGGGGCGCTCTGCAACGGTTGCTCGTGACCTCTTTTCCGCGATGATCCGCTCCGGAAGTGCCAACGATGACGATCGTAAAGCTCAATCGAGTCCTAAACCGGGACTTCTGGGTCGACTATTCGGGAGAGCAGGGTGACTTATGAATCGAGACGCTGTCGTCATGCTGGCTGCTGCACTCGCCGGCCTCAACAACCATGAAGAACGTATGCACTGTGATCCCGATTATGGGCGCACGGTGAAAAACAACCAGGCGCTGCTCAGGGAATACCACGCCACCCTGGGCATCGCCAATCGGCTCACCCTTCTCGCCAAAGACTGCGAGGCCCCGGCATCGTTCTGCACCAAAGACCTGCTCGACGGAGCGCTGCATCCGCCCTTCGTCATGCGCGGTAGCGAGGAACGTGCCGTCATCAAGGCTATGCGCTCCTATCTGTCTCATTCACCCGCCACGAATATCGAGGTCACGCCGAACAGAGAGATCGTCCTGCTGGGAAATGTCTACGACGAGAGCGCCGGCACGTCTTCACTCGAACCAATCTGTTCCACCGCAGCGCCGGTACGGCTCTGGAAGGACGGCATATGGCGCACTTATTAACTCCGGAGGAAGCCGCAGCCATCATCGGCATGAACCCGCGAACGCTCACCAAATGGGCACGGGAAGGCTACGTGCCGGCACATCCCCTTGGAGAAGGAAAACGCCGCATCTGGCGCTTCTTCGAGGGCGAGATTCTGCAATGGATCGAAGGAAAACAGAACAAAGGAAAGGGACGGTGAAAATGTATGCGCTTCTCCACCAACATCAACGAAAACAGCAACCTTCTGCCTGACGGGGAGTATCCGTTCGAAGTTATTCATGCCGACGAAAAGACCAGCGGCAACGGCAACGAAATGATCGTTCTCAAGCTGCGCGTCGGGGAGAACGGCACCAGCAAGGTAGTGGTCGATTACATCCTCTCGCGTCAGCTGCGGAAGATCCGCATGGTGGCCAAAGCCTGCGACCTACTCGACCTGTTCCAGGCCGGCGAAATCCTTGCGGAGCACTTCATCGGCCGCCGGGGCCGCGTCAAGCTGACTGTCGAGAAAAGCGCCAGCCCTGATTATGCCGATCGCAACGTTGTAGCCGGCTACGTCGGTGGAAAGTAGGCGCCGCATGGACAGCGTCGAGAGACGAAAGGCACTGGAAGCGATGAAGGCGATGGCCGATCAGGTTCTCGCAGAGCGACGCCAAAAACAAATGGCCCAGCAAAAGACGTTCAACATGGGTCTGGACGCTCGGAAGGCTATGGCGATGACGGCCCACGCCATGCGGACGCTCGATCAACCGGACTTACGCGCATTGCGTTCGATGAACAACCGGCCAGCCGAAAAGCTGGTCCTCAAGAAAACGAAGGGCATGAAGAAGAAATCCGGCCGGACCAACGGAATCAGCATGTAGCGAAAGGAGCCTTATGGATGAAGAGCAACGGAAGAAGAACCTGAAGGCGATGCGCCAGGCGTTGAAGGAAGGGCGAGCCCAGCGCAACCGCGATATCGGACAGATGGACGAAGCAATGTATGACGAGGCGGTGACCAAGATCCTGCGAAACGAACCCCTGAGTGAAAGCCGGAGCGATGTGATCGATCTAGCAAGAAGTCGGAACATGCTCCACGAAGTCCATGCCGAAAACAGGTACGGCGAGCAATCTAAAGGCGTCCTCGCGGTCAAGGAACGTGAGGAATACCAGAAACGCCCCAGCGTCCGGGCCCTGAAAAAGACCCGCGACGTCGGAGGGAGGTCGATGTGAAGGAGGCAATCATGTCTACTGACTTGGAGGGTAACGCCTGCGGTAGATGTGGCCTAACGGGGTACGTCTGCCTTATAGCAGGTTCAGGAAGACATCCACCCCGATCCATCTTCTGTCTCTACTGCGCGCCCGCCGCGGCATTCTGGCCGGTGCCTTTTGCCGAGATGTCGTTCGAATTGGAGTGCCCGTTTTAGACCGGGACCAGGTACCTCGTAGCGCCGTAGAATGTCATCAGCCAACGGCGTTCATACAAGGAGAACTGTATGGATCGCTTTCAAAACGGAAGTCTCATGAAGCTGAAGCGAAAAAACGGCACCCAGGTCTGGGCGTTTCGCTGGTACGACAGCACCGGCGACAAACGCACCTACCGCAAGCGCATCATCGGAACGGTGGAGAAAATCCCACTGCGCCGCGATGCTGAAAAAGCCGTGCTCTCGCTCCGGACCAACATCAACAGCGGTGTCAGGTCGCCGGAAACGGTTACCGATCTGATCTCGCACTACAAGCAGCATGAACTGACGGAGGCTCGTAAAGCCTTCGCCACCATCGAGGCCACGACGATCTACCTGACGCGCCACATCGAGCCCAAGTGGGGAACGATAAGGCTCTCCAGCATGCGGACAGTCGACGTTGAACACTGGCTAGACCATATTGACCTCGCACCGGGGTCCCGGAGCAAGATCAGGAATATTCTCTCGGCCCTGTTCAGCCATGCCATTCGGCATGAATGGATCGAGCGAAATCCTATCTCGAAGGTGCGGAGCTCTGCGAAGCGGTTGAGAGAACCAGATGTGCTGGCGCCGGCCGAGTTTGCCAGATTGCTTGGTGAACTCGAATTGCGTGAGCGAACCATGGTCATCCTGGCCGGCAGCACAGGGCTTCGCCGCTCTGAGCTGGTTGCTTTGGTGTGGTCAGACATTGATCTGGTAAATCGCTTTGTTAACGTTCGTCGCTCATGCGTCCGGAACCATTTCGGTGACACCAAGACCGAGGCCAGCAGGAAACCGGTTCCTCTTCATGCCTCAGTGATCCTGTCGCTTGCGGACTGGCGTGAAGCATCCCCTTACGATCAGGACGGCGACTTTCTCTTTCCATCGCTGCGCCTGAACGGCAAACAACCACTATCACCCGACACCTTGCTTAAGAAGACGATCCGCCCTGCGCTGAAACGTGCAGGAATCGTGGGCAAGGTGATTGGCTGGCACAGCTTCCGGCACTCTCTGGCAACAAACCTAAGGGCAGCGGGAGTTGAAATCAAAACAGCCCAGGAACTTCTCCGTCACGCGAACTCCAGAATCACCCTTGATCTCTACACACGGGCGATCTCAACGACGAAGCGGGACGCTAACGACCTGGTGATGACAATTATGCTCGGGGAAGGCAAAGAAAAAGGCGCTGATTGCAGTCAGCACCCTTCAGCACCCTCGGATATTTCGTTGTCACTTCTTGGTAGCCGCTAAAGCCTTCTCTGTGAAGGAGTTAGTGGCGGGGACGACGGGGCTCGAACCCGCGACCTCTGCCGTGACAGGGCAGCGCTCTAACCAACTGAGCTACGTCCCCACATCGTTCCACCAACGTTCAGCGCATAAGAGCGTCAGTGCAACGAACTCAGTAAGTCTAGCAGATGAGGCCGAAATTTGAGATCGTTCTCCCCGACCCAAATCGCTTTCCCGCATCTTACGGCAGATGGAGGTCGGCTCACCCCCAGGCGTACGATGAGCAACGTACACTTCCATCGCCCCCTCATTCTCCCCTCCGTTTGCGCCGCCTTCCCAGGTCCCATAGACTATGGCAGAGACGATCGTGGGCGGATAGCTCAGTTGGTTAGAGCGCCTGCCTTACAAGCAGGATGTCGGGGGTTCGAGTCCCTCTCTGCCCACCACTTCTTACACTCCCTTCCGCCGAACTACCGCACCTCCGCCCCCAAGCATGCCCCGCCTCATCCTGAACGCCGACGACTTCGGCCTTACACCAGGCATTAATCGCGCCGTGATTGATCTGCACCAGGCAGGCGTTCTCTCCTCCACAACCCTGATGGCGACCGGACCTGCTTTTGAACAAGCAGCCGATCTGGCGCGTCGGCATCCCAGCCTCGGCGTCGGTTGCCACATCGTCCTGCTCGACGGCACACCCGTTCTCTCGCCTGATCTGATCCCTTCGCTGGTCGTGCCAGCCGCCTCCCTCCACCAGCCATCGCGCTTCCGTCCCGCGCTTGCCGGCTTTGTTTTGGCGCTCTCACTTGGCAGGCTGCGCGAAGACGATTTCTATCGGGAGGCGCTGGCTCAGGCCCGCAAGCTCCAGCAAAGCGGCATCCGCGTGACGCATCTCGACACCCACAAGCACACCCACGTCTTTCCTCTCATCACGCGCGTGCTGCTTCGCGTCGCCCAGGAGCTCGGCATCCCCGCCATCCGCAATCCCTTCGAGCCTCCATGGAATCGCCGCATCGACCAGGGCAAAGCGATGCGCCGGCTCCAGATCCGGGGCCTCGCCACCCTCCAACCTTCCTTCCGCCGGCAGCCTGGCCTCCGAGCTCTGGCCGGGTTCCCGATGCCCCTCTCCGGCGCACCGCATTACCATCCCAAAATCCAGACCACCGACGGCACTCTGGCGATCTCCGCAACCGGATCGCTCGACAGCCCCAAGCTTCGCGACATTCTCACGCGGCTTCCCGAGGGCACCTGGGAGCTCTGCTGCCACCCCGGCTACGTCGACTCCGATCTGAAACAAGCCGGAACACGGCTTCTTCAGCATCGCGAAACCGAACGCCAGGCTCTGCTCGACATCCTTCCCGAAACACTCGCTCGCAACAGGCATCTGAAACTGATCAGCTATGGCGACCTTTGAGCCCTAATGCTGGGCCAGATCTGCACACGCTGCCCCATCGTCGGTCTTTTAGCCCCCTTCCGCCTGCAAACGAGCCCTTGCTCGTACAGCCGGGGGGACGCTTCCTCGATCCGCATCCCGACCCGCGGCCGGCCAGGCCATCCCACCCACTTCAAGGATCGGCATCCGCAGCGTCACCTTGGTTCCACGACCGGGACGGCTGTTGACCTCTACCTTCGCCAACTCGCCGTATAGCACTTTCATGCGCTCCCGCACATTCTGCATCCCGATGCCGGTTCCATCCCGCGCCAGCCCCCCTCGCGCCTCGGCCAAATTCCGCTCCGGTGCGATCCCGACACCATCATCGTCCACCTCCAGCAGAAGAAATCCAGCCTCCGGGATACGGCTCCGCAACGTCACCGTGCCGCCGCCGATCCGCGGCTCCAAACCATGCTTGATGCTGTTCTCGATCAGCGGCTGCAAGAGCATGCTCGGCACAACAATGTCCAGCGTCTCGTCGGCGATCTCCTTAACCACCCGCAGCTTCGCGCCGAAACGCATCACCTCAATATCCAGGTAATCGTCGGTAAACTCCAGCTCATCGCGAAATGGGACAAACGCGTCTCGATCTTTCAGCAGCGTACGCAAGATATTTGCCAGCTTGCCGATCATCTCGCGCGCCAGCTCCGGCTCCGATCGAATCAAGGATGTGATCGAGTTCAACGTGTTGAAGAGAAAGTGTGGATTGATCTGCCGTTGCAAAGCATCGAGTCTCGCCTCCAGCAGGAGCCTCCCCTGCTCCTCCAGCTTGCGCTCGATCCGGATCGCATTCCAGATCTTCAGCGGTATCCCCACCACAATCGGCGCACTCGCACAGATCGCCAGTTCGATCAGCCAACGATCTGACCACAGCTCAAACAACCGTCGCGGACGATATCTCGACAACATGCTCGTCGCAAACTGAAGAACCGTGATCAGGAGCAGAAGTAGGATCTGCCGATCCAGCCGTGGCCTTCTAAGCGCGCGCGTCACCCACTGGTAAAGACTCAGATCGATCATCGGCGAAAACGACCAGACATCTTCGGCATCGGCGAATCGCCCAAAGAACCCAGCGATCGCGGCCACCAGCAGATTCACCGGCATCGACCAGAACTCATGATGAAGAACAGCCGGGATCGCGAGCAGAGCTCCCCCTGCCATCGCCGGGAACGGACCCAGCAGAAGCGCTAAAAGCACAGTCGTCTGGATCGAAAGATCGGCCGCCAGGAAGTTCGGCACCCGCACCCGCACCCACACTCCAAGCGTCAACGGCACGCAGATCATCAAGACCAGCTTTGCCGTCTCGCCTGCCGTGCGCCGGGGCAGCAACAACAGATCCTTGAAACGATTCGATCGCGCCAGGGAGCTTGATACCGCCGCCGCCACCCCAAGCTCAACCAGGAGCGTAATCAGGATCAGCGTAGCGTCATGCGGCGTCATGCTCATACTTTACTTCTTCGGCAGATCCGCGATTTTCTTTAGCGCCCACGCAAAGTTTCTGCGCTAAAGGTAATGTCCTCGACGCCCCTCCCACGTCTGTTGTATCTTCCATCCCCCGGGCGAATCATATAATTCAGCCATGCCGTTCTCTCCCTTTCGCCGCATCGCCGACGCCGACTTCCCCACACGCTGGGGACACTTCCGCATCCTCGGCTTTGAAGGCGTAGTGCCTAACCCTCTGCCCTGCAACGGAACCAAACCCTCGACCCGCACCGAAAGCGCGGTTGCCCTTGTCATGGGCGACATCCACACCGCACCCCCCATCGTCCGCATCCACTCGCAGTGCCTCACCGGCGACGTCTTCCACTCGCTCCGCTGCGACTGCCGCCAGCAACTCGAACTCGCCCTCAGCACCATCGCCGACGCCGGCGCCGGCATCCTCCTCTACGAGATGCAGGAAGGCCGCGGGATCGGCCTCATGAACAAGCTCCGCGCCTACGAGCTCCAGGATCAGGGCCGCGACACCATCGAAGCCAACCTCGAGCTCGGCTATCGGGCCGACTGCCGCAACTTCGAGCTTCCCGCCGCCATCCTCCAAGACCTCGGCGTCTCGTCCGTCCGCCTCATCACCAACAACCCCGAAAAGGTCCAGGCCGTCGAAGATGCCGGCATCCAGGTCGAACGGATCTCCGCCCTGGTCCCCGAGTCCGACGAGAACGCCCGCTATCTCGAAACCAAACGCGAAAAAATGGGCCACTTAGTCGCTTGACAAACCTCGGTGCGGACGACAGATTCGCCTCCTCCGCCGCCGCCACCAAACGCATCGGCACCGCCGGCTGGACCATCCCGCGGCCCAACGCGTCCGACCTCCCCGGCCCAGGATCGCACCTCGAACGCTACAGCCGCCTCTTCGCCGGCGCCGAGATCAACACCACCTTCTACCGCCCACATCGCCTCGCCACATGGCAGCGCTGGACCACCTCCGTCCCCGACAACTTCCGCTTCGTCGTAAAAGCCCCCAAGACCATCACGCACGAAGCCGCCCTGGCCATCACCCCTGAGACCGTCGCCCAACTCACCGCCTTCCTCGATCAGGCCCGCCAGTTAGGCCCAAAGCTCGGCCCGATCCTCCTCCAGCTCCCGCCCAAACAAGCCTTCGATCCCGATCGCGCCAGCACCTTCTTCGAGCAGCTTCGCCGCCTGCACACCGGCCCCGTCGTCCTCGAACCCCGGCACCCCACCTGGTTCACGGCCATCGCCGAAGACCTGCTTCTCGCCCATGGCATCGCCCGCGCCGCCGCCGACCCCGCCCCGGTTCCCGCCGCCGCATCTCCGGCAGGCGACCCCAATCTCGTCTACTATCGCCTCCACGGATCGCCCCGCACCTACTACTCCTCCTACACCGACGAGTTCCTCGAAGCCCTCGCCCGCAACCTCGCCGCACTCCCCTCCAGCGCCGAGGCCTGGGTCATCTTCGACAACACCGCCTCGGGAGCCGCGCTCGGCAACGCCCTCACTCTCGATCGCCTGCTCCGGTCCGCAGCGCCGGCCGCCTAGCTCACACCCCGCATCCCATCACCACCTTCGCCGTCGTCACCATCTGCCCGACGTGACGCTGCGTATGCTCCGCGCAATGGACCAGCAAGCCGCCCACGGTGGATGGCAGCCGCGCCCGCCCGACCCCGCGCACCTCCTCAAAACTCCCCGGCGCCATCGCCCTCAACCGCTCCATCGACCGCGCCACCGCCGCCCGAAACTCCGTCATCGCCGCCTCCCGCCCGCCGCCCGCCGACATCTCCGACCGCAACTCCCCCATCTGCCCGTCACAAAGCTGACCGCCCTCCGCGTACGTCAGCAACCGGTCCAACGACCGCCCCATATGGCGCAGCTGAAACCCCACCGATGGCAGACCGAACGGCCGAGCCTCCACCTCCCGATCGCTCAATCCCGAGCACCACCGCTCCGCATCCTCCGCCGCCAGTTCCAGAGCGTGCAGCACCTGCCGCCGCACCGCATCCACCTCGCCCATCGTCCCCCGTAACCAAGGCTCGACCGTACTCTCCTCCATGCTGGCACCCTCTCCTGGCCCTTAGCCTTGAGCTTTTAGCTATCTGTGCTCTTGTGCTCTTGTGCTAACAGCTAACAGCTACAGCCCCTTCCTCCGCCGAAACTCCCGCACCACCTCGCCCACATCCCTGTGCTGCCCGTCCACCAGATCGTTCATCGCCCGCATCTCCTCGGCCGTCACCCGTCCCACCAGACGCTCCGCCGCCACCAGAATCCCGGGATGCTCGCGCACTGACTCCGACCGCATCAACGGGACCGCCTCATACGGCGGAAAATAGTGCCTGTCGTCATCCAGAGCCACGAAACCCAGCGCCCGAATCGGCCCATCGGTCGAATTCCCCGCCACAATATCCACCTGCTTCGCTGCCAGCGAACGGTACAGCAGACCGAGATCCATCACCCGCGGCGATCCGCCAAACCGCAAGCCGTAGGCCGCCTCCAAACCACGCAGACCGTCCGGCCGCTCCTCGAATTCATACCCCACGCCCAGACGCCACACCGGCGCCCGCGCCACCGCATCCGAGATCGTCCGCAGACCCATGGCCCGCGCATCCTCGCCCCGCACCACCATCGCAAACGTATCCTCAAACCCCAGCGGTGGCCCCACCAGAACGCCATACCGGCTCCCATACAACCCCCGCACCGTCCCGAGCACACGGTCGCGATCCCGATCCAGCGGCTGCTTCAAGATCGCCGTCAGCGCCGTCCCCGTGTACTCCACATACGCATCAATCCGTCCGCTCACCAGCGCCTGCTGACAGATATAACTGCCCGCCAGATAGAATCGCCGCTCCACCCGGCGCCCCGTCACCGCCTCGATCTCCTGAGCCAACAGCTCGCCCAGCACCACCTGTTCGGTAAAGTTCTTCGCCCCAACCACAACGCGCGAAGACCTCGGCGGAGCACACGCCGTCAGGGCCAGCGAAAGCAGCAGCAGAAACAACGCACCCGTCCCAAGCCTTGCGCCGCCAAACGTCTGCGCCCCGGAACCGACGTGCACGTCAGAACGGATCAGCCATCGATTGCGCACAAACGTCCGCTCCTGTCCTGCTCCTGTCCTGTTCCTGTCCCTCTCTGTACTTCTGTCTTTCCCTGTCTTCCCTGTCCTTCTCTGTCTTTCCTGTCTTTTCTCTGTCTTTTCTCTGTCTTCCCCTGCTCCTGTCTCCTGCCGACTTCACCGACGTACCGCCAGCCGCTTCTCCAACCACCCCAGGCCCCCATCGGCCACCAGCGCCAGCAACGCCGCCGGAATCGCCCCTGCCAACACCAGACCATTATCGACCGACGCCACACCGCGAAAGATCAGTTCCCCCAAACCACCTGCGCCGATCGCCGCCGCAATCGTCGCCACGCCCACGCACGTCACCGTCGCCGTCCGCAGCCCGGCCAGAATCACGCTCGCGGCCAGCGGCAGCTCCACCTTCCACAGCCGCTGCCTGCCACTCATGCCCAGGGCGTTGGCCACGTCCGTCAGCGCCGGATCCACCCCTCCAACCCCCGCATAGGTATTCCGCAAGATCGGCAGCAAAGCATAGCCCGTCAGCGCCAGAATCGCCAGCCGCGCCGCGTTCTCGCCCAACCACGGCACCGGCAGCAGCAGTCCAAACAGCGCCAGACTCGGCACCACCTGCACCACGTTCGCGACCGCCAGCACCGGCCTCGCCAGCCCCGGCCGGCGCGTCATCCAGACCCCCATCGGCAGCCCCACCGCCGCCGCCAGCAGCATTGCGCTCGCCGTCAGCCAGAGATGCTCAAACGTCAGCCGTCCGATCTCCCATCCATGCGCCCCAAGAAAGCCTGTCACCCTTCCCTGCCCCCTGTCCCCTCTTCCCTGCCCCCTGTTTCCTGTTCCCTGCCCTCTGTTCCCGGCCTCCCCCGCCGCACCGCCCGCACATACTCCTGCACCGCCGCGTTCCCACTCCCCGCCACCTCCGCCGCGCCAAGCTCCGCCACAACCTCTCCCGCTTCCAGAAACACCACCCGATCCGCCAGAAACAGCGCCTCCTCCAGATCATGCGTCACCATCAGCACCGTCTTCCGCACACGCCCGAGCAGATCCTTCAGCATCGTCTGCATCTCCGCCCGCGTGATTGGGTCGAGCGCCCCAAACGGCTCATCCATCAGCAGCACCGCCGGGTCCGCCGCCAGCGCCCGCGCCAGACCCACCCTCTGCCGCTGCCCGCCCGAGATCTGCCACGGATGCCGCCCACGAAACTCCGTTGCATCGAGCCCCACCAACGCAAGCATCGCGTCCACCCGCGCCCGGCGCTCCGCCTCGCTCTGCCCGGCGAGCTCGAGCGCCAAACCCACATTGCGCTCCACCGTCATATGTGGAAACAGCCCCGACTCCTGGATCACGTATCCGATGCTCCGCCTGAGCGCCTCCACCTCCGCGTCCGTGCGCGCCGCCGAGCTCTGCCGCCCATCCACCCAAACCTCGCCCGAGGTCGGCCGAACCAGCGCATTCACCGTCCGCAACAGCGTCGTCTTGCCCGACCCGCTCCGCCCCAAGAGCGCCGTCGTCGTTCCAGCCGCAACCTCAAGCGACACCCCACGGAGCAACTCGCGCCCGTCCGTCAACCGATACCGCACATCGCAAAACAGAACGCCCGCCGCACCCGCGTCCCTCGCCGACTCCGTCTCTGTGGTCTCTCCCGTTGTCATTCCCTCAGGGAATCTGTACGTGTCTTCCGGCTCGCCGCAGCAGCTAAACCGCCGCCTCCGGATCCGCGAGACTCGCCGGCTCTCCCGCCACCGGCTCCGTCCCCGGCTGCCCCTTCACCCGAACCACCGTGATCTTCTCAAACCCTTCCTTGAACGTCGGCGGCCGCAGACGCCCGGCCATCTGCTGCATCACCTCATCGGTCACCGCGCGCTCACGCTTCGAATTGCGCTCCATACACACCGCCAGCGGCACATCGAAGAACACCGCCTGCACCTCGTACCCGAAGCTCTTCGCCATCTTGATCCACTGCCGGCGCTCGTGCGGACTCAGGTTCGTCGCGTCCACATAATTCCACGGCATCTTCGCGATCAAACGCGCCCGCAGCAAACTTCGCAGCGTCGAAAACACCAGGCCCTGGTACCTCTGCTCCGTGATGTCGTCAAATAGAATCGTTCGCAGGAGATCGCTCGACAACGGCGTCACCCCCCGGCGCTTGTACCACGTCGTCTTGCCCGATCCCGGCAGACCGATCGTCAGCACCACATACCCGCGCACCGATTTCGCCGCGACCGCCTCCGCTGGAGGCGTCGACAGAAACTCCGGCTGGGTCTCCACCACAATCTTTCGTTCCGGTTCGGGAGCAGAGGGCGCAGGCGCCGACGGCCTGGAAGCGGTGGGCGTGGGCACCGCCGCCGAACTCTCCCGCACCGGCGCCTCCAGCGCCTCGGCCCGCTGCATCTCCGGAGCACCTTCTCGCACACTGCTCGGCTCCGACAGATCGCCCACACCGGCCTCCGGGCTCTCCGCAAAAGCCGCCTCCGGCTCCATCGGGCCCGCCGCTACCCTCGCCTCCGGGTAGTTCGGCCGCAGCGGCGCCAGTTGATCCTGGGGCAGCTCCTGCCCTATCTTGCCGGTTGACTCCGAATCGTTCGGTCCACGTCGGGGACGTCGTCTCATCTTTTCCCGTATCCATTCGCGCACGTCGCGCATGGCTTGCTTGTAACACACGCCCCCCAGCCCGGCCAAACCCCTGAACCTCCATCGCTACTCACACCTCACCCCCGCCGGGACACCCGGTACAATCAAACTCGGAACCGCATCCCAACATCACCCCCACCAAAACACAGGAGCAAACGCAAGCATGGCAGTCAAGGTAGGCATCAACGGCTTCGGCCGCATCGGTCGCAACGTCTTCCGCACCGCGCTCGGCAACCCCGATATCGAAATCGTCGCCGTCAACGACCTCACCACACCCGCGACCCTCGCCCACCTGCTCAAGTACGACTCCATCCTCGGCAACCTCAAGCAGGAGATCTCCTCCGACGCCGACTCGATCACCGTCGACGGCAAAAAGATCAAAGTCTTCGCCGAGCGCGATCCCGCGAAGCTCGATTGGAGCTCGGTCGGCGCACAGATCGTCGTCGAATCCACCGGCTTCTTCACCGACGCCGAAAAGGCCAAGGCCCACCTGGGCTCTACCGTAAAAAAGGTCATCATCTCCGCCCCCGCCACCAACGAAGACCTGACCGTCGTCCTCGGCGTCAATGAAGACAAGTACGATCCGGCGAAGCACAACATCATCTCCAACGCCTCCTGCACGACGAACTGCCTGGCGCCCATCGTGAAGGTCCTCAACGACACCTTCGGCATCCAGTCCGGCATCATGACGACCATCCACTCCTACACCAACGACCAGGTCATCCTCGATACGCCGCACAAGGACCTGCGCCGCGCCCGCGCCGCCGCCCTCTCCATGATCCCGAGCTCCACCGGCGCCGCCAAAGCCCTCAAGCTCGTCATCCCCGCCATGGACGGCAAGCTCGACGGCTTCGCCATCCGCGTCCCCACCCCCAACGTCTCGGTCGTCGATCTCACCTTTGTCGCCGAAAAACCCATCTCCGTCACGAGCATCAACGCCGCCCTCAAATCCGCCGCCGACGGCTCACTCAAGCCCTACCTCGGATACACCGACGAAGAGCTCGTCTCGTCCGACTTCAAAGGCAACCCGCTCTCGTCCATCGTCGACTCCAAACTCACCAAAGTCGTCGGCCAGACCGGCAAGGTCATCTCCTGGTACGACAACGAGTGGGGCTACTCCAACCGCGTCAAAGACCTGATCCTCTTCCTGGTGCAAAAAGGCCTTTAAGTACTCTGTCCAAATCGTGTTTGCGAACCGAGAGAGTCTCATCTGTGAGGCGCTCTCGTTTCTACTCAGGCGTTCTCATGTCCCGTCTACTTGTGCTGATCTTGATTGCTTTGGCTCCTGTATCCTCGCCGGCGCAGCAGGCCTTCCCGGTTGTTGACATATATGCTAACTTCGTGGGTCGGTGGACAGGCACGAACCAGTACACCAAAGAGGGCGCTCTCATCTCGGAACCAGTCGAAATCACGATTACCGAAACACGCAAGCACGACGCAATACGCCTCAGGTTCACCTACAATAAGGGCAGTAAACATGCGGATCACCGTACTCAGACGTGGCGCTTTAATCCCTCAGCGGAGGAGGTCTTATTCGAAGGTTCTGGCATTCCGGATCGCTATTCCTCGACGGGCCTGGCTCGTTTTGCCGAAACCGGGTACGGCACCTTCAGCTTTCAGGGAACGCCTGCCATTGACAAGGGAACCGTGGTCTGGCGAGGCACGATAAGACTTGATCCCAACCATCTCTTTCGCCAATGGGAGCAGAATGGCACGGAAACACCTTCCGCGTGACTGCAACCAATGACTTAGTACGCGTAGCCCCCTGACACCTCAATCAAGCACTGCATAATCAGAAGCCGTATGCAAAAAGCAATCCGCAAACTCGCGAACTTCAAGGAAGCCAAAGACGAAGAATACCGCTATTGGCAGAGCCTCGCACCGAGCGAACGCTTCGCTGTCGGCCACCAAATGAGTGTCGAAGGATACAGCGCGCATGGGCGTCCCGCCGATGGACACCAACTTAAAACAGTTGCTGTCCGCCTTCAACGCAAACGGAGTTAAGTACGTGATCGTCGGTGGCTACGCCGTCTTCATTCACGCGCAGCCCCGCATGACCAAGGACCTGGACGTATTCATCGAGTCGACTCCCGCCAACGCAGTTGTCACCTACCGGGCGCTCGCAGAGTTCGGCGCGCCGCTTCAAGACTTCACCATTGCAGACTTTGCCACTCCCGACACAATCGTGCGCTTTGGCGTTCCACCGATCTGTTTCGACATACTTCAGAAGATCGACGGCATCGATTTCGCGACCGTGTACAACAACAGCGAAGCTCTCCTGATCGACGGAGAGATCCCCGCCCGCTACATCTCCGCCGACGACCTCATCACCAACAAACTCGCCTCCGGCCGACCGCAGGATCTCGCCGACGTCGCAGCCATCCGGCAAGCGCAGGCCGCCAACAAGCGAAAGTCGTAAGCCCCCACGTGCCGTCGTCACGCTTGCACCGCGGAACTCCGCCTTTTCTGCACCTCTGACTCCCGCCGCCACACCCTGCATCCAACTCACTCTATGGCCACCCGCTGCAACATCCCCGGATCCAGCCCCTACGAGCCCGTCATCGGCTTCTCCCGCGCCGTCCGCGTCGGCAACTACATCTCCGTTTCCGGCACCGGCCCCGTCGGCGCCGACAACGCCGATCCCGCCACCCAGACCGAGCAGATCCTCACCATCATCGCCGGCGTCCTCAAAGAAGCCGGATCCTCGTTCGAACACATCATCCGCACCCGCATCTACCTCACCGATCGCAGCACCTGGGAAGAGGTCGGCCGCATCCACGGAAAGTTCTTCTCGATCGTCCGTCCCGCCTCCACCATGGTCGTCGTCGCCGGCCTGCTCAACCCCAGCTGGCACGTCGAGATCGAAGGCGACGCCCTCGTCCCGGAGGCGGTCAACCTCGTCCTCGGCCGCGGCGACGTCAACGCGTCCGAGTAGCCACCAAGCCCGACCGATCGCCGGACCAGGCGTCTCGTAGTCGCGCACGCCAGCCTCCCGTACTATGAACAAGACCCATATGCCGAAACTCTCCATCCGCGACCTCGATCTCGCCCACCAGCGCGTCCTCATCCGCGTCGACTTCAACGTCCCCCTCTCGCCCGACGGCGGCGAAATCCTCGACGACACCCGCATCCGCGAAACCGTCCCCACCATCGAGTACGCCATCCGCCACAAGGCCAGGGTCATCCTCTGCTCGCACCTCGGCCGGCCCAAAGGCAAGCGCGTCGAATCCATGAGCCTCCGTCCCGTCGTCGACCGGCTCCGTGAACTCCTCGATCACGTCCTCGGTCCCGGCGAAAACGTCGCCTTCTCCCCCGACTGCGTCGGCGCAATCGCCACCGAGCTCTCGTCCAAACTCGAATCCGGGCAGACCCTTCTGCTCGAAAACCTCCGCTTCCACCCCGAAGAAGAAGCCAACGACCCCGCGTTCGCCAAACAGCTCGCCCAACTCTGCGACCTCTACGTCAACGACGCCTTCGGCTCCGCGCACCGCGCCCACAGCTCCACCGAAGGCATCACGCATTTCGTCAAACAATCCGCCGCCGGCCTGCTCCTCGAAAAAGAACTCACCTACCTCGGCAAGGCCGTCTCGGACCCCAACCGGCCCTTCGTCGCCATCATCGGCGGCGCCAAGGTCTCCGACAAGATCGCCGTCATCGACCACCTGCTCGACCCCGGTCCTGCCAAGGCCGACAGCATCCTGATCGGCGGCGCCATGGCCTACACCTTTCTCAACGCCCAAGGCCAGACCACCGGCAGTTCCAAGGTCGAGTCTGACAAGATCGACCTCGCCCGCGCTACCCTTAGCCGCGCGAAAGAAGCCGGCGTCCGTCTCCTCCTTCCCACCGACCACGTCCTCGCCAACCGCTTCTCGGCCGACGCCGACACGCAGATCGTCTCCGGCACCGGCCCCTTCCCAGAAGGCTGGATGGCCCTCGACATCGGCCCCGAAACCACGAAAACCTTCTCCGCCGAGATCGCCCGCGCCGGCACCGTCATCTGGAACGGTCCCATGGGCGTCTTCGAGCTCGCCCCCTTCGCCGCCGGCACCAACGCCATCGCCCACGCGGTAGCGGCCAACCAGGACGCCACCACCATCGTCGGCGGCGGCGACTCCGTCTCAGCCGTCGTCCAGGCCGGCGTCGCCGATCGGATCAGCCACATCTCCACTGGCGGCGGAGCCTCACTCGAGTTCCTCGAAGGCAAAACCCTCCCCGGCGTCGCCGCGCTCACGGAAAGATAATCTAAACCGACGGGACCCTCTAACAATGCGCCAGCACCTCATCGCCGCCAACTGGAAGATGTACAAGACCCCAGCCACCTCTGTCAGCTTCCTCGACAGCTTCCTCGAACTCGTCCCCGACACACCCCCGGCCGAAATCGCGCTCTTTCCCTCCATGACCTCGCTCCCCACGCTCGTCGAACACGCCCTCGGCACCTTCGTCAAAGTCGGCGCCCAGACCATGCACTGGCTCGACTCCGGCGCCTACACCGGCGAAACCTCGCCGACCATGCTCATCGCCATCGGCGCAACCCACGTCCTCATCGGCCACTCCGAGCGCCGACAGTACTTCAACGAGACCGACGAGACCGTCAATCTCAAACTCAAGTCCGCCTTCAGCCACAAGCTCGTCCCGATCGTCTGCGTCGGCGAACACCTCGACGACCGCGAAGCCGGCCGCACCGACCATATCCTCGAGCACCAGGTCGCCGCCGCCCTCGCCGGCATCGACCCCCTCCAGGCCGCTCCTCTCGTCATGGCCTACGAGCCCGTCTGGGCCATCGGCACCGGCAAAACCGCCACGCCGCAGATCGCCGAAGACGCCCACAAAACCATCCGCCGGGCCATCGAAACCGCGCTCGGCCACGACCTCGCCCAGTCCACCCGCATCCTCTACGGCGGCTCCGTCAAGCCCGACAACGCCGGCTCCCTCTGCTGCCTCGAAGACATCGACGGCGCCCTCGTCGGCGGAGCCAGCCTCGACCCCGAAAGCTTCGCCTCCATCCTCCACGCCGCCCACCCACCCGCCTGATCCTCAACTGACAACCGACAACTGAAGACTGACAACTGAAGACTGAAGACTGTACAGAAACACGCAGTCGCCACCGCGACACCTACCGCACAACCCCCAACTGGTCCATCGGCCAGTACACAAACGCCGCCTTGCCGTAGATCAGCGATCGATCCACCGAACCAAAGTCGCGGCTGTCGCTTGAGATCGATCGATGATCCCCCATCACAAAGTATTCATGCGGCGCGATCACCCGCTCCGGCTCCGACCGGTCGTCCGTGTACCGCGCAGGAACGTACGGTTCAACGATCGGATCGCCGTTCACATATACGCGCCCATGGTCGATCCTGAGGTCATCGCCCGGCCCCGCAATTACCCGCTTGATGTAGCTCTTCTGGTGATCGTGCGGGTACAAAAACACCACCACATCGCCGCGGTGGATCTCCCCCACACGGTACGCCATCTTGTTGATAAACAGCCGGTCCTGGTCCTCCAGCATCGGCAGCATGCTCGTTCCTTCAACCCGCACCGGCTGGTACAGAAACACAATAATGAACGCCGATACCACGACGGAGAGCAGGATATCGCGCACCCAGGAACGCACGCCGGGTCCCGAGCTCGCGGGCGGCTGCGGCGCGCCCGCGCCCTCCTCCCCGCTCCCATCCTCCCGCTCCATCTGCTCGTCCGTCATCCAAAACCTCGCGCATCCAAAGCCCCGCATCGAAACCCCACGCCCGACCCGCTCGCCTGCGAGACTCGCAGATCTGGTCCTGGCGTGTAGCTCTTGCTGGTGCATCCAAACCTACTCAATTTAGACGAAAGGATCGCGGCCTCGGCAACACATTCCCAACCAGGCCCTCTTCGCCCAAAAACAGCCGCATACAATGTTCTCTTATCATCGCAGATTTGTTACCGCCGGGTTCCCGACCATCCGATCTTCACAACACCATTGAGGGATACGGCATCAAACTATAGTTGGTCTAAACTGAAGAGGCACCCGAAAACGGCTATGGCTACGTCGACAATGCTTGACCAGGCACCCTCCCCCAAAAACGGTCTCCATCACTCCCCCGACATGCACGATCTCACCACCGAGACGGCAAACTCGGCGTCCGAAGGTCTCGACACGAAATCGGCCCTCGAAATCGCCCGCATCATCAATCAGGAAGACGCTAAAATTACCGCCGCGGTCAAAAAGGCCCTGCCCGAAATCGCCATCGTCATCGACACCGTGGCCCGCTCGCTCCGCGACGGCGGACGTCTGATCTACGTCGGCGCCGGCTCCTCCGGACGCATCGCCTCGCTGGACGCCTCCGAGTGCCCGCCCACCTTCTCGACCGCCCCGAGCCAGGTCCAATACATCATGGCCGGCGGCCCCAAAGCCCTCGCCTCCGCCTCCGACGTCAACGAAGATTCACCCGAACTCGGACAGCGTGACATCGCCCGCCGCCGCCCCACCCGCAAAGACATCGTCATCGGCGTCTCCTCCTCCGGCCGCACCCCCTACGTCGTCGGCGCGGTCGAGTACGCCCGGGCTCGCGGCGCCAAAACCGCCGCCATCACCTGCAACCAGAACACCGATCTCTCCGAAGTCGCCGACACCACCATCGTCGCCGAGGTCGGCCCCGAAGTGATCGGCGGCTCCACCCGCATGAAGGCCTCCACCGCCCAAAAGATGATCCTCAACATGATCACCACCGGCGCCATGACCCGACTCGGCTATGTCTACGAAAACCTCATGGTCAACGTACACATGAAAAACGCCAAGCTCGTCGAACGCGGCATCCGCGTCCTCATGAAGGTCTGCGGCATCGACCGCGAAACCGCCATCCGCACCATCAAATCCGCCGGCAAATCCATCCCCATCGCCGTCGTCATGCTCCGCGCGGACGTCGACAAGATGGAAGCCGTCCGCCGCCTCGCCCAGTCCGACGGCAACGTGCGCCTGGCCATCGACGACTCCCGCCTGGAACTCTGAGGCTCCACTCGCTCAGCTGAGTTTCATCGCAATCTCGTCCTCTAAAATCTGCCGAACCGTCAGTGGGACGATCACGCGGCCCGTCTGCGTAAAAAACCGCTGAATCTCCGTCAAAGCATCGCTCGTGTAATCGAAAGAGACAAAGAAGCCCTTCATCCGTTCCTCACGGATCATAGCCGCCTCAAACGCATCGATGTCCGGACGTCCAGCCTTGTCTTTCTGCTTCACCTGGATCGGGTACCACATGTCCATAAAGTCGAACGATCCCGGCTTCGTGCTGGGGGCCGCAGAAAGTGGATAAACCCTTCCGTCCAGACCCATGTCTCCCGTTTGCACCTTGTTTCCGATACCGCCAAGTGCGATGACGGCCCAGTTTTCGAATTCAAACGGTGGGATTCGCCGGAGTTCCTGTTCCGTCTTCGGAAGATCACGCACCACAAAGCCGCGACCCAGACCCCAAAGTGTTTCGTTCTCAGGAAGTCGCGACACGTTTCTAAGGCGCTTTGCCATCACGCGGCAAGCTGTCGGCGAAATGTCGATGCCGATCCATTGACGATGCATTCTCTGCGCAGAGACCAGCGCGGTGCCACAACCGCAGAAGGCGTCCAGCACTATGTCGTTCTCTTTACTGCTGGTGGCAAGGATTCGATCCAGGAGAGCTAACGGCTTCTGGGTTGGGTAGCCTAAAGACTCTTTCGCTTGCGAATTCAAGGGCGGCAAATCGTCCCAGATACTCTGCAGAGCGACTCCCTTGGACTCGTCCAGGTATCTCTTTAGGCGCGGATTCTTACCCTTTGATGGAATGTCGACCCTTCCGTTCTGTATCAAAGCCTCCATCTTTTCCTTGGTGTAGCGCCAATGTCCTTTCACCCCCAAAACCTCGTAGAAAGCATTGCCCTTTGCGGCGCCGCCTGGACCCGTAAGGTTGTCCCACATGTAGCGTCTCCCATCAGGATCCATGTTTGTGTAATGCGACTTGATATACGACTCGGAAAGGGGAGTGTATTGCTGATTCCAGGTGTAGGACTTATCGCCCCCCGTGTAAAAGAGCAACACGTCATGGACGCGTCCATAGTGCTTGCTTCCCTGCTTCGCGTCCGTATGCGACGTACTGCGCTTCCACACAATCTCATTCTGAAAATTGTTCTCGCCAAAGATCACATCCAGCATCACCTTTACGTAATGGCTCGCATGCCAATCGCAGTGGTAATAAAACGATCCCGTCTTCTTCAGCACCCGCGCAATCTCAACGCAACGCGGACGCATATATTCGATGTAAGCCCGAGTCGACTCGTGTCGATCCTCAAACGATCGCTTCTCCTTCGTCTCCCCCCAGAACACCTCGTAGTTCCGGTTGGAGTTGAACGGAGGATCGATATAACATAGGTCCACGCAGCCATCCGGAAGCTGCCTGAGTTGATCTAAACAGTCACCGCAATAAATAATCCGGGTATCCAGAAGCGACGAAGCGCGTGCCATCTCTTCACTTTACAAGGCCGCTGGCGCAGGCTGGGAGCCAGGTTCGCAATCCCTTCTACCCTCAAACCCGCACCACTCGCGGTACCTCCCTCATAGCTCTTCGTAAACCACGCGCCTCATCCGTAAACTATCCCCTATGGACAAGTTCGTCGTACGCGGAGGCAACCCCCTCCTCGGAACCATCAAAGTCTCCGGCGCCAAAAACTCCGCGCTCCCCTGCATGGCCGCCGCCATCCTCACCGAAGACGAAGTCGTCCTCGAAAACATCCCGCAGGTCCAGGACATCGAGACCGAGCGCAAGCTCCTCAGCTCCATGGGCGCCGAAGTCGAACTCGGCTACGGCCGCGCCCAGCACCGCACCCACATCCGCTGCGCCGTCCTGTCCGACCCCGTGGCCAAGTACGAGATCGTCAAGACCATGCGCGCTTCCTCGCTGGTTCTCGGCCCGCTCATCGCCCGCACCGGCATCGCCCGCGTCGCCATGCCCGGCGGCTGCGCCATCGGCGGCCGACCCATCGACCTCCACATCAAAGGCCTCGAAGCCATGGGCGCCACCATCTCCCAGGAGCACGGCTACCTCGAAGCCCGCGCCCCATCGAACGGCCAGGGCCGCCTCCGCGGAGCCCGCATCGTCTTCGACAAAATCACCGTCACCGGAACCGAAGACCTCCTCATGGCCGCCACCCTCGCCGACGGCGAAACCGTCTTTGAAAACTGCGCCCGCGAGCCCGAAGTCACCGACCTCGCCGAGCTCCTCACCAGCATGGGCGCCGAGATCGAAGGCGCCGGCACCTCCACCATCCGCGTCCAGGGCGTCGCCAAACTCCACGGCGCCCGCCACCGCATCAACCCCGATCGCATCGAAGCCGGCACCTTTCTCCTCGCCGGCGCCATCACCGGCGGCGACCTCAACGTCGACGGCTGCAACCCCAGCCACCTCGGCGCTCTGATCTCCATACTCGAACAGTGCGGCGTGCGCCTCGATGTCGGCGCCGAGTGCATCCGCGTCCGGTCCTCAGGACGCGATGGCGGCTCGCTCCGGGCCGCCGACATCTCCACCGAGGAGTACCCCGGCTTCCCCACCGACATGCAGGCCCAGTTCATGGCCCTCGCCACCCAGGCCGAAGGCGCCACCATCGTCACCGAAAACATCTTCGAAAACCGCTTCATGCACGTCGGCGAACTCAACCGCATGGGCGCCAACATCACCGTCAACGGACGCTCCGCCACCGTCCGCGGCCCCTCCACCCTCCAGTCCGCCGCCGTCATGTGCTCGGACCTCCGCGCCTCCGCCTCCCTCGTCCTCGCCGCCCTCGTCGCCGACGGCGAAACCATCCTCGACCGCGTCTACCACCTCGACCGAGGATACGAGCGCTTTGAAGAAAAACTCCGCGGCGTCGGCGCCCAGATCCGCCGCATGGGCGACGTCTTCGGCAAAAAATAGTTGCCCGCGCGCCCACCCCGGCGCACCATAGATCTTACGAGGCCCGGACCATGGCAACCACCACCGCCCTTCTCCCCATCGACGTCTACCTCCACACCAGCTACCACCCTGACGTCGACTTCATCGACGGCGAAATCGAGGAACGCAACTTGGGAGAGTTCGAACACGCACGTCTGCAGACCTTACTAGCGAGCTTCTTCGTCACTCACGAAAAGCTCTGGCGCATCCAGGCCGTCGTCGAGCAGCGCATCCGCGTCAGCCCTAACCGCGTCCGCATCTGCGACCTCGCCCTCCTCCACGCCGACGCGCCCCGCGAGCGCGTCACCGAAACCCCGCCCCTCCTCTGCATCGAAATTCTCTCTCCCGAAGACCGCCTCGCCCGCGCCCAACTCGTCCTCGCCGACTACCTCCTCATGGGCGTCCCCAACCTCTGGCTCATCGACCCCATCCGCCGCTCCGCCCACACCTTCGACCAGCAGGGCCTCCACCACGCCGACCCCACCCGCCTCGCGGTCCCCAACACCCCCATCACCCTCGACCTCACCGAACCCTTCGCCGCCCTCGACTGATTCGGAGCTCGAGCAACCTCGCGAAACCGGCATCGTCCGGCGCCGATCCACCGATACGAGGTGAGCCAAACAACCGGGACACGCACGATGGCCTCCCCCGGCTCAGGAAAGACGCCGCCACAACAGGATCGCCAACGAGCCCGTTCCCAGCAGCCACAGCGTTCCCGGTTCCGGAGTCACGGCTACGCCACCACCGACGTAATCGAGCGCGGTTGCACTCGTAGCCACCGCAACACCGTAATCGACGAAATGCGTCCCGGGAAGAACACCGTTGCTCCAGAAGTTGACGACCGTGCCATTCCCGATATCGAACAGCACACCGTAAATATCGACGAAACCGCCATGAAACGGGTAATCTGTGGCAGTCTGAGGCGAACCGCCGGGATACAAAAGATTGTCATAGTTCAGGGAACCGTGATCCGTTCCCGTCGCTACGGCGAATCTGCTGAAGTCGTCCGGCGCAAGCAGGTTCGTCGGTTCCGGCGCGGCGCGGTGGATCGGCGCGATACCAACGATGGGCGCGTTGATGATTCCAACATTTGTATCCGAGAAACTGCCGCTGATTCCCGTGACCTCGAAGGCCTGCGGATAGGTCGCATCCGTAGCGGCGCCATACGTCAGTGCAACCGCGCCGCTTACTCCCGAACCTCCGAAGTTGAACTGAAATGTGTCGGCATTGGCGCGCGGGGCCAAGGATGCAAGGACAAGAGCCGCCGCAAAATACAAGAATTTCTGTCTCATGGGATAAACGCTCCGATTCCTGAATTGTTGTACAGAGGGCCCGGGACGGCTATGGAGAGAGATCCCCGCGGAACAGAGCACCGGAACTTTGCTACGCCGGCACAAGCTCCCAGGAAACCGCGCCAGAGTAGCACGCAAAAAGCGAGAGGCGCAATCATCCCGCTCGAAGTGTATGCCGACTCTTAAACGCCGCGCTCACGAGCCCCGGTCCGTTTGAGCAGGTTCAGGAAGCCTCGCGACCCGGAGATTCGGCGGGAAAGGCGCCTTCGCTTCAGAATCACACCGCATCGGCCGGCCCTACCGCTCCGGCGCAAACGGAACCTGGCCCTCATACCGGGCCCCTCGACCTCACCGAGCCCTTCGCCGCCCTCGACTGAGCGTCCTCCCGCCCGCAGCTGCTACAGAAACTCATATCTCCGAAGCTTTTTCCGGAGAATTCCGCCCGAACCCGGCACCTCCCGCGTCGAAAATTCACATAATAGACACCATCGCTACAATGGCAGTCCACGTGCATCCACGGACCGCGCACCGCCAAACTCTATCGCCACATTCCACTGAGCCTTGCAGCTCGCCCGGAGAATACCTGCATGCGGAAGTTGTTCGCTCTCCTTGTCCTCTTCGCTGCCACGCTGTCTGCCACAGCCCAAAGCCAGAACGGAAGCATCTCCGGCGTCGTCACCGATGAAAGCGGAGCCATCGTCTCAGGCGCCGAGGTGGTGGTGACCAGCGTCGGCACCGGCGCCATCCGCCGCACGCAAACCACCAGTTCCGGCGACTACACCGTCCAGCAGCTCCCACCGCAGGACTACAAGGTCACCATCACCTCCGCCGGCTTCGGCTCGTCCACGGCAACCCTCAACGTCTCGGTCGGCTCGGCCAACACCGTCAACGTCAAGCTCTCCGTCAAGTCCAACGCCACCGTCGTGGACGTCGCCGCCAACTCCCTTTCCGGCATCAACCTCGAAAACGCCGAGAACTCGCAGGTCATCAACACCGCCCAAATCCTCGAGCTTCCCACCGAGACCCGCAACCCCTACGACCTCACCGCCCTCTCCGGGACCGTCACCGCCGATCCCTCCGCTTCCAGCCGCGGCGTCGGTTTCAACATCGGCGGCGCCCGCGCCGCCTCCACCGAAATCCTCCTCGACGGCATCGAGAACACCTACCTCTTCTCGGTCGGCGTCGCCACCATCGTCCCGCTCGACGCCGTGCAGGAGTTCCGCGTCCTCACCTCGAACTACGGCCCCGAGTACGGCCGAGCCTCCGGCGGCGTCGTCAACGTCGTCACCAAGTCCGGCACCAACGCCTTCCACGGAACCGCCTACGAGTTCTACCGGCCCTCCACCTTCGCCTCCAACAGCTACTACAACAAGTCCAACGGCATCCCCCAGCACCGCTTCGTCCGCAACAACTTCGGATACTCGATCGGCGGCCCCATCCTCCGCGACAAACTCTTCTTCTTCAACAACTCAGAGTGGCTCCGCGTCCGCTCCTCAAACGTCACCCAGTACTACATCCCCACCCCGGATTTCATCAAAGCCTCCAACGCCAACACCCAGAACTACTTCACGCAGTTCGGCAACGTCTCCGGCACGCCTACCGGCAAGATCCTCACCCTCGGCCAGATCGGCGGCGCCAGCGGCTCCGTCTCGAGCGCCTTCGCCTCCGATCGGACCACGCTCGAGAAGAACTTCCCCACCGTCTTCAACGATGCCTTCCCCGTCCTCCAGCAGGTCAACGTCACCGTTCCCTCAAACGCCGGCGGCGGCCTTCCCCAGAACACCTACAACATCCTCGGCCGCGTGGACTTCAACCTCTCGAGCCGAACCCAGATGTACGGGCGCTACGTCATCTACAACCAGAACACCCCGGTAGGAACCGGCAACGTCAGTCCCTACGCCGGTTTCAGCACCGCCACCAGCATCAAGGCGCAAAACTTCGTCTATGGCGTCACCCATACCTTCTCGCCGGCCGTCACCTCCTTGCTGCAGATCGGCCTGCTCCGCATCAACCAGAACCAGCCGCTCGGCGCCAACCCCGCAGGCCCGACCCTCTTCATCAACTCAGGCGCGGCTCCCTCCATCGCCAGCAACCAGCTTGTCTTCCCCGGCTACAGCGAGACCAACGCCGGCAACGGCCTTCCCTCCGGAGGTCCGCAGAACAACATCGTCATCAGCCCCGAGCTCACCTGGACCAAGGGTCGTCACACCTTTACCTTCGGCGGACAGTACACCTACATCCGCGACAACCACACCTTCGCCATCTACGAGAACGCCCAGGAGTCGCTCGTGGTCGGCGGCACGGCAGGAGCCCTCGTCAACCTTCAGGCCGGCGTCTTCAACTACTTCCAGGCCAACCTAAATCCGCAGGGCAAGTTCCCCTGCACCAAGAACCTGATCACAGGCGCCACGCCCGGAACCGCCACGCCGAACGGGACGCCGGCCTTTGATCCCACCTGCACCATCACCACGCCGATCAGCCAGCCCAACTTCAGCCGCTCCAACCGCTACAACGAGGGTGCGGGATACTTCAACGACGCCTTCAAGGCCAGCTCACGCCTCACCCTCAACGCGGGTATTCGCTATGAGCTCTACGGAACTCAGCACAACAAAAACTCGGCCCTCGACTCCAACTTCTACTTCGGCACCTCCGGCACCCTCCAGGACCGCGTCCGCGCCGGCAAGATCCTCCAGGTCAACAGCCCCGCCCCCGCAGGCGTCCAGAACCCCGGCGGCCGCCTCTGGAACATCAACTACAAGCAGTTCGCGCCGCGCGTCGGCTTCGCCTACGACCTCACCGGCGACGGCAAGACCAGCCTTCGCGGCGGCTTCGGCATGAGCTACGAGCGTAACTTCGGCAACGTCACCTACAACGTCGCCCTCAACCCGCCCGCGCAGCTCGCCATCAGCTTTACCAACCTCGACGTGGGCGCCTCCATCCCCATCAGCACCGGCGTCCTCGGCACCTTCTCCGGCGGCTCCGGCGTCTCCAAGGCCATCCCTCCAGGCACGGTCCGCGCCGTCGATCCTCGCATCAAGCCCGCCTACAGCGAGTTCTACACGCTCGCCCTCGAGCGTCAGGTCAGCGACACCCTCACGGCCGGTGCAGCCTTCATCGGAACCCGAGGCATCCACAACTACTCCATCGCCAACTACAACCGCAGCTACTACGGCCAGGTCTACGAGAACGACGCCCCCTTCTACAAGCTCGCGACCGGATCGCCCGGCAACCTCGTCAACTCGAACCGCCTCAATCCCCAGTTCACCTCCATCAACGTCCGCGGCGCCGACGGCGACAGCTACTACGACGGCGTCAACGTCTTCGTTCGCGGCGGAAACCTCTTCCACCAGGGCCTTACGCTCACCACCAACTACACCTTCGCGCACTCCACCGATAACACCAGCTCAACCTTTACCGACGGTCAGGCCAACGGTGGCGTCGGCGGTGTCGCCTACTTCGATCCCTACAACCACGCGATCGATTACGGCAACTCGGACTTCGACGTCAGGCACCGCGTCTCGACCTCCATCCTCTGGGCCGTGCCCTACGCCCACAACACCCGGGGCTTTACCCGCGCTGCGCTCGACGGCTGGGAGATCGGCACCATCTTCACCGCCGCCACCGGAACGCCCTTCAGCATGTACGACTGCGGCGTCGCCTTTGTCACCGCCTGCGGCCGGGTACGCTTCACCTCGCCCCAGCCCCACCAGCGCACCGGAAACTCGATCGCAACCACCACCCCCGATATCTTCCAATACATCACCTTCCCCAAATATCCCGGCAGCAAAAAGGTCGCCGATCGGGCAGCGGCCGGCTACGGCACCTACACCGACCCCAGGACGAACTACACCAGTACCAGTGGCATCTCACCTATGGATGCTTCCGGGAAAGCGATCCCGGGCGCTGCCGACCTTCCCACCATCGTCGACGGCATCGACACCTTCCCCGGCGGCATGACCGCACGCAACGCCTTCCGCGGCCCCGGTGCCTGGAACCTCAACATGGACATCAACAAAAACATCCGCTTCACCGAGCGCCTCAGCCTCCAGCTGCGCGGCGAAGCTTACAACGTCTTCAACCACGCCAACAGCTACCTCAACCTCTCGGGCGCCAACGACGTCAACAACACCTCCTACGCCCAGATCTACAAGAATCAGGGCTACAACAGCGGCGACAACCGGCAGCTCCAGCTGGCTGCCAAGCTCATCTTCTAACCTCAAACCCGCATCACGCGAAGCAGGGGCGCCTTCGGGCGCCCCGCTTCGGTCCAGACTCACAAAACAGCGAGAACCCGCTCTACCCCTCAGCCTTCGGCGTCAGCAACTTCCCCGAATAGATCGATCGAATCTCCAAGCGCCTCGACGTCACCGTCGCCCCCACCGTGGCAATCAAGAGAGGCACCATCAGAGAGTCGGCGCGGCGCGTCAGTTCGAGCAGAAAAACCGCCGAAGACAGCGGCCCAAGTGTGGCCGCCGCCAGAAACGCCGCCGATCCCACAAGGGCGTAACTCGCAATCGCCGGTCCCGGCATAAAGCGATTCCACAGACTCCCCAGACCGTCTCCAAACAGCGCACCCAGCGTCATCGTCGGTGTAAACAGGCCCCCAGGCGCACCGCTCCGCAAACACAGAACCGTCGCCAGCGGCCGCAGAACCATCAGCCAGCAGAGCAGGCCGGCTCCCATCTGGTTATCAAACGTCAGCTGCACAATGCCCTTGCCATTCCCAAGAATCTGCGGAAATTTCATCGCCACCAGCCCCACCCCGCTGAAGATCACGATCGGCAACAGCGCGACATACCAGCCCTTCGGCTTGTGCGTCTGCGCCCAGCTGATCGCGCGCACGTACCCGACCGAAAGCACACCCAGCACAGGCCCCGCCAGGATCGACCAGACAATCAGGGAAGAAGACACTTCGAGCGATGGAAACTTGTAGGCCGGTTCATCCGGAAGCAGCAGCCAGGACGCCGCCACCCCCGTAAACGTCGCCACAAACGCCGGAAGAATCGTCGACAGCGTCAGCGATCCCAGCAAGACCTCCGCCGCAAACAACGCTCCTCCCAAAGGAACGTTGTACGCCGCCGCCATGCCCGCACCCGCGCCACACGCCACAAGAATACGCCGCTCGGCAGACGTCAGCCCCGACCAGTCCGAAACCTTGTTCGCCACCACCCCCCCCGCATCCTTCAGAGCGCCCTCCCTTCCCAGCGCCACCCCCATGCCCACCGTGACGATCGAAAGTACAGAATCGATCAGGGTGTAAACCGCCTGCGTCTTCCCCGACTTCGTCCAGATCGCCTCCGACAGATCCGCGCCGGACTTCAACCCCATCCGCTTCGTCGCGTACAGCACAACCCCCGCCACCAGGCCCGCCAGAACCAGCACCCCCAGCCGACGCTCCCGCGACACCAGACCCACCGCTTGTTCGTAGTCCCCCGTCCGGTACCGGTAGCTCAGGTGCTGCGACAGACGCAGAAGCTTCATCAAAAGGCCGCCGACAATCCCGGCGCCCGCCCCCGTAAGCACGGTCATCAGCCAGAACCGCCCCGAAATCTGCAACTCCGTTACGTTGGGCTGCGGTGTACTTTGGTTGGGCAAAGCCGCCATGCATACCAAAGATGCCCGGCAGCCTCCGACAGACGCACCGGAAGCGCGTCAAATTTCGACAGAGATCGGAATCGCCGTCGGCTCCCCCGCAATCTCCGCCGGTGCCTCTCGATCGTACCGTGGCAAAAAGAGGTTCAAAAGCGCCGCAGCAACGCAGGTCAAAGCGAGCCCAACGACAAATCGCGGCTGGTACCGTCCAAACCGGTCGTAGAAATGCCCCATCAGCATGGGCCCCGTCGCACCTCCGATCGCATACGCCGTCCAGCTCAGGCCGTAGATGGTCGAAAAACTCTTCCGCCCAAAAAAGCGCGCAATCAGATACGGCACAATATCGCCTTCGCTGCCCAGGCCGAAGCCCAGCATCGCTGTCCCCGCAACGGCCGCAAACGCTGTAGACGCATACGCCAGCACCAAAATGCCGACGCCCGCCAACCCCAGCATCCCCACCGCCAGCCGCGGAGCAAAGAAGCGGTCCAGCAGAACCCCCGTGATCAGCCGACCGGCGATGCCAAACGCCCCCAACATCGAGATCGCCGTCGCCGCACCCTCACCCGACAGCCCTCGCTGCGTCAACATCGCCGCCATCTGCGAGATGAGACCGTTCGCTCCAAACGCCGGCAGGAGCACAATCAGCGCCAGCATCCAAAAGGTCGAGCTCCGCAAAACCTCCCCGACCGTCTTCCCGCCGGCCAGGCTCTCATCCCGCCCCCCGCTCGCAGCGACCGGCCGGTTGCGCACCAGCAGAGCCGTCAACGGAAACCCCAGCAGAGCCACCCCGCCCAAAGCCAGGTACGCCGCGCGCCATCCATAGCCGCGCATCACCGCCGCCACCATCTGCGGCAAAAGGATCGACCCCGTCCCGCTGCCGGTCAGCGTCAAGGCCAACGCCATGCCGCGACGCTCACGAAACCACGTCAGCACGGCCCGCGAGTACGCCAGCTGCGCCGTTCCATTGCCGACCACACCCAGGACAAAGTACGTCAGATAAAACTGCCCAAGGCTCGGCGTCAGCCTGCTCAGCGACGCCAACCCCGCAGCAAACACCAGAATGCTCGGCAAAATAATCCGCCGGGGCGGAAACCGGTCCAGAAGCATCCCGATCCCCGGCGAAAACAGCGCCACCGTCATGGCCGCGATCGCAAACGCATTCGACATCGGTTCGCGACCCCATCCAAACGCCGCATGGAGAGGGTCGAGAAACTGGCTAAACGTGTACGGCACAATGGCCGCAAAACTCACCATCACGCCCGCAAACGCCGCCCCCGCCACCTTCCATCCAGGATACGAGGGCGATGTCTCCCGGAGCGTCCGGCCCGTCGTCTGCATCGTTCTGTGTCCTCTCCATGGGCGGCGTGCGAAGCTTCTAAAACGATCCGCAAAGTGTTGAAACGATCAGCCCGACGGTATCCCAACGCGGTACGATCTGTCCTCCACCTGAGGTGGGAATCCGGCCCCCTCCTTGAGGTCGACCCCCGCCGAGATCCAAAGATCGATCCCGCAAATAGGGTCCATCGCGTATGCTCGGGAACCATCGATCCATCCCACTCGCAGCGGTACTTGAAGATCAGGAGCCAGCATCATGCCGCACATCCACTTTCCCGAAGGTCTGCAAGGAATTCGCGGCCCCATGCGCTTTCGTCCGGAGACCGCAAAGCCGCTCAACGAACTCGCCAACGCCCTTCTCCACGCACCCAACTCGCTCACCCAGGGCGAGCGCGAACTGATCGCCACCTACGTCTCGTCGCTCAACGACTGCTACTTCTGCCAGACCGTCCACGGCTCCGTCGCCGCCGCCTGCCTGGACGACGACCATGACCTCGTCGACCGCGTCAAAGCAGACTTCCAGAGCGCCGACATCTCGGGCAAGCTCAAGTCTCTGCTCGCGGTCGCGGCAAAGGTGCAAAGGGGCGGCAAGCACGTCGCCGCAACCGACATCGAGGCGGCTCGCCAGCAAGGCGCAACCGACATCGAGATCCACGACACCGTCCTGATCGCCGCCGCCTTCTGCATGTACAACCGCTACGTCGACGGCCTGGATACATGGCAGCCAAAGGATGAATCGCTCTACCGCGAACGCGGCAAAAAGACCGCCCGAGAGGGCTACGTCGAGATGAGCAAGGAGTATCTCACGCCCGCGTCGCAAGGTCGCTAACCCACTCCGCCAGGGTGCCCCATTCATAACAGCCCCACCGTCATGAGTGCGTCGCGATCGCATGGAATGCGCGCCCTAAGACGGACACAAACCGAGCGACCTGCCAATCCCTGCGTGCCTCAGGTCCATGTAGGGAGGCTTGAACGCTCGAAACCAGCGGTAACGACGCAGCATAGACCCTGGTCACAAGCAGACTTCACGTTACCACAGCGAATGACTATGGCAGACGACCTTTCCGATTGCGCGAAGGCACCACCAGTCCTAGGAACTTGTTGAAATACTTCGTTCTGCTTAAGGGCACGGCTTCAGCCGTGCCGTAAGTGCAATCGATGCAGTGCGGCTTTAGCCGCTGAGGTAGGGCTTTCGCCCTCCAATCTTGTTTTTCAACAAGCCCCTGGGAATCGCTCGAACTATGAATCAACGGCGGAACAGTGCAGGACATAAGATCCCGCACGAACGACATCGGTACCGGACACCTCTCGATAACGCACTTTAGCTACATCACCCGGATATAAGCTGAAATCGGTCAAGTCGGCAGAAATCCTGTTTACACGCATTTGGCGGCTGAGGTCGTGCGGGTGAACAGCAGTACATAGATCAAGATCCAGCCGAACTTCACCGGTCACGTAGTCTCCCTCTCTACACCCTTGCGGAAGAGGAACTCCCAGAAGACCGCCCAACTCGGAGATCGCCTTAATCCCAAAATCAAGAATGCAAGCCTGCTGATTAGGATCTTGCGATATGTAGATGACTTCGGCGTTGACGCGGTAATAGTTGTCAGCGAGTGGAAGTGCGAGCTTAGTCTTTTCCACAGCCGGGATCAGCTCCACGTCCGACCAGAAGGTGACTGGCCAATCGAACACTTCGCCAACGTGGCGTTCTGGCTCACCGTCTTCGATGACCCCTCGCAGAAGATGCAGATTCCACTCGAAGTCCATAGGTGCACCCCTAACCATGGTAGCAACATTTCGTCGCGATGTTTGCTGGTAAGCCCCGCAAACGCCTTTACCTGTATCGTCATCTACACGCAGACCACAGACCGACCCAACTCCTTGCGGCACTCCAGAGCATCCACCCCCCGCCGGTAGAACCCCCGCACCTCCCGCACCACCCCGTACCCCCGAGCCTCATAGAACCTCCGCGCCGCCGTGTTCCCGGTATGGACGTGCAACATCATCGAGCGCGCGCCCGAAACCTCCGCCCACCGCTCCAGCTCCCGGAGCAGATCCCCGCCCAGACCCAGCCTCCGCTCCGCCGGGCTCACATCGAGCGTCACGCAATACCCCACCACCTCCGCGCCGACCCGCTCAAGGTGCGCGATCGCAAAGCCGACCACCGCGCGCCCGCGCTCCGCCACCACCGTCCGCCCGTTTCGCGCCTCGGCAAAGCTCCGCATCGACCTCCTCGAAAACAGGAACTCCGAGGCAAAGCACACCGCGTCCAGACGGACCAGAGCTTCGAGATCCGCTGGCTCATAGAGTCGCAAAGGGAACACAGACAGAATTGAAACAGACTCTGACGCTCTCATGCCACACAAACCGTGGCGTAGTGGAGGTGCAAAGGAGCTACACTGAAATAAGGCAGAGAATACAAAGCCCCAGAATCGCCGGGCCGCCTTTGCACCTGAACTGCCGGTTGCTAGATCCGGTTGCTAAATCCGGTTGCCAGGCATTGTCGATCCGAATCTAAACCCAATGGATCGAAGACTTTGACACAAAACAGGCGGGGGGGTGGGGGGTACCTACCGCAGTCGAACCCCGATCTCAACCACCCTCGGCGTCCCGAGGGTCAGCACTGGCGTCCGCCCCGCCTCGATCCTCCGGTCCAAAAGATTCTGCACCGAAGCGTACCCGGACACCCGCTCCCAGACCGTCCGCTCATAGTACCCACCCACCTCCGTGTACCCATGCAACTCATACACGTTGGCCGAGTCGTCGTACTGCCGTCCGCTCGTCCGCAGATCGAGCGCCAGCGTCCCCCACCGCCGCCCCCCATCCCACCGCCCCTGTGCCGTAAAGCTGTTGCGCGGCACCTCCGCCGTCCACTTCCCCACCAGCGCCGGATTCGCCCCAAACCGCGTCACCGTCGAGACCGCAAGCTGGTACCCAGCCGTCAGCACGATCCGACGAACCGCACGCATCTCCCCCTCCACCGACACCCCCCGGCTCCGCAACTGCCCCAGATTCTCCCGCCTCTGCGTCAGCGTGGTCGCCGTCGACGCGATCGTCACCGCCGCCACCGGACGGTTCACCTCCGTCCAGAAGTAGCTCGCCCGCACCGACCCCAGCCGCGGCCGCTCCCACAAGCCACCCCCCTCAAACCCCGTCGCCCGCTCCGACACGAGACTCGGGTTCGCCAAGGTGATCTGCTGCCCCACCTGCCCCGTCCGGTAGAGCTCATTGAGCGTCGGACCACGAAACGCCCGAAAGGCCGACCCGCTCACCGACATCCCGTGGCCAAGCTGCCGCACCAACCCCAGCCGCGGGTCGAACACCGTCTCCTCCGTCTCCGGAAGGCTCTGGACCACACCCCCCACTCCCTGTCGCGCATCAAAGCTCCGAAACCGATCCACCCGCCCGGAGAGCGCCGCCGACCACCCCCCCGCCGGGCTCCACAGCACCTCCCCGTACCCCCCCGTATCCCTCTGCCGAGCTCTGGTCGTGATCGTCGCTCCGGCAATTTTGTTGAACGGCGTCTCATTGTCCGTGCCTCGCGTGTCGAGCAAGTCCGCGCCCGCGACCAGCGTCCATGTCCGGATCGAGCGAGCCCACTGCGCCGATCCTCCCACCTGCTCGGACGGCACACGCTGCAGCCGTGTGATCTGCTCCGTCGCTCGCCCCGGAGCGATCGCCGAGAAGCTCTGGCGATAGCTCTGCGTATCCCCATAGCCGCGTACGAGCACGCGCCCCAGCTCCGGCCGCGCCCAGTCCACGCCGGCGGCATACCGCCACAGCCGCGTGCCGTTGGTCTGCAGCGGCGTCCCGTTCCCGCGCGCCTCGTTGAGGAGGTTGCCGCGCACAAACACCCGGTCTTCACTGCCGAATCGGCGCGCAAGCTCCACCCGGGCCGCCTGGAAGTGGACGTCTGAGGGCACATCGACCAGACCCCGGAACTCGGGTGCCGTCAGCGTGTATCCCTCCGTCCGGAACAGCGTCGTAGCCCCCAGCGCGCCCCATCCCTGATGCTCCGCCCTAAGCAGACCGTTCACCGACGACGTCGCTTCACTGGCGCCCGCAAGGTCAAGCCCAAGGGCACGCGGCCCGGGGAGCACCGGGTTGACGTCGATCACGCCACCGATAGCACTCGACCCGTACAGATCGGAAGCCCCACCCCGCACCACCTCCACCCCCGCAATCGCCAGCTCCGGGATCTCATTCCAGTGGATCCACCCGCCAAAGGCGTCGTTCAGAGGCACCTGGTCGCTCAGCACCAGGGTCCGGCTCGCAGCCGTCGATCCTAGCCCGCGGAGCGATGTACCCTGCGTGGTCGGGTTCGCCACGTACGACCCGGTCCGCCGGAACAGCTGGAACCCCGGCACCCCTCGCAGACGATCATCCAAGGTCAACCCAGGAGCCTCCGCCAGCTGTTGCGCAGACAGGATCCGAACGCTGCTTGCACTTGCATCGAGCGGCAAAGCAATGCGCGCGGCCGTAACCTCAACCGCAAAGGCTGCGGATGGGCGAAGCATAATTTTGACGTCCGTGTCCCCTCTTCCGAGCTCCTGCGTCACCTCCGCGAACCCGCTTAACCTGGCACTCAACGCATATGCACGTCCCGTCTGCAAGCTCAGAACGGCGCATCCATCCGCGCCGGTTTGCGAGCGTACGAGAGGCACGGAAGAGTTCTGCGGTGCACGGATGAGGAGCTCGGCCTTCGGCAGAGAGAGCCCGTACCCGTCCGTGACGCACACGCGCACCTCGGCTTTGGCTCCGGCCAGAGCTGAAATGCAAAGAAGTAGCAGGGTGTAGATGCAATTCTTCCGGTACATGCGTCCTTGCCGAGAATGGCTCTGGGTTGTGCGTGATAGTCTGCGGCGCAGCGACCTTGCCATGACGACGCGACGGACCTTCTGCTTTCAGAGCTTCGGCCTCTTGCTTCAACCGTATACGATGGCCCAAACGCCGGGGACGAACTCCGGTGCGAGCTCAACTTCCCGTCCCGACGTGCCCGCTCTCGACCGGGACCGGATTCTCCGAGACGCGAATCGTTTCCTCGCAGAACGCCCTCAGACCATCACCTCGGTTCGCGCACCGGACGGTGGCGACCCACATCTTTACTATGCTCAGGAAGACACGGACCAGACCAGGCAAACCGACGCTGGGACAAAGCCCGATTTCGCCGCTCATCGCGATCTCCTGGAGCGCTTTACCCTGCAGATGCCGGCGTTGACGGCTGCCTTCCTTTTGACTCGAGAGAAGGACCCAAAGCTCGCCCGCACGTACGCCGAACTTGCTGTGGAGCAGCTCAGGGCATGGTTTGTCGATCCTGCGACGCGGATGGACCCGAGCATCCCGTCCAGAACACCCACAGAGTACAGAGCGCTGATTCAGGCCGTCGGCTTGGCAGAGGTGGCGGTCGCCGTTCCGTTCCTGTCCAGCTTCGAGGGCTTCTCCGCCGCAGACCTCGACCGAGTGCGCGCGTGGCTCAACTCGTACCTGAGTTGGCTTACAACGTCGAGAACGGCTGGCCTGGCTCGCGACAGCAGAGACCGGCATGCGAGCTCTTGGCTGTTGCAGGCCTCGGCCTCTGCCAGGCTCGCTGGATCCGACGAACAACTCTCCGAGCTTCGTCACATGTACAAAACGACGACCGTGCGCGCCCAGATTCTCGCAGACGGCAATTTCCCACACGAACTGCAGACCGCAAACCCCTACCGCAACTCACTCTTCAACCTTGACCTGCTCGCGGCTGCCGTCGACCTCCTCTCCAGCCGCTTCGAGAGCCTGTGGGACTTCCAACTGCAGGATGGCCCAGGCATGCGCGTTGCGGTGGCACGACTTGTGCCGTTCATCCGCGATCGCGCGGCCTGGCCGTATCGCGCCGACGCAACTCACTTCGCGGATCTGCCTGGCCGCCGCCCCAGCCTGCTCTTCGCCGCACGCGCCTACCAACGGCCGGAGTACGCCACCCTCTGGACATCGCTCCGCCCGGACCCGGCGAGTCCTGAAATCCTGCACAGCTTCCCCATTCGACAGCCGCTCCTCTGGGTCACACGGCCGCCGTTCCTTCCCGCGCTCCCGCAGAGTCGACCAGCCCCAGGACGCTGACCCGCTCGCATTCTCCAGCACCGGACCTGCCTGAGGACCAGAGGATCGAAGAACCCAAACGTCCGGTCTGGCACAAAGAGTGCCACAGACGTACCCTAGGAACACCCCCGTGTCGGCCAAGCTTCAGCTCGCTCTTCTCTCCTGCGCTCTGCTTGGGCTGCGCCACGGATTCGACTACGATCACCTGGCCGCCATCTCGGACATCACCAGCGTCCAGAAAGGCTGGCGGGAAGGGATGCGTCTGGGCCTGCTCTACGCGCTCGGCCACGCTCTCACCGTCGCTGTCCTGGGCGCGGCTGTCATCTTGTTTCACCTGCAAATACCGCCAGGGCTCGACACCGTCGGCGAGCGGCTCGTCGGGGCAACTCTCGTAGTCCTGGCGATCTACGTCGGGATCACCTCCATTCGACATCGCCGCAACTCAGGTGGCGCTGCGCACCATCACCAAAGTGCCAGCCGTATCGCTCTCCTCATCTCCGGAACACGGTTTCTCGCCTGGCAGACAAGACGGATCTGGGACCGCTCCGCCCCCAAGCCGGATGCATTCGCGTTTCGCTATAACCAAAGCTCGGTATTCGGGGTCGGTGTGATCCACGGTCTGGGAGCCGAGACGCCCTCGCAGCTCCTCCTCTTCCTTCTCGCGGCCAACCTGGGCGGAACGAGCCGAGGTTTCATCGGCCTCCTGAGCTTTATCGGCGGCCTTCTTCTGATGAACACCATCATGACGGCGTCCGCCTCAGGCATCTTCGCCGGCAGCTCGGACCGGCCCCGGCTGAAGGGCATCGTCACCTCGATCACGGCGGCGTACAGCCTGATCGTTGGGACCGTCTTTCTTCTTGGATCCTCAGCGAAACTTCCTCCACTTCTTCACTGATACGTCCCCATCCCGGACGGATCTTCCCTGAAAGCCGCTACAATCTCTCCGATGGATCTTTCTGCAAAATCCGCTCTATTACAGACGACTTTGCAGGACCTCGGCAGCGTCCTCGTCGCTTACTCGGGTGGAACGGACTCGGCATACCTTGCGTATGCCGCGCACCTTGCTCTGGGCGATCGGATGCTTGCCGTGATTGCAGATTCCGTCTCTCTTCCCCGCGCGGAGCTGGCAGCCGCTCTCGACTTCACGCGCGACCACGGGATACCGACGGAGATCTTGTACACGGTCGAACTCGCCAATCCGGACTATCAGCGCAATGACGCGCAGCGCTGCTTCCACTGCAAAGACGAGCTGTTTACGCAGATGGAGCACTTTCGCGAAACGCGCAACTTCGCCCATACCGCCTTTGGGATGAATCTCGATGACGGTCGCGAGTTCCGCCCCGGGCAGAAGGCCGCAGAGAAGCACAACGCGGTCGCGCCTCTCGTGACGGCTCAGCTGTCCAAAGCTGAAATCCGTACACTCGCACGGGAGGCCGGCCTCCGGATCGCCGACAAGCCCGCCAGCGCCTGCCTTTCCTCCCGCATCGCGTATGGTCTTCCGGTCACACCGGAGCGGCTCCTGCAAGTCGAGCAGGGCGAGGCGAGCCTGCACCGTCTTGGATTCCGACAAGTTCGCGTTCGTCATCACGGGGAACTCGCACGCATCGAGATCGCCCGAGAGGACCTCACGCGTGCGCTGTCGATCGATATGCTGGACGAGATCACCGCAGATCTAAAATCAGTCGGCTTTCTCTACGTCACGCTGGACACGTCGGGATACCGCTCCGGAAGCATGAATGCCGTGCTTCCCATCGCTGCGATCGCCGCCGCTTCTGCCTCCTCTTCACAGGATCGCGTGACAAAATAAAGCTATGCGCATCGCCTACCTCGACTGCTTTGCCGGCATCTCCGGCGACATGTTCCTCGGCGCCATGCTCGATGCCGGCGTCGACCTAAACATAGTGCAGAAGGCCATAGCGGCTCTTGATCTCTGCGCCTCGTTGAAGATCCACACTGTCGATCGTTCCGGGATCACAGCAACCAAGGTCGACGTCCTTGAAGGGGAACATCTGGCCGAGGGTACGAACATTTCAACGGCTCACACCCCAGCTGTCACTGCGGAGACCTCCGCCAGCTTCCCCGAGCAGGTATCCGCACCGCCGCTGCAGCAGCAACTGAAGTCGCAGCATCTCCACAAAGGTGGCCACGCGCACTCGCACACCCATCACGTTGACGAACAGAGTTCACATGCCGCCTCCGCTCCCGAGCATGCACACGGTCGATCCCTCTCAGTCATCCGGGGTCTGATCCAGAACGCCCCTCTTGCAGAACCGGTAAAAAACTTCGCTGTGCAGGCGTTCGAGTTACTGGGCGCGTCCGAAGCCAAGATCCACAACGTCCCGGTCGAGAACATTCACTTCCACGAGGTAGGCGCGGTGGACGCAATCGTCGACATCGTCGCCGCAAGCGCATGTATCCACGCCCTCAATCAGCAAGCTCTCAGAGAGACAGGCGCGCCGATCCAGTGGCACTCCTCCCCGCTCAACGTTGGCGGAGGCATGGTGAAGTGTGCGCATGGAATCTTTCCTGTACCCGCACCCGCCACCGCGGATCTCCTCCGTGGTTTCCCCACGTACTCAGCGCATCTGGAAAAGGAGCTCGTTACGCCGACCGGTGCGGCACTCCTCCGCGCTCTCCCCGTCACCTTTGGCCGGCAACCCGCCATGACGACGACGCACATCGGATACGGTGCCGGGACACGCAACCCGGAGGGCTTCCCCAATGTCCTTCGCCTCCTTTTGGGAGAAGCTGCTGACACCGCTCAAATCTCACCGCCACCTGCTCTTGCGGCAAATCCGGGAATAGCCCCACAGAGCGCGATTGCCGCCCCCGTACCGAACAGCCGCGAGATAAACCCGGAAATATGGGACGGAGCGTCTCCTCGAACCGAAACAGTTACGCTGCTGGAGACAGCTCTCGATGACCTGAGCCCGCAAGTCCTGGCCTATGTCACCGACCTTGTCCTTGCCGCCGGCGCGCTCGACGTAATGAGCACACCCGTCACGATGAAGAAGGGTCGTCTCGGAACCTTGCTCACCGTGCTGACCGACGAAGCGCATGCGCTCCCTATCGAGCGCATCCTCTTTGAGCAGACCACCACCCTCGGCATCCGAACCCACACACAGCAACGCTCGTGCCTGAGCCGAGCCCACACCAGCGTAAAGACACCCTTCGGCGCCATCCGCATGAAGATCGGATCTCTTGCCGGTGAGGAGCTGAACGCAGCGCCCGAGTTTGTCGACGCCAAGGCGGCAGCCGACGCCCACCGCGTGCCACTTAAGCGCGTTCTGCAGGCGGCACACAGCGCATACGCCAACTCTCACGCGAGCTCTTCCGGCTCGCCTCAGTAGCTCCCAGAACCGGCCCTCGCACCAGACCTTTTCCCACCAGACCTTATGGACAGAACCAATCTTCTCAGTTTGCTCGCCGATGTGGAACGCGGCGATCTAGCCCCAGGTGCAGCTGCCGACCGGCTTCGAGATCTGCCGTATGAGAGCCTCGACTTCGCTCGCATCGATCACCACCGCGCACTCCGAACTGGGCTTCCCGAGGTGATCTATGGGGCAGGAAAGACGCCGGAGCAAACCTCTGCCATCTTCGCCCGCATGGCAGCAGCCGGTCAGGATGTTCTCGCCACGCGGGTCGACCCCCTGACGGCTGCCGCTGTGCTCGCGCTGGCTCCGGAGGCGAGCCATAATGCAACAGCACGCACCTTGGCCCTTCGGCAGAGTGCGCCACAACCTCAGCGTGGACACATCGCCATCCTCTGTGCCGGCACCAGCGATCTGCCGGTCGCGGAGGAGGCGGCCGTAACCGCCGAACTCTTCGGCTCCCGCGTCACTCGCCTGTACGATGTGGGGGTCGCCGGCCTCCATCGTCTCCTCGCCGTCCGCCAAGACCTCGCCACTGCCGACGTGGTCATCGTCTGTGCCGGCATGGAAGGCGCGCTTCCGTCCGTTGTCGGAGGTCTCGTCCCGGTTCCTGTCATCGCGGTTCCGACGTCCGTCGGGTATGGCGTCTCGTTCTCGGGAGTCGCTGCGCTCGTCGGCATGCTCAACTCCTGCTCACCCAACGTCACGGTCGTCAACATCGACAACGGGTTCGGAGCAGCCTACACGGCGACCATGATTGCGCGGGCTTCTTCTCGTACCTAAACTTGGCACCTGCCGCGCACACATCAAAAATACGCAGGCATCACTCCGCATACCAAGCCCCGGAGACAGTTCGCTGAAGTCCGTGCTTCAGAGCAAATTCCCTGTTGCTATGGAGCGGGATATTCGTGCGGAGCCGTTTTCCTTTGGAGAAAGCGGCGTGGATGCCTGTGGCTTCCTATACACCGACAGGTAATTTGATTCTAGCCAATCCGGCGACTGTCTACTGATTCACACCACTCGCCAGAAAGCCGCCGTCCACCACCAGAATCTCGCCCGTCACAAACGAGGAAGCATCGCTCGCGAGAAAGATCGCAGCGCCCACCAGCTCCTCCGTCCGGCCGAACCGCCCCATCGGCGTCCGCATGCTGAGCTCCTTGCCGCGCTCGCTCTCATCCAGCAGCTTCTGGTTCAGCGCCGTCCGGAAGACCCCAGGAGCGATGGCGTTGACAGTAAGTCCCCGCGAGCTCCACTCCACGGCCAGCGACCGTGTCAGTGCGCCAACCGCTGCTTTGCTGGCTGCATACGCCGCGACTTCCTTCAGACTCACAAACGTGTTCAGCGACGCAATGTTGATGATCTTGCCGTAGCCACGTTCCAGCATGTGCCTGCCGAAGATCTGGCAGCCCCGGAGCGTGCCTGTGACGTTGGTGTCCATGATCCCATCCCATGTCGCCTCGGAGACATCGACGGTCGGCTCTCGCTTGATCCGGCCCGCACAATTGATCAGGATGTCTACCTTGCCAAACTGCTTCAGCGTCTCCTGAAGCAGCTTCTCCAGCGACCCTCGATCTTCCACGTCGCTCGTCAACCGGGCCGTCCGCCGGCCAACGGCTTCGATCTTTTCTGCCGTCGCGTCCACCTGTTCCGATGTTCGCGACGTTGCAACTACGTCCGCGCCAGCTTCCGCCAGACCGATCGCCATCGCCAGACCGATGCCCGCAGTACCGCCCACCACAACGGCACATCGCCCGGTCAAGTCGAATAAATCTTTCGCCATCATGCTTCTCCCAAGAGACATGAACGCCGCACGCGCAATCTGTTAGCCCGAGATCTCTCCCTTATGTCGCCGCTGACACAGCGGCCGTGTCCGAGGTCTTGTCACGCGGAACAACGTGCTGCAGGATCTCCCCCACGACGACATCCGGAGACCTGTCGTTGCACACGTGCACAGCCTCTTCCCCGCTCGGCGCCTCCAAAGTCGCGAACTGACTCCCCAGAAGCGCGGGACTCATGAATTCATGGTGCCTGCCTGCGATACGGGTTGCAATAATCTCCTGAGAAACATCGAGCATCACCCAGCTGATCTCCGTGCACGGGACGTCCGCTTCCAGCGTCTCGCGATAACTCTCCTTCAAGGCGGAGCAGGCCAGAACACCGCCTTTGCCTGCCTGGACCCAACCCTGCAGGAGTCCATTGAGGTGCTGGAGCCAAGGCTGGCGATCGTCGTCCGTAAGCGGTTGGCCCGCCGCCATCTTCGCCTTGTTAGCGGCAGAGTGGTAATCATCCGCGTCAGCGAACACCACGCCCGAGCGACTGGCCAGAAGCGTTCCGATCCGTGTCTTGCCAGACCCGCTTACCCCCATGATGACCACGACCATGCGCCAATACCTCTCTGCCGAACTTGGATGCGATCTCTAGCTGCCAAGAAACACCGGCCGGATATGCCGCTCCAGAAGATTGCGCGTTACGTTGTGCGACACAACTTCCTTGTTCATCGCCAAAGCTGCCAGATATCGGTCCCCCATCTTCGCGGCAATCTTGAAGCTGACATGGAGAAGCTGACGAAAACTCGGGTTATACAACGGGTCTTTCATCTCATTTCGCAGAGCACCCGTAAACTGCTCGCCCGACCAACCTCTGACCGTGTCGGCCTTTGGCAAATGTGCGCGATCGATGTCGAGAACCGCGGCGTACGGAGCCGTCAACTCGTCAATGTGCGCGTACGCCTCGCTGTAGATCTCTTTCGCGATCCTCAGGCCGCCACCTCCACTCTCCGCAAGCGCTCCAACCTCCTCAAGCCAGGTGGTTCCGGCGGTTTTAACATGCACGCCCGCCCCCAAGTCCCGCATTGCCTGGTGGATGGCCGGGTAGATCGAGAACTTATCCGATCCCGAGTGAACGCTGAGCTTCAGATTCTCGGGCAAGGTGTACCGCTCGACAGCATAGGCAATTGCCGCAACATCATCCCGGAATTCGGTGGCGAACTGCGAGACGTCTCCCACGTAGTCCACACCCTTGTTGAAGCGACCCGTGAACTTCGGCGCGATCGTCTGGACGGGAATGCGTTCATCGGCAATTGCTGCAAGGATGATGAGCAACTCCACCGGCGTCTGTGGCGAGTCCGTCTCGTCCATCGAGATCTCCGTCACGAACCGGCTCTCGCCTTTGCCATCGAGCAGGTGCCGATAGATCCGGCCTGCATCCTGCACCGCGGTCAGGAACTTCTCAAGCACCGCCCTGACCAGAGGCTCGTCCGTCTTGAGCAGCTTGCCCGTCAACGGCAGATTGACTTCGCCGACCAACTCCCGGTGACGATTCAGAAACGCATCCACATCGACAGCCTCCGCCGGCTCACCGATCTTGTCTGCAACATCAAGCGTAAAGAAGTCGCACGAGGGAATGAATCGCTCTACGGTCGCGAGATTGATGTGGTCCGCGTCCACAAAGTACGGCTTTGTCCAACCGACCGCCTTTACCGCTGCATCCGCCGCGGCGCGTGTGGATGTCGGCTCCGAGCCGATAATGTTGTGTTCGCGATTGGATTTGTTCCAAACCGGAATCACCTCGGCTCCGAGTTCCGCGGCCGCGACGCACGCCTCGATCTGCGCCTCCGCCTCCTGAGCAAATCGATCGCCCACACCTATTGAAAATCGCGGCAGCGCCACTCTCTCACCCGTTTCCATCTCGCCTCAGTGCTTCTTGTCCAACACGTAAGAGCCGCTCCAGCATACCTGACAGCTTAGAGAGCTTGCCCTGCATGCTCATTGCATGGGCTCTGACTCTGCAAGCGCCCCTCGTACGCCCACAAACCCAGCCCGGGATTCGAAATGTAGAAGATCTCTTCTCCGCCCACAAGGTTCCAACCATCCTGTAGCGCTCCTGGCTGGTACTTCTCTTCTATCTGCAGGAGGTCGGCGTACCCATATCCGGCGCTTTCGATTTCACCCGGCGACAGGTGGCCGGGGGCGTAGGTGATATGGAAGCGGCCTTCACTGGAGCCGTGGATCAGGTGCGCGGCAGCGCTCAGATTGGCCCCCAACTCCACGTCCGTCTTGACCGCGGCGAGGGTCTCGGAAGTTCCCTTGTAGCCGTGCCGTCGAATCAGGCGGTCGATGGTCGGGTCCTCGCCGAACTCGCGAACGCCGGGCGCGAGGACGATGAGTTCGCCTCCGTCCGCCATCGCCATGCGCGTGCGATAGACGCTCTTGTTGCCGAGCCACGTCGATCGGAACTCGCCCGGATCGAGGTACACCACCGCCTTTTTGATCTCGCGGTCCAGCTTCACGAAGTTGCACTCGAGGCTGAGAGCGGCCGCACGGTCGAAGCACTCGGTGTCGTCGCCGAGAAACAGACCGCGAACCACGAGCCTCCCTTGCCTGTTCTTCGCCACGACCGTGAGCACGTAGAGCACCTGAGGAAGCTGCCCGCCGAAAGTTTTGCCGGCGTAGTTGAGCACTTGGCGGACGGGGGTGTCGGCCCGGCCCATCATGCGTTCCATCCCGTAGACGGCGCCCAGGAAGTGCGATCGGTGGATGCCGAGCACACCACCCGTGCCGATGAAGATGTTCTTGTTGCCGTTGGCCATGCCGACGACCTCGTGCGGAACGACCTGGCCAATCGAGAGGATGAGGTCGTGGCCGCCGTCCCGAAGCAGGCGATTGACCTGAGCCGGCCAGCTGTAGTCAAGCCTGCCCTCGCTGACCTCGTGAATAAATTCGCCCGGCACCTCCCCCAGGGTGACCACGTCGTGGCGCCAGTCGTGAGGGCGGAAGAGGGGCCGGGGGGTGGTGCCGAACATCACGGCGATCTCGCCGTCGGACATCGGCTTGTGGGTGCCCAGGGCGGGCAGGACATCGGTGAGGCGCGGCCCGAGGAACTCGGCGGCGAGCTCGGTCAGACGGCCGGCCTGGGAGTGGAGGCGGGTGATGTCCGGGGGCACGATAAGGACGCGCTTGCGGTCGGGGAAGGCGGCGAGGGCGGTGAAGATGTGCTCTCGGAGATCGGCGTCTGAGATCTCGGCGGTGGCGGAGCCGGTGGCGAGGAGGAGGCTCATGGCCTCTCATCTTAGCGCCCGTGAGCTCTGCTCGGCGGTGCTGAGCGACATCTGGTGCCGGACGTCGGAGCCACGGACCCAGAAGATGACGTCCTCGGCGATGTTGGTGGCGTGGTCGGCGGCGCGTTCGAGGTTGCGGGAGATGATGATGGCGCTGAGGGCCTGGCTGCTGAAGACGGGGTGCTGCTGCATCACCTCGACCAGTTCGGTCTGGACGGCGCGGTTGAGGTCGTCCACCTCGTCGTCGAGCCTGAGGACCGACTCGGCGAGTTCGGCGTCCGCTTCGAGCAGGGCCTGGATGGCGCGGCGGATCATGACGCGGACCTTCTCGCCCATGTCCGGGATGTCGATCGGGAGAGCGATCGAGGGGAGGTCGCGCAGGGTCTCAGCCCGCTGGGCGATGTTGTGCGCCTGGTCGCCGATGCGCTCCAGGTCGCCGTTGATCTTGATCACCGAGAGGATGAATCGTAGGTCGATGGCCATGGGCTGCTCTTTGGCGAGGAGGTCGTGGGCCATCTGGTCGACGTCACGCTCGGCGGCGTTGATGGCGGCCTCGATCTCCTGCACGTGGGAGCACAGGCTCATGTCGCCGGTGAGGTAGGCTTCGAGCGAGAACTCAAGCGCCTGCTGGGAGAGGGCGGCCATGGCGAGGAGCTTATCCTTGAGGGCGACGAGCTGTTGCTGGAAGTTGATGCGCGGCATGGCGGCGGAGCCCCTGATCCGATCTGATTCTATTGTGACGGAACCACAACAAGATCCCGTGAAAATATGCACGCCCTTGCAAGGTCCATGACCGTCCGGATCGGACGGGGTACACCCCCCCCGCCCCCCCGGTTTGTTGCTCAAAGTCTTCGATCGAAACAACTTAGATCTGGATCGGAATAGGGCAATCATCCTTCGATAGGGGAAGGCCCGACTTCGCACACGGGGTTGACCGCCAGAGGCCAAGTGTCCGATCTTTGCCCTGTTTCTATTTTACCGGTTCGTTGTGGGAGGTACGCCACGCTTTCGCGCAGCAAATAAACGCAGATTCCCTTCGGGAATGACAAAACAGGAATGGCAGAGGCAACCGCAGGTCTCTCCACTTCGCTGCGCTTCGGTCGAGATGACATGCGTGGGGCTGCGCTTCGGTCGAGATGACATGCGTGGGGCTGCGCTTCGGTCGAGATGACATGCGTGGGGCTGCGCTTCGGTCGAGATGACATGCGTGGGGCTGCGCTTCGGTCGAGATGACATGCGTGGGGCTGCGCTTCGGTCGAGATGACAT